>NZ_JBQVNP010000285.1:0-1640 GCF_052436255.1 Roseateles sp. | reverse complement strand
GAACTGCCCTTCAACGCGGCTGCTCCGACCACCAGCGGGAAGAAAAGCTGGCCACAAAATCCGGGGCGATTCAGTTCGCCCTGTGCTGTTAGCCTTGCATGGTTGGCAGGGCCTCTGCCACGCCAACTCCGGCCATCGTGCCCAAAATTTTAGAAGTGAACTCACCATGACCAGCCCGCTGTACAACGCCTCCGTTCCCGTCATGCAGCAGATGCTGCGCGCCCTGTCCGACGTGCTCAAGAAAGCCGAAGACCAGGCGACGCAAAGAAATATCGATCCCAATGCGCTGCTGCAGGCTCGGCTGTTCCCTGACATGTTTCCGCTGGTACGTCAGGTACAGATCGCCGCAGACTTCTCCAAGGGCATTGCCTCCCGCCTGGCGGGTGCCGAGGTGCCGTCGTGGCCCGACACCGAGGTCAGCTTCGCCGACCTGCAAGCGTTGATCGCCAAAGCCTTGGCCCATATCGGCTCCTTCAAGCCTGGGCAATTTGATTCCAGCGAGAGCCGCGAGATCGTGTTGCGCCCCGGCACTCCCAAGGAAAAGAAGCTGACCGCAAGCGCATACCTTCTGCACTATGGACTGCCGCAGTTTTTCTTCCACGTGACCACCACCTATGCCATCTTGCGCCACAACGGTATGGAGATCGGCAAGCGCGACTACATGGGTGCCTACTGACCCAAGACAGACAGACAGGCGTTCGGCCACTCTGGCCACTGCCGCTCGAAGTGCAAGCGTGCACGGCAACCCCAATGTGTTGACGCGCGACATCGGCACCTCATCACTGGCATAGGGTTGCGCGGGCAACGCACTACGGTGCAGGTTGAGCGCTAAGACGGCGTGCTGCCACCGATTCGCGCCTTTGAGCCACCAATGACGCTCCTCCGAGGAGCCTTCATCACCCGATGAAGGCCCCTTGAAGGCGCCGCACCAGAGCCTGGGCCTGCCGGCACTCGAACGCGGTGTTCAACGGCCAGCGTACGGCAGCGACGAGTGATGCACGACGATGCGCAGCTTGCCGGCACCGTCCTTCACGAAAGTCCAGGTCTTGTCGACCGTGGTGACCTTGCCGTCCGGGTCAGTGAATAGCACGTTACCCAGCGTGCTGGCCACGTCGCCGTGGATGAGCACGGCAGTGTTGGCAATCTCGCATTTAGTCCAGCCCTTCAGGGCGAAGCCGGTGTCGTTGGGAAAGGCAGGGTTGCCGCCCACGAAGTACGCCAGCGCGCCGTCGCGAGCGGTGCGAAAGGTCTGCGGCGATGTCGTGAGCGTCGGCTTGAACAGCACTGCGCCCAGCTGGTAGGCGTAGGCGCTGTCGATGACCTTCTCGGCCAGCGCCCTGGCGGCCGGCTGCCCTCCGTTGGAATTCGCAGCGCTGATGTCGACCAGCGCCTTGCACCAGGCCTGCTGGGCCCCCAGGACTTCCGCTTCCGTGATGCTCCGGGCGACGACTTTCTCCTTGGCGGCGGCCGGCAAGATTGCCCCTGCGATCAGAAGGCTGGCGATGGCGCTGGGAATGAATTTTTTCATTTGGGTCTCCAATTGAAGTAGTTGGATACCGGAGCGGCCGGGTGGGTCGAGCCGAGACCCAAAGTGCATCCATACGACATGCACGAGGCATGATGCGCCAGCTGATTTGCTC
>NZ_JBQVNP010000284.1:0-2297 GCF_052436255.1 Roseateles sp. | reverse complement strand
AACCTCTCCACCCGCGCCTTGCGTGAAGGGCCTCGAAAGTACCTAGCGATCGCAGCTGCGCTGGCGTTCGACCTTCTTCGCCATCCGCTCGTTCTCATGCTGCACGCACATTGCCATGGCCATCGGCTCGAGCGATCCACCACCGTAAGCCTTGGCAGCGCTGCGTTTGCAAGCTCGATCACGCTCGGCTGCCCAGCGGGCAATCCTGGCTTCGAGCCGGTCCTTGCAGGCCGGCAACTGCTCTGCCTTGTTGGCGATGGCGTGCTGAAGAACCAGGTCCGCCGCGACAGCATCGCGGTACGCACAGATGTTCATCGCAGATTGACTGGCATCGCAGTGGGACAGGAGACCGCGCAGCGCTTCTTCGGCCAGCCCGGAGCGGTGCGCCAACGCAGCCAGCACCTCTTCAGGTCTGGGCTGGTACTTCGCGGGGGACGAAGAAGACGCGGCCGCGCCTGCAATGGCGAGTGCCCCCAGCAATAGAGCCAGTACGCGCTTCATCGTGCAGGCCCAGCGGTGGGTTGTGCGGGCTGGAACGGAGCCGTTTCCTCGCGCCGACGGTTTGCCAGACCCTGCGAACGGATGGCACGCAAACGACGGCCCCGGGCATCGCGAGGACGCACAAAGACGTTGTTGTTCATGTGAGTCACGACATCGGCATCGGCACCCCGGTTGGCCGCGTCAAGCACCGACCGTGCGCCCCTCACGCCGAGGTTGAATGTGTAGCTCACCAGCGCATCGAACTGGGCTTGCGTAAGTGTTTGCCTGTTCACGTGCCGGCGCACTCCGGCCTCGGCGGTGTGCAGCCTGGCTGCCAACTGGGCATCGACCTGCGCGGCTGTCACCGGGCGCACCAGCTCTTCTGCGGTGCAAGGACCGTGATGCGCGAGAGCACCGATTCCAAATGTGCAGTTGTTCGCCAGATCGTTGTAGTACTGAAGGCGAACGTCCTCGCGACGACGAAGCTCGGCACGCCCGCTGGCGCTCATGGACATGTTCTCATTGGCCATTTCAACTCCCTAGATTTCTTTCTGTGGCTCATGCTTGAGTCGCCGAGGGCGCCACCATATTTTTTTCTTAGCCAACTCGGCGGAGGGCCAGCTATGGCCCTCGCAAGATCATAGGGTTGCTTTACGACAGCCTGCCTTCATTGACGCAGCCTGGTGTACCCGCTGGGGAGCAGCGCGGACGCGCGGGTCGTGGCGTTTCAGGAGTGGCTGCTGAGAGAGATAAGGGAGCGTGACGTGGGGTCGCCAGACACGTCGGCCGTCTGACGACCTTGACCAGCACGCATTTCGTTCTGCTCCATCCCCTTCGCAGACAGGATTTCGCAAAGGCCCAGCGATTCGAGGCGCCCGGCGCCTCAGCCCTCACTCAGCGACAAGGAGCATCCGCAATCATGCGGACCGCGCGCAGAAAGTCCTTCGGCGCTACCCAGCTCACATTCCAGTTGCCCGCCACCGGCACCTCGCGCTTGTGCGCAACCACCATCTGCCGTTTCGGAATCACGAGGATGTACTGGCCATGGACGCCCCAGGCCATGTAGGCGCCGCTCAGCGGCGAGTCCGGAGGCTCTTCCAACAGCCACCAGAGGTAGCCATACCCGAAGCCCCTGCGAGCCGTGTGCGGCGGATGCATGTCCGTGGAGGGAGTTCGCTGCTGCGTCATCTGCCTGACCCAGTCGGCCGGAATCAGTTGCTGCCCGCGCCAGTTGCCCCCTCTCAGCATCAGGTGGCCCAGCCGCGCCATGTCGCGGGTGGACAGGAAGAAGGGGTAGGCCAGGTGCTGCGACAGCCTGGCATTTCCGCTTCGCTTGTGGCGGGCCAGGTCGAAGTCTTCGAGCGCAAGGGGCGTCGCGAGGTCGTCCGCGAACGTCCGGTAGATGCTGCGTCCGGTCAACTGCTCGAACACCGTGCCGGCCGCGTTGAAGTCCCAGTTGTTGTAGAGGAAGTAGCTTCCGGGCTTCTGTGACCCGCGTGCCGGTGCGGCGGACGCATCGTCGCCACCGTTGGCTGCTGCGTGATAGACACCGGAGCGCGCCGAAAGCAGGTCGCGCACGCGCGCCTGGCGCTCGACCGGCAGCAGGCCGCCGATGTCGTCGACGCCCAGGTCGGCGAGAGAACGGTCGAGATCGATCGCGCCGTTCGCCACGTACTTGCCGTACATCATGGACAACACGCTCTTGCGCGCGGAGAACACGATGCTGACGGTCTGCACGGGGCCGTAGCTGAACAGCACGCGGCCGTCCTGCACAGCCATGAGGGCGGTGGAGTCCAGCGTATGCAGGTAGCCGCGCG
>NZ_JBQVNP010000283.1:0-2366 GCF_052436255.1 Roseateles sp. | reverse complement strand
CGCCGGCATCGCCCAGCCGGGAGGCTTTCTCGCAGCCGACAGCGAAGAAGTCGCGCGACGCATCTTCGAGACCAACTTCTTCGCCGTGCTGCGCACGAGCAAGGCCTTTGCGCCGATCCTCAAGGCCAACGGCGGCGGCGCCTTGCTCAACGTGCTGTCGGTCGCCTCGTGGGTGAATGGCGGCGAGCTGGCGGCCTACTCGGCAAGCAAGTCCGCCGCATGGTCGCTCACCAATGGCCTGCGCAACGAACTGGCGGCGCAGAAGACCCAGGTGCTGGGGCTGCACATGGCTTACGTCGACACCGACCTGACGCGCGGGTTCGAAGTGCCGAAGTCCAGCGCCGAGGAGATCGTCAGGCGCGCGCTAGACGGACTCGAATCGGGCCTCGACGAGGTGTTGGCCGACCAGGTCACCCAGCAAGTGAAGCAGGGCATGACCGCGGCGAGGCCGAGCTACCTGCCGCAGGCCTCCTGAAAGCACGTTGCGAGCGCGGACAGCCTCCGCGCTCGCTGCTTCCTTCGCGTTGATCGGGAGCCGAAAGCCGGCCTGCAGCGGCGCGATCGGCGCATCGGCACGCAAGTGCCGAATGCTGCATTTGTTCGCAGAATCGAGACTTCCTCGCACATCAGGCGCCGCGCAGCGCCTCTCTTCTCTACAGTGAATGCCCCTGTCACTCAGCGCCCCACCCAGCGGGCAAGGACGGCATCACCAACAAGCAGCAACCAGAACCGAACAGACCGCCGCGCCTCGCGGCGGTCCATCGACGCACGCGCATCGATGTGAATGCGAGGCACAAAAGGCGACGGCCAGGGCGCGCAAACACCCCAGCCGTCTAACCAAGTGAAGTGCACTACCTCCGAAAGGACGCACAACAAAATGGCTGATCGAATTATGGCCCGGCCCAACACGCCGGTATCTCCCGAAGCCGCGGCTGCCACAGCACCCGCCGCCCCGGACCTCCTCGAAAACAAGCTGGAGCAACTGAAGTCCCTGCTATGGGCCTGCCACGGCGACGGCGCCCGATGGAGCGAAGACGAGGGCTTGCAGAACCTAGACAACGTCTTCTGGCTCGCGTGGGAGATGGCGCGGGACGCGACTACGCTGCTTCAGGAATGCGCAGGGGCGCTGGGCAAGGAGTGGGTGGCGCCGGATCGATAGGCGTCGAGGGGAGGGCTGGCGCATCACGTTGCGGTGTGCCAGCGCTTTTGAGAGGTGATGAGTGGCGTCAGTTAGGGGCGGACACGTTGGCATCTGGATTGGCTTGATGGTGCCTTTGCGTTTCGTGGCTGTCGGAGGGGTTTATCGAGAGCAGTCGTTCAAAGTGAAAGACTGGATAGGGCCCTCAAGAGTCATGCGTCTCCCCAATCCGGTGACCGCAAACTGCAGGTCCAGCGGGAACGCAAAAACTGCGGGCAGGTCACACAGGCCCGCCAAGCGAAGGCTTAGCGTCACGCGGCCCTTCTTCCTCCGCGCCAAGGATTTCATGTTGCTTCACCCATGCTCCGGTGTCGCGGCTGATCAGCAGCTTGCGAGCTGGCTTGTTCTTCCAAATAACTTGCTCCGCGTTCAGCAGTGCATCCAACTCGACCAGCAAGAACTCTGTGCCGCTTAGCTCATGCGGATAGAGCATGAAGCAGAGTTGCCGAGGGCCGTTGTCGATGCCTTCGTCTTTTAGCCATTCCCGATAGATTTCGTACTGCCTGAGTTCATCCGCACCCATGTGAAACGTGGTCAGCTTCTGGGTGTCATGGAACTTCGCATCTAAGTAATACACGGGGCCGCTTTCGTCGATCCACATCTTGAAGTCCGGGCGCTTTCCACCTCGCGCTTTCAGCGTCGCCGGCATTGTTTCGGGGGATTGTGGAATCTCCTCATGCTTCAGGTCTTGCAGTACGAGCCACGCTCTGGCCCGCATTTCACCAAGACTGCCCTTCTCCACCCTGGTACCCCCGCTTGCAGTCAAGGCCGCCACCAGTTTCTGCATTCGCTGACTCTGCATCTGCCTTCCCCACATTGATTGATGTTGTCGCCCATCCTACGTACCTATTTGATGGACGCAGCGTCCCGACCGCCCGCCGCACCTTCACGCGAGCGCCGTACGAGTCACAAGGCTGGCTCCCGCGAAAGGGCTGCTTCTGGCCGAAGCCCGCCACACGAGCAAAGCATGAAACTGCCCCGACCGCCTACATCCAATACATTACCTCGCATTGACCAGTCTGATCGTTCACTAAAACGACGGTAGGGTGGTCACGAGGTGGAGTCGTTCGAACCCGAACATGCGGCCCAGCATACGAAAACTCAACGTAGTAGGTTCCACTGGCAGCCTCCCCATTTCGTGAAGGGTGGTGCTTTATCGAAGCAAACA
>NZ_JBQVNP010000282.1:0-2390 GCF_052436255.1 Roseateles sp. | reverse complement strand
CTTCATGGCCGGGCTGGCCATCCTCGGGGCGGGCATCGAGCTGCCGGCCGGGCAGCTGCTGGCCGGCGTCGTGGGGCTGGGGCCGCGCGGCCTGGGTGCCCGCGGCGTGCCGCTGGAGGGCGGGTCGCTGGGGCTGGCGGCACTGATCGGCGGCGGGGTTGTCTTCGCCATCGCGCTGGTGCTGCCGACGCTGGTATGGCTGCGCGGTTGTTGCGCTGTCTACCTGGCATTGACGGACGAGGAATGACGGCGCCACGAGCCGAGCGAGGGCCAAGAATCGCCAGCCTGGTGCCGAGCGCCACCGAAACACTGGCGGCTCTGGGCCTTGGCCACCGCCTCGTCGCCCGCACCGGTTTCTGCATCCACCCTGCCGGAGTCGTCGCGCAGGTGCCCAAGGTCGGCGGCACCAAGGACGTCAACCTGGCCAGGCTGAAGAAGCTGATGCCCACGCACGTCGTCGTCAACGTCGACGAGAACCGGTTGCAGACCTTCGAGGCGCTGCGGCAGTTCGTGCCCGAGGTCATCGTCACGCACCCGCGCCGACCCGAGGACAACCTCGTGCTGTTCGAGCAGCTGCGCACCGCCTTTGCCGATGAGGCCGGCGTCGACGCGCACGCGGCAATGCTGTCGGCGCAATTCGAGACCGCGCTGGCGCGCTGCCGCGCCGGGCCGCGACCAGACGAGAACGTGCTGTATCTGATCTGGCGCGAGCCCTGGATGACGGTGGCGCGCGACACCTATATCTCCACGCTGCTGGCCGAGGCCGGCTGGCACACCTGGCCGGACGCACTCGGTGGCGAGCATGGCGCCGGCCGCTATCCGGCCTTGCAAGGCGATGAAGCCTGGTTGGGCCGCATCGACCGCGTGCTGCTCAGCTCGGAGCCCTACCGCTTCGGTCCCGAGCACCTGGCCCTGGCCCAGGCGCTGTGCCCGCGGGCGCGGGTGCAACTCGTGGACGGCGAACTGCTGAGCTGGTGGGGCGCTCGCGGTGCGGCCGGGCTGGACTACCTGCGCGCCCTGAGAAGCTAGCCACAATCGCCGCCATGGACATCTACAAGCCCCTTGTCGCGCTGCTGGCCATCGTGAACCCGGTCGGCGTGGTGCCCTTCTTCATCCACTTCACGGCTGCCTTCTCGCGCCAGCAGCGGCGCCGGACCATCCTCGTCAGCGCCTGCACGGCCGGCATCGTCATCGCGCTCTCCGCGCTGTTCGGCTTGAAGATCATCGGCTTCTTCGGCATCTCGCTGGCCAGCTTTCAGGTCGGCGGCGGCTGCCTGTTGCTGATCAGCTCGCTGCAGATGCTCAACGCCAAGCCCGCCGAGGCCAAGCCGCAAGACGTCAGCGATGGCGACAACAAGGTGGACGCCGGCGCCAGCATCGCCGTGGTGCCGCTGGCCATCCCGCTGCTGACCGGCCCCGCGACCATCTCGACCATGGTCATCTACGCCGACAAGACGCGCGTCTGGTGGGAGCTGGCCATCCTTTGCGGCTATGGCGTCGTCGTTGCGCTGGTGACCTTCATCGTCTTCTCCGCCAGCGGCAAGATCGCCCGCGTGCTGGGCCAGACCGGCATCAACATCATGACGCGGTTGATGGGCCTCATCCTGGCCGCGCTTGCGGTGGAACTGCTGGCCGACGGGCTGATGAAGCTTTTCCCGGTGCTGGCGGCGCGCTCCATCAGTTGACGCGATGAATACGCTGTTCAACCTGCCTCCCATCTGGATGGCGCCCATGGCCGGCGAGGCCGCCAGCAGCGCGCTGGTTGCAGCGGTCAGCGCGGGCGGCGGCTTCGGCCAGCTCGGCGCGCCCTATCTGGCGCCGGCGCGCATCGGCGAGATCGCCGCCGACATCCGCGCGCGCACCGACCGGCCCTTCGGCATCAACCTGTTCTGCCCCCTGCCGTGGCTGCGCGACGACCAGGCGCTGGACGCCTACCTGGCCCGCCTGGCCGGCTGGCATGCCGAGCTGGGCCTGCCCGCTCCGGCGCGGCCCGAGCGCTTCGAGGAGGACTTTGAGGCCCAGCTCGAAGCCGCCATCGCCGCCCGGCCCGCCGTCATCAGCTTCGTCATGGGCGACCCCGGTGTGGCGCGCGTGGCGGCGCTGAAGGCCCAGGGCTTCAAGGTGCTCGGCACGGCCACGCAGGTCAGCGAGGGCCGGTTGCTGCAGGCCAGCGGTGTCGACGCGGTCATCGCACAAGGCTATGAGGCCGGCGGCCACCGCGGCGGCTTCCTGGGCAACGCCGAGGGCGCGCTGATCGGCACGATGGCGCTGGTGCCCCTGCTGGTCGATGCGCTCGACATCCCCGTCATCGCGGCCGGCGGCATCGCCGACGCGCGCGGCGTCGCCGCGGCACAGGCGCTGGGCGCGAGCGCGGTGACGGTGGGCACGGC
>NZ_JBQVNP010000281.1:0-2411 GCF_052436255.1 Roseateles sp. | reverse complement strand
GCCGCAGAGTTGCTGGCCCAGCTGCGCCGTGACTACCCCGCCCTGCGCATCGCCGTGCTGAGCCCACCGGGCGTCGACGAAGGGCCGGCGCAGGCGCGCGGCTTCGGCGCCCGCGCCCTCTGCCCCAAACCGCTGCTGCCCCAGGAGCTGCGCCGCCTGCTGAGCAACGCGCGCGCGGAGCGCCCCGCCGGTGTCGACGCGCCGGCCCTGGCCGGCCTGCGCGTGCTGCTGGTCGAGGACCATCCCATCAACCAGGAAATTGCGCTGCGCCTGCTGAGCAGCCGCGGCGCGCAGGTCGATGTGGCCTGTAACGGCCAGCAAGGCTTGGACCGGCTGTTGGCGCGCGGCCCCGGCGCCTATGACCTGGTGCTGATGGACCTGCAGATGCCCGTGCTGGACGGCCTCAGCGCCACGCGACGGTTGCGCGAGATGCCGCAGTTCGACACGCTGCCGGTGCTGGCCATGACGGCCCACGCGCTTGCCGAGGAGCGCGCCCAATGCGTGGCCGCCGGCATGCAGGGCCATATCGCCAAGCCGCTGGACGTGAGCCGGCTGGTGCGCGAACTGCAGCGCTATCACCCGCTGCCCGAGCCGCCTGCACCGCCCCAGCCCCTGACGCTGGACCTGCGGCTGGGCCTGGGCCGGTTCGACGGCCAGACGGCGCTCTACCGGCGCACGCTGCAGGGCTTTGCCGACCAGTACGCGGCCGGGCTGGGCGGCTGGTCCGACTGGTTGGCCAGCGGCAACTGGAGCGAATTGCGCCGTGCCGCCCACACCTTGCAGGGCCTGGCCGCAACGCTGGGCGCCCAGCCGTTGCACCAGCTCGCGCTCGCGCTCGAACGCAGCGCCAGCGTGGCCGATGCGGCCAGTGCCGGCACGCAGCTGGGCCGCGTCGAGGCCGGGCTGAGCTTGCTGCAAGCCGAGGTCCAGGCGACCCTGGCCCGGCCCTGGGACGACCCCGCGCCGCGCGTCGCCGGCCCCGGCGACCTGGCCGAGCTGCGCCGCCTGCTGGCACAGAGCGACAGCCGCGCGCTGGACTGGTGGCAGGCCCATGGCGCGCACAGCGGCCTGGCGCCCGAGCTGCAGCAGCGCCTGGACCGCATGCTCGCCGCCCTGGACTTCGATGCCGCCGCGCTCGCGCTGAAGAGCGGCACATGAAGGGCCGCAGATGAAGGGACCGGCCCTCGTCGTCCTCGGCCTGGTCGGCACGCGCTGGCTGTTCACCGTCATCGTCGCGTCGGCGCTGCTGGCCTGGGGTAGCGAGACGGCGCTCGGCGTCATCGAGCCCAGCGACCGCATCGCCTATCCGCTGATCGCGGCCGCCTTCGCGGCGCTGGCCGCGCTGGTCTGGCGCCAGCCGCAGCGCCTGCGCATCTGGCAGCGCGCCGGCGTCACGCTGCTGGCGCTGTACTTCAGCCTGACCATGCTGGTCTTCACGCTGGCTCCCGGGCCGGGGCCCAGCCTCTACACGCTGGGCAGCTTCGCGCCCTGGGCGATGGGCGGCAACCTGCTGCTGTTCACGACCTGGCGCGCCCGCGAGGCGCTGTGGATCTCGCTCGGGATGCTCGGCATCATGCTGGCGCCGCCGACCCTGCTGCGCTTCTACGGCACGCCGCCGGCCTGGCTGATCGAAGGTTGGCCGCTGATCGCCAACCTGGCGCTGTGCCAGGCCATGTTTTGCATGGCGCTGTGGGGCCTGTCGCGCCAGCTCGGCCGCCTGACGCAGCTGGCGCCCGCCACGGGCAGCGTCGCCACCGCTGACGACCTCATCAAGGCGCGCGTCGCCGAGCTGGAGCGCTCGCGCGCCGCCGCCGAAGCCGCCTCTCGGGCCAAGTCCGACTTCCTCGCCAACATCGGCCACGAGATCCGGACACCGATGAACACCGTGCTGGGCCTGACCCGGCTGCTGCTGCAGGGGCGCCTGCCTACCGAGCAGCGCGGCCGGTTGCAAGAGGTGGCCAAGGCCGGCGAATCCCTGGTCAGGCTGATTGACGGCCTGCTCGACTACGCCGACCTGGACGCGGGCCGCATGCAGCTGGCCAACGATCCGCTGCATCTGGAGCAATTGCTGGCGAGCGCCTTCGACGCGGTGCGGCCCGCCGCCCAGGGCAAGCAGCTGGAGCTGATCTGCGACATCGCCTCCCCCGAACTGCTGGGCAGGGCCGGCGCACGCCGCGGCGACGCGGTGCGGCTGACGCAGCTGCTCACCGAGCTGCTGGTCAACGCCGTCAAGTTCACGCCCGCCGGCCAGGTCAAGCTCAGCGCGACGCTGGACGCCGCGGGCGGCTGGGTGCTGCGGGTGCGTGACAGCGGTCTGGGCATGCAGCCCGACCAGCTCGCGCGCCTGTTCACGCCCTTCGCCCAGGCCGAGGCCGGCGCGACGCGCCGCTTTGGCGGCACCGGCCTGGGCC
>NZ_JBQVNP010000280.1:0-2451 GCF_052436255.1 Roseateles sp. | reverse complement strand
ATGAACTCACTTGCACCCACCACTCAGGCGGCAGATGCGCGCCGCTGGACATTCCCCATCGCAGGGATGACCTGCGCCTCCTGCGTCGCCCGAGTCGAGAAGGCCCTTGCGAAGGTGCCGGGCGTCCGCGAAGCCATCGTCAACCTGGCAACCGAGGCGGCCACAGTTGACACAGCACCAGAAGTCAACCTCAGCGCATTGCGAGCTGCAGTCGAGAAGGCCGGCTACGACGTCCCTGAGCAGTCGCTGACCTTGCAGGTCGACGGAATGACCTGCGCGTCCTGCGTGGCACGCGTCGAAAAGGCGCTGTTGAAGGTTCCGGGCGTCATAGGCGCGGAAGTGAACCTCGCTACCGAACAAGCCCACGTTAAGCTGGTGGCAAGGGAGGTGGACATCGCCGCGTTGCTGCGCGCCATCGACCGGGCCGGCTATGCCGCGCGCGCCGCGACCGAGTCCGAGGCAGGCGCAGTGGGCGTGCAGTCAGCCAAGGACTCCCGCATCAAGCGTCGCCTTCCCGATTGGTGGTCGGTTGCAGTCGCCGGTGTGCTGTCTGCGCCACTGGTGCTGCCGATGCTTACTGCATTCGCCGATCAGCCTTGGATGTTGCCCGGCTGGCTTCAGCTTCTGCTTGCGACGCCCGTGCAGTTCTGGCTCGGGGCGCGCTTCTACCGAGCCGGCTGGAAAGCGCTGCGCGCGGGTGCCGGCAACATGGACCTTCTTGTCGCCTTGGGCACCAGCGCCGGCTACGGCCTCAGCGTCTACCAGCTCTGGCAGCACGGCGAGCACGCGATGGCTCATCTGTACTTCGAGGCCTCGGCGGTGGTCATCACGCTGGTGCTGCTCGGCAAATGGCTGGAGGGGCGCGCCAAGCGACAGACGACCGAGGCGATCCGCGCGCTGCAAGCCCTGCGCCCCGACCGCGCCCGTGTGCGCCGAGACGGCGCCGACGTGGACGTGGCCCTTGCCGACGTACGCGTTGGCGACCTGGTGGTCGTCCGCCCAGGAGAGCGGGTGCCCGTAGACGGCGAAGTCGTCGAAGGTGCCAGCGAGATCGACGAGTCCATGATCACCGGGGAGAGCCTGCCGGTTGCCAAGCACCCGGGTGACCGCGCGACAGGCGGATCGGTCAACGCCGAGGGCCTGCTGCTTATTCGGACGTCGGCGGTGGGGGCCGAGTCCACCTTGGCAAGGATCGTTCGCCTGGTGGAGTCGGCGCAGGCTAAGAAGGCACCCATCCAGCGCCTGGTTGACCGCGTCAGCGCCGTGTTCGTCCCGGTGGTCATCGGCATCGCGGCAGCCACGCTGCTGGGCTGGGGGCTGGGTACCGGCGACTGGGAGCGTGCCATCCTCAACGCCGTTGCGGTGCTGGTCATTGCCTGCCCTTGTGCGCTCGGCCTGGCCACGCCAACCGCGATCATGGCCGGCACGGGCGTGGCTGCACGCCACGGCATCCTCATCAAGGATGCCGAAGCATTGGAGGTGGCTCACAGCGTCAAGGTCGTCGCCTTCGACAAGACCGGCACGCTGACCGAAGGCAGGCCTGAGTTGGTGACTTTCGACGCGGTGGACGGCGACGACGCTGGACTGCTGGGTGCAACCGCGGCCATCCAGGCGAACAGCGAGCATCCGCTGGCGCGCGCGGTCATGGAGGCCGCCAAGCGTGAGCGTGTTGGCGCGCCGACGGCCAGCGATGTGCGGGCCGTTGCCGGGCGTGGCATGGCTGCGGTCGTGCGCCGGCGCGAGCTCAGACTCGGCAGCAGCCGCTACATGCAGGAGCTGGGCGTCGAACTGTCGGCCCTGGAGGCGCGCGCGCAGACGCTGCGGGCAAGCGGTCGAACGGTGTCCTGGCTCGCGGACGTGGGTGAAGCACCGCGGCTGATCGGGCTGCTGGCCTTCGCCGATGCGCCCAAGGCCTCTGCTGCCCGAGCGGTTGAGGGGCTGCACCGCTTGGGCATCAGGACGGTGATGCTCACCGGGGACAACCAGGGCAGCGCCGATTCCGTGGGACGCCAGCTCGGCATCGATGAGATCCGCGCCGAGGTGCTTCCCGAGGACAAGGCGGAGATCGTCACCGCTTTGAAGCACGGCGGCCACCGGGTGGCCATGGTGGGCGACGGCATCAACGACGCGCCGGCCTTGGCTGCGGCAGACGTAGGCATCGCGATGTCCACGGGCACCGACGTGGCCATGCATGCGGCTGGCGTCACACTCATGCGCGGAGACCCGGCTCTAGTTGCCGATGCCATCGACATCTCTCGGCGCACCTACGCCAAGATTCGCCAGAACCTGTTCTGGGCCTTCATCTACAACGTCATCGGCATCCCGCTCGCCGCCTTCGGGTTGCTGAGCCCCGTCGTGGCAGCCGCCGCGATGGCCTTCAGCAGTGTCAGCGTCGTCACCAACGCGCTGATGCTGCGCAACTGGAAAGGGACTCAGCAATGAGCACGGTCA
>NZ_JBQVNP010000279.1:0-2483 GCF_052436255.1 Roseateles sp. | reverse complement strand
GGACTACCTAGTGTGCCGCGGCCCCTCGTCGTCAAGCAGCTTCCGAACAATCGACGGTACAACCAGCCCGATCAGGAACGGGTGACATTCATCGAATCAACGACGCCGGCAGGTTACCGCTGCCGATGATTTGTGACTGTGCGTCCATCGTCTTTTTTGTCCTCGTGGGATCGTCAAGGCCGCCGATGTGCGAGGTTGCATCCAGAAGGAGGTCTGCCCGTACCACGAGGACGTGAACGGGTCGGAGTTTCGGATGAGTCTTTGGGGAGCACAGCAAAGGTTCGGCGAGTTGGTCGCAGTTTTGAGGGAGGTCTCAGATCAACGAGATGGACCGCCACAATATGCTCTGCCTCGTCTGGAGCCCTTGAGCATCAGGGGACAGCGCGGCGGCTGGCCGGCCGTTCAATCCAGCAAGACGAATCAAGCCTTGCTCGGATTCAGCAGAAACTTCTCCCCCGTAGCCTGCTTGCCATACACCCCGATCGCATCGAGTCCCAGCATCTCCACCAGAGAGACCTCGCGCGTGTAGTGGCTCGCGAAGGTCGTCTTTAGCTCGGCGACGACGCGCGCCTTCAGGCGCTGCGTTCCCGCATCGCCCAGCTTCTGCAGGAACGGGAACAGCAGCCATCCGCCCATGCCCCATGCCATGCCGAAGTTGCGCACGAATTCCGTGGGAGCACGGTCGAGGCCGCCGTAGATGTAGACCTGCTTGTGGGTGGTCGAGCCGTAGCGGCTGTATTCCTTGGCGGTGCGGTTGATGGCCGCTTCCATGCAGCCGAGGATCTGCCCTGCGAGTTTGCCGCCGCCGGTGGCATCGAAGGCCAGCGTTGCGCCGGTCTCGACCAGCGCCTGCGTCAGGTCTTCGATGAAGGTGGGCGAAGTTGCGTTGCACACGTACTTCGCGCCCAGGCCGCGCAGCAGGTCTTCCTGCTCCTGCTTGCGCACGATGTTGACGAGGGCGATGCCGTCCTTCTGGCAGATCTTGTTGAGCATCTGGCCCAGGTTGGATGCGGCGGCCGTGTGCACCAGCGCCTTGTGGCCTTCCATGCGCATGGTCTCGACCATGCTGAGGGACGTGAGCGGGTTGACGAAGCACGATGCGCCTTCGGACGGCGCGGTGCCGGCCGGCAGCTCCAGGCACTGGGCTGCGGCGAGGCAGCGGTACTGCGAGTACATCGCGCCGCCGATGGCCGCGACGGTCTTGCCGAGCAGCGCCTGCGCGGCCGGCGATGAACCGGCCTTCACCACCACGCCGGCACCTTCGTTGCCGACAGGCATCGACTGGTCGAGCCGCGCCGCCATCGCGGGAAGTGCGCGCTCGGGCACGGTGGCGGTGATGACCGGGCGGTCGGCGGTGCCGGAGGCCTTGGCGGTGCTCATGTCGGCCGCGCCGAACAGCAGACCCAGGTCCGACGGATTGAGGGGCGACGCCTCGACGCGGATCACCACTTCGTGGGCCTGCGGTTCGGGAATCGGGTCGTCGTGCAGCGAGAGTTCGAGTTCGCCGTTTGCGCGAATGAGGGAGCGGATTTGCAGTGCCATGGAAGAGCCCTTCTGGTCAGGTTCGCGGATGGCCTGTGGCCACGGGGCGGCCAGTATAGGAGTGGGGTCCGGAAGCTGCTGGCGCCTTCAGGACACCACGGGCGCCACCTGGGAATGCGCCGCCGCCAGCGCGTGGCGCATCTTTGCCGGATCGAGCTTCTCGATATAGCGCGGGATGTTGCGCCACAGCGTGTGGTAGCCGTAGCCGCCGCGCAGCATCTCGTGGCGTGCGTTCTCCTTATCCCATTCCTGCATCGCCATGCGGTACACCGCCGCGACCACGCCGGTGCGGTCGGCGCCGTGCATGCAGTGGATGAGCACTGGCCCTTGCTTCTCGGCCGCGCGAATGGCAAGCAGCGCGCGCAGCACCTTGGCGTCGTCGATGGACCAGGTGTTGATCGGCACCCGCACCAGCCGGATGCCGCTTTCGGCGAACACCTTCCTGTCGTCATTGAACGAACGCAGGCTCACCACGGTGCGGATGCCCAGCGACTGCAGCGCGGCGAGGTTGGCGCGCCGGGGCTGCGCGCTTCGGTACAGCGTGGGCGTGATGCGGTGCAGGTTCTCGACCCCGAGCGCATCCAGCGGATCGGCCCAGTGGCCGGGGCGCGGGCTGGCCGCGTCTTCCTCGGCTGCCCTGTCGTGCCTCTTCTGCCTGGTCATTGCGTTTTCTTGCGCGGCCAGTGCCGCGTGCCGAGGATCAGCGCCGCCACCGCGAGTCCGCCCCAGTAGTCGACCGGCGCGCCCCACACCCAGTGCTTGTGCCAGAACGCATCCACCGGGTTGAAGCGCTCCCAGCCGAAGGCCGGGTTGATGAGGAACCAGCTGAAGTCCTCGCAGACCCAGAACACGATCAGGCCCGCCACCGCCAGCCCCACGTCGCGCCATGTCCAGCGTCCGTTGAAGGCCAGCGGCGAGAAGAACACCAGCGCCATGAAGGT
>NZ_JBQVNP010000278.1:0-2629 GCF_052436255.1 Roseateles sp. | reverse complement strand
TGGTCGGGTCCCTGGACCGCGACCTGGGCGTGCGCGTGGGCGAGCGCGTCGTGGTGCGGCCGGCGGCCCAGGTGCTGCTGCAGCGGGTGGCCGGCGCGGTCGGCGTGCACCTGGGCAAGAAGGCCGCCGGCCGCGTGGTGTCGCGCTGGGTGCCGCTGATCGGCGCGGCCGGCGTGGGCGCCTATGCCTACTGGGACACACGCCAGGTCGGCCGCGCGGCGCAGCAGCTTTTCGAGCAGTCTCAGGTGGTCGACAACGAAGCCGGGCAGGGGCTCGGCGACAACCCTGTGTAAGTGCTGTATCCGGGCGCTCGATACTCAGGCGGATGCAACTGCCGGCCATCATCGACATCGAAGCCTCGGGCTTTGGCCGCGGCAGCTATCCCATCGAGATCGGCCTGGTGGCAGCCGATGGCGCGCTGTTCTGCGGCCTGGTCTACCCAGAGCCCGACTGGCTGCACTGGGACGCCGCTGCCGAGGCCCTGCATGGCATCCGCCGCGAAACCCTGCTCACCCATGGCCGGCCGGCGCAGTGGATGGCCGAGCAGATGAATGCCCGGCTGCGCGGGCAGACGGTCTATTGCGACGGTTGGGGGCACGACTACCCCTGGCTTGCCAAGCTCTACGACGCCGCTGGCCTGCAGCCCAGCTTCCGGCTGGACGACCTGCGCCGCTTGCTCGACGAGCAGGAAGCCCAGCGCTGGCGCGGCGTGACCGAGGCCGTGCGCCAACGCCAGCAGGTCAACCGCCACCGCGCCAGCAGCGATGCGCGTGTGCTGCAACTGGCGCTCGACGAGATCAAGAACGGCGTCGCGGTCTGAGGCCGTGGCACCTAGTTGCCGCTGAACAGCCCCGCCTGCTGTTCGCGCAGCAGCTTCTTCTGCACCTTGCCCATCGCGTTGCGCGGCAGCTCAGCCGCGACGAGGATGCGCTTGGGCACCTTGAAGCTGGCGATGCGGTTCTTCAGCGCCGCGATGAGGCCGTCGGGATCGGGCAGGGCGCCGCCACGCGGCGTGACGACGGCGACGACCGCCTCGCCGAAGTCGGGGTGGGGCACGCCGATGACGGCCGACTCGCCAACGCCCGGCAGCTCGGTGAGCACGCCCTCGATCTCGGCCGGTTAGACATTGAAGCCGCCGCTGATGATGAGGTCCTTGCTGCGGCCGATCAGCGTCACGTAGCCGCGCGCATCGACGCGGCCGACGTCGCCGGTCTTGAACCAGCCGTCCGGCGTGAACTCCTCGGCGGTCTTCTCGGGCATCTGCCAGTAGCCGCTGAAGACGTTGGGGCCACGCACCTGCACATGGCCGATCTCGTCGACCGCGCAGCGCCGACCCGTGTCATCGACGGTGCGCAGGGAAACGCCTGGCAGCGCCGGCCCGACGGTGCCCCCGATGCGCTCACCGTCTTCCGGCTTGCAGGGGTTGGAGGTCAGCATCAGCGTCTCGCTCATGCCGTAGCGCTCCAGGATGAGATGGCCGGTGCGCGCCTGCCAGGCCTGCCAGGTCTCGAGCAGCAGCGGCGCGGAGCCGCTGATGAAGAGGCGGATGTTGCGCGTGTCCAGCGTCTTCTCCTGCAGCAGGCGCACGTAGAGCGTGGGCACGCCCATGAAGACGGTGGCTTCGGGCAGGCGCCGCGCCACGGCCGGCGCGTCGAACTTGTTGAACCACAGCATGCGGCTGCCGTTCAGCAACGCACCATGCGACGCGACGAACAGGCCGTGCACGTGAAAGATGGGCAGGGCGTGCAGCAGCACGTCGTTGGGCCGCCAGTCCCAGTAGGTCTTCAGCGTCTCGGCATTGGACAGCAGGTTGCCGTGGCTCAGCATCGCGCCCTTGCTGCGCCCAGTCGTGCCGCTGGTGTAGAGGATGGCCGCGAGGTCGCCCGCCGCGCGCGGCACCGGCGCATGCGTATCGCTCATCTGCACGGCGCGGTCCAGCAAGGTGCCGCTGCGGTCGTCGTTCAGCGTGAACACCCAGCGCACGCCACGCTGGAAGGCCAGCTTGCTGACCCAGCCGAAGTTTCGGCCGGCGCAAACGACGACGCCGGGCGCCGCGTCGCCGATGAAGTGCTCCAGCTCGCTGGCCTGGTAAGCCGGGTTGAGCGGCAGGTAGACCAGGCCGGCGCGCAGCACGGCGAGGTAGAGGATCAGCGCCTCGACGCTCTTGTCCGTGTGCACGGCGACACGGCTGCCCGGGGGCAGGTCGAGCTTGCCCAGCCAGTTGGCCAGCATCGCGCTGCCACGCTCCAGGTCGCGCCAGGAATACAGGGCGCCATCGGCGTCGATGGCGGTCACGTCCAGGTCCGCCGGGAAGCCGGCGCGCAGGGCTGAATAGAGATTCATGATGTAGGTCGACAGGCTGCTGCCTTGCCGGGTGACTGCCGTGGAACCGGCTTTGCCGAGCCACTGGCAGTGCGCCCTTTCCAAGGGGCCGGCGAAGCCGGTAGCGGGTTAGTCCAATTTGGCGCCGGAGGCCTTCACGACCGCCGCCCAGCGCTTGACCTCGGCGCCGACGAACTGGCCGAAGGCGTCGCCGTAGAGGTTGGGCGTTTCGGCGCCCAGGCCGTTCCAGAGCTTGCGGATTTCCTCGGTGGCAAAGGCCTTGCGCAACTCGGCCTGCATCGCGTCG
>NZ_JBQVNP010000277.1:0-2794 GCF_052436255.1 Roseateles sp. | reverse complement strand
CCGCGCCGGCGCCCAGCAGCGACTGCGCGGCGCCGCTGGCCCGGCGCAGCAGCGCCCGCATGCGGGCCAGCAGCTCGCCGAACTCGAAGGGCTTGACGAGGTAGTCGTCGGCGCCCAGGTCCAGGCCGGCGATGCGGTCCTCCACGCCGTCCCGTGCGGTCAGCACCAGCACCGGGGTCAGCTCGCCCTTGGCGCGCAGCTGGCGCAGCAGGCTCAGGCCGTCCAGCTTGGGCAGGCCCAGGTCCAGCAGCACGCAGGCATAGCCCCCATCGGCCAGTGCGGCGCGGGCGGGTTCGCCGTCGCGCACCCAGTCCACCGACCAACCCGCCCGGGCCAGCGCCTGGGTCAGGCTGTTGCCGATCATCTCGTCGTCTTCCACCAGCAGTGCGCGCATGGGCGGAATTTAAGCGTACCGACTTAGATCCAGATGAGAAGGCCCGCGAACAAGGAGACCGAGGTCGCGGGACGTGACTTAAGGTCAAGCTAATTCGGCCTGCCTACGCTGCGCGGCGTTTCATCCCCTCTCTAGGAAGTTATCGATGCAAGCCCAAGTCATCCGCCTCGCTGCGGCGCTTTTGATCACGACGCCCGCCCTGGCCCAGAACGCGCCATCCGACGGTGGCCCCGGCTCGGTGACCATCCTCGGCATCGGCGGCGGCGTCTCGCTGGAGCCTTACCGCGGCGTGGACACCAAGGCCCGCGTGTTGCCGCTGCTGATCTACGAGAACCAATGGGTGGCGGTCGCCCTGCCCACGCTCGATCTGAAGCTCGGCAGCACCGGGCCGGTCAGCTACCGGCTGCGCACGCGCTTGGGCTTCGACGGCTACAAGGCCAAGGACTCGGACTTCCTCAGCGGCATGGACCGCCGCAAGGAGAGCCTGTGGCTGGGTGCCGCCGCCTCGTGGGACACCGGCGTTGGCGAGGTGTCCCTGGAGGTGCTGGGTGACGCGATGGGCAACAGCAAGGGCCGCATGGTGTCCCTGGAGTTCGAAAAGCGCTTCGACTTCGGTGACCTGGCCGTCACGCCACGGCTGGGCGTGCGCAGCGTGGACCGCAAGTACGTGGACTACTACTTCGGCGTGAAGCCCTCCGAGGCCCTCTCCGGCCGGCCGATGTACCTGGGCCGCTCCACCACCCAGACAGAGGGCGGCATGCGTTTCACCTACGCCACGGGGCGGCGCGACATGTGGTTCCTGGACGTCTCCGGCCGCCTGCTGGGCAAGGGCGTCGAGGACAGCCCGCTCGTCGAGCGCCGCTACCAGGCGAGCCTGTTCGCGGGATGGCTCTACCGGTTCTGAATGGAGATAGTGCCGGACCATGACGACCACCTGGCCCGCCCGACTCCGCCAAGCCAACGAAGCCGTGCTCGAACAAGGCCGGCGCGAGGCGATTGCCGACTTCTTCGCGCCCGGCTATCTCGCCCATGTGGGCGGGCAGACGATGAGGGGCCACAGCGCCGTGGCCAGCGTCATGGACGCGCTGCGCCGCGCGGTGCCGGCGCTGAAGGTGGACGTGGAGATCCTCGTCGAGGGCGATGACCGCATCGCCTGGCTGCGCACCTGCCACGGCACGCAGGCGGGCGCGTTCAGGGGCTTCCCGGCCAGCGGCAAGGACCTGGTGTGGCGCGACATGGTGGTCAGCCGCTTCGAGCGTGGGCTGATTGCCGAGGAGTGGGTGGTGACGGAGCTTGCGGAGCGGCTGTTGCTGGCGCGCAAGGGCTGAGAGGCAGGGGGGTCGCGGCCCGCCAGGGGGTGCATGCGGCGACGACGGAGAAGAGGCCCCAAACCGCGTCAGTGACGGTCACCAACGCCTCCACGTCATCGGGTGGACAGCACCGGCGCGAGCCGCTCGGCCAGCTGGGTTCGCTTGTCCTGCGACGACGCATTGGCCAGCGCCCGCTCGGCCGCCGTCCGGGCGTCTGCAACGCGGCCGTCGGCGAACAGCGCCTCGGCCTGCCCCATGTTCAGCAGCCAGTCGTCGGGCAAGGCCACCAACGACGGCGTCAGCACGTCCAGCGCGCGTTGGGGCTGGCCCTGGCGCAGCAGGGGGTCCGCCAGGAAGTGGCGGGCGATCTTGACGGCCGCCGAGCCGTCCCCCTGCCCCTGTGCCTGCTCGGCGGCCAGCGCCAGTTCGGACTGGACGACGGCTTCCTCCAAGCGCTCTTGCGCGTCCAGCACACCGGCCAGTTGAGCGTGCAGGTCCGCCGACGCCGGCAGGCCGCTGTCACGCAGCAGCGTGATGGCTGAGGCGAAGCCCTCGGCCGCCTCGGCCAGCCGGCCGGCGCCCCAGTGCACGAAGGCTTGTCGGGACAGCGTGTTGATCTGCGAATAGGGATTCGGGGCTGGGCTCACAGGTGTTCACTCAGTTGGGGCACGCCGGGGCGCGAATCACCGGGGAGTGCCGCACGCGACCCCGCAGCGGCTCTGGGTTGCTGAGCGTGCCGTCGGGCCGAGACGATGCCTGCGGTTCTCATGGACTGCCTTGGCAGGCGCCGGGCAGCAGGTCGGCACCATCGAACATGAGGTCGCGCTGCAGTGCGCGCAACTGGACCGTCAGCGGGCCCTGATCGGCGCCACGGCGCTCGGGCAGCGTGACCGACGCGGTCAAGCGGTTGGCCAGCACGCCCTGGGCCCAGGCGGCGTCCTGCGGGCCGCGCGGCCAGCGCAGCGGCAGGGCCTGGCCGTCCAGCAACACCTCGGCGGCCCAGGCTTCGCCGGGCGTGGCGGTGTAGCTGGGCAGCACGTGCACACGCAGGCAGCGAGGGCCGGGCGCGGTGCCGGGCGCGGCGATGTGC
>NZ_JBQVNP010000276.1:0-2912 GCF_052436255.1 Roseateles sp. | reverse complement strand
GCATCGCGAGTGCGACGCCCGAAGCGGTCGGGCCGACGGCCAGCGCGGCCTTGTCGTCGGAATAGGCGGCGGCCAGCAGCGACTTGCCGAGGTCGGGCTTGCCCTGGTCGTCCTTCTCGATGACCACCAGCTTCTTGCCGTTGATCGTCATCGTGCCGCCGGTGGCGTAGTCCAGGCCCATCATGAAGCCGGTCTGGGTCTGCTTGCCGTAGGCCTCCAGCGCGCCGGTCTTGCTGTAGATGTGGGCGATGCGGATTTCGTTGGACTGGGCCCATGCCGGGGCGGCTGCGGCGCAGGTGGCGAGCGCTGCCAGCGCGACGAGGTGGCGACGGTTCATTCTTTGTCTCCTGAAAAAGGTGACTGAATATTGCACACTCCGTGCCATCCTCTAAGCCATTGATAACAAACGTTTCTTCATTCGACAGAAACGCTGTCAGGCTGAATTCAGAACACTTGCATTGCCTGAATTTCAGACGAATGTCTATTTTTCAGTCAGGGCTTTCCCGGAGTCCTGCCGTTCCGCGATCCATTGCCTGAACTGGCGCTCGGCCTGCATGCGGAACTCGTTGCGCGCATGGTTGCAGGCCGCGTGCGCAAGCCGGCGGTGTTTCGACGAACGGATGCCGCCGAAGGTCGAGTCGACGAGGTGCTCGATGGTCGCGGACTCCGGGCGGCCGAGCGGCTCGTCGAAATCCATAGGGAGGCCGCACCAATGGCAGTTGGGGCCGAAGGTGGAGCGCAGCGCCTTGATGCTCACAGGCTCGCGTACTCCAGGGAACCTCTAAAAACTGCCGTTTTCAGCCCGTCTCTGACGCAAGCTGTTCGCAACCCGCAGATCTGCCTATTTTTTGTGCAATTCCGTCTCTTTTTAGGGTTTTTTGTGCCCCATTCCTCACGCATTGGCCCCCTGCAGGCGCACCTCGGTCTTTGATGGCTTGTTCTTGTAGAACGCATCCACCCCGTCATCAAGGAACTTCGCCAGGCGCTTGAGGTTGTAGCACGCAGCCATCATGGTCATGGCGACCGTGGCGCGCGCTTGGCCAATGGTGCGAATGAACTTGCCGCCCATGTGGCGCATCTGGGCAAAGGGGTGCTCCACCCGGGCCCGGGTCTTGGCAATGCGCTTGTTGCGTCCCTTCTGGCATTCGCTCAAAGGCCGGCCCGGCTTGGCTTTGCGCTGGATGTGCTCGCGATGCCCCAGGACCTTGAGCATCTCACTGCGCTGTGCGCTGGGGTAGCCCCGGTCGGCATAGACGTCGCCGCTGGTGTTGTGCTCGTCCAGCACTTCATCAAAGTGCGTGCTGTCGTGCTCGCTGGCCGTGCCGGTGGTGATCTTGCGGATGAACTTGTGCCGGGCGTCCACGCTGATGCTCAGCTTGTAGCCGTGGTAGCCCTTGCCGTGCTTCTTTGTGTGGGTGGCATCCAGGTCTTTCTGTCTGCGCTTGGCGGCATTCCAGTCGGCGGGGATCTTGCCTTGTTCGAGCTGTGCTTTGTCTTCCTTGGTGAAGTGCTGGATGGGAGCGGGCACCAGGGTGGCGTCGATGATCTGCCCGCACCGTGCCACGTAGCCGCGCTGCAGCAACTGGCCGTCCACCGCCTGAAACAGCGCTGTGACGCCATCAACGCCCAGGCGCTGCTGGTAGTGCCAGATGGTGTTGCGGTCGGGGATGTTGGCGCTGTCCTGCAGCAAGCAAAAGCGCTGGTAGCTCATGCGGTCCAGCAGTTGGTACTCCATCTGCTCGTCGCTGAGGTTGTAGAGATGCTTGAGGACCAGAATACGCACCATCACCTCGGTGGGGTATGGCGGACGCCCGCCCTTACTGGCGTCACCCCTGGGCAACAATCCATCGATGACCTGCGTCAGGTGGGCGAAGTCAATGTGCCGGGCAATGACCTGCAGCGGATCGCCCAGCGTTTCGATCTTGTGCTTGCGCGCTGCGTCGGCAAAGAGGTCGAACTTGATGGCGCTGCGGGCTTTGTGCTTGCTCATCGGGTGATTGTCGCGTTGGATGGGGCGGTGTCGGTCGGGAGATGGGGGTTTTTAGAGGTTCCCTCCTGTACTCGGGCTCGCTGCATGTCTGCGACCGCGGCCGCGACCAGCTCGGAGCCTTCGCTCGCAAGCCCTTCACGCAAGGGGTGCAGTACGAGTTCATCGGCGAGGTCGACCACACCGTCTGCACCGAGAAGGGACAACAGCTGTTCCTGCGCTCGGTGGGCGACTGGGTCGCCGAGCGCTGCTTCAGCCCCGCCACCGAACGCCGCAGCCAGGAAAGCCGGACACCGGCCAGCGTGGAAACGGCCATGCCCACCACGTGGGCCGCACCCTGAAGCGAGGCATCCGACCCCGCCCCATTCATCAACCCCAACCCAACCAGCCCTCAACCAGCCGTCAAGGAGATCACCATGCAACGCCATGATCCAGCGACGCAGTCATGCGGAACGCACCCTCTCGCAGCAGTCCTGGCCCGTGCGGAGGCCGAGTCCCGGCTGCGATGGCTGGGCCTGGCGCTGCTGCTGTCGATCGGGCTGGTGGCGCTGACGGGTTGCGCGCCGGGCTTCGGCTCGGTGGGGCCGCTGGGCTACGGCAAGAACACGGGCGACAGCACCGCCTCGGCGGACAGCGGAAAGATCATCACGATCACGCCCGACCTGATCCGCGCGCAGCTCGCGCAGAAGCCGAAGAGCCCGCCGGACAACATCAAGCGCCTGTTCGCCACGGCGCCGGTCTACACCATCGGCTCGGGCGACGTGGTCGGCATCATCGTGTACGACCATCCGGAGCTGCTGCCGAACGCCGGCGCGGTTATCGCGCAGCAGTCCGACCCGACGGGCCTGACCGTGGCGCCCGGCGTCATCGTCGACGCCAAGGGCGAGATCTTCGTTCCCTACAACGGGCGCACCAAGGAGCAGGG
>NZ_JBQVNP010000275.1:0-3023 GCF_052436255.1 Roseateles sp. | reverse complement strand
GTCACCCGCCGGCTGGGCGGCCGCACCGACACCGCGCTGGCGGTGGCCGACCTGCGCCTGGACCCGGCCACGCGCGAGGTCACGCGCGCCGGCCGGCCCATCCTGCTGTCGGCGCGCGAGTTCGCGCTGCTACAGGCCCTGCTGGAGCGGCCCGGTGCCATCGTGTCGCGCGCCCAGCTGGAGGACCGCCTCTACGGCTGGGGCGAGGAGCTGGAGAGCAACGCGATCAGCGTCTACATGCACCAGCTGCGCAAGAAGCTCGGTGCCGACCTGCTGCACACGGTGCGCGGCCTGGGCTACTACGCGGGGCCTGAGAAGGGCGGCGCGGCCGCGGTCTGAGCCGCGCGGGTTGCACGCGGCGTAGCGCCGGCGCATGGCTCAGGGCTCACGCGCCCCGCGCGGCACTGACGAGATCGGCCACCACCAGCACCAGCTCCGCCAGGTCGAACGGCTTGGCCAGATGGGCCTGGTAGCCGGCCAGCAGCGAGCGCTTGCGGTCCTCCGCACGGGCGAAAGCGGTCAGCGCGAGCGCCGGAATGCGGCGGTTGCCCTGCTCGGCCGCGCGCACCGCCCGCATGAACTGGTAGCCGTCCATCTTTGGCATGCCGATGTCGCTGACGATGACCGTCGGCTTCGTGCTCTGCAGCGCCGTCAGCGCATCCTCGGCGCACGAGAAGGCGGTCACTCTGACGCCCTGGTTCTCGAAGACCCGGCACATCAGCTCGCGGACGTCCGACTCGTCGTCGATCAGGAAGGCATGCACGCCTTCCAGATTGGGCAGGGTGACGGAGAAGGTCGCGCCGAGATTCTCGCCCTGGCTTGCCGCGCGAATGCTGCCGCCATGCAGTTCGACCAGCTGCTTGCAGATGGCCAGCCCGAGGCCCAGGCCGCCGAAGTTGCGGGCCGCGGTGCCGTCGTGCTGGGTGAAGCGCTCGAACACATGCGGCAGGAAGCTCGGGGGGATGCCGATGCCGGTGTCGCTGACGCTGAGCTCAATGTGCGAGTTGACGCGCTGCAGCAGCACCTGGATCTGGCCGCCTTTGGGCGTGAACTTGATCGCGTTGGTGAGCAGGTTCCACACCACTTGCTGAAACCGCGCAGGATCGGCGCTCACCAGCGACTCGACCGGCTCCAGCAGCGCCTGCAGGCGCAGGCCCTTGGCTTCCGCGGAGGGCCGGGCGGAGTCGATGGCCGCCTGCACGATCGGCGCGACCTGCACTTGCTGGATCTCCAGCCGCGTCTTGCCGCTGACGATGCGGCTGAGGTCCAGCAGATCGTCAATGAGCTGTGCCTGTGCCCGTGCATTGCGGTCGATCACTTCATGCGCGCGCTGCAGCTGCTGGGCGGGCAGCGATGCGCCCTTGTGCAGCAGGATCTGGCTCCAGCCGAGGATGGCGCTCAACGGCGTGCGAAGCTCGTGCGACAGCGTCGCCAGGAACTCGTCCTTGATGCGCACGGCGTGCTGGGCGGCCATCCGCGCGCTGCGCTCCGCCTGCAGGATTTCGTCGCGCTGCCGGCTCTGCTGCTCCGCTGCCTCGACCCGCTTCTTCTCGGTCAGGTCGCGGGTCAGCTTGGCAAAGCCGAGCAGGCGGCCGGTGTCGTCGCGCAGCGCCGTGATGGTCACGTTCGCCCAGAACTGGCTGCCGTCCTTGCGAATGCGCCAGCCTTCGTCGACGAAGCTGCCCTTGGCGGTGGCCTCCAGCAATTCATGCTCGGGCCAGCCGGACTCGCGCGCCTGCGCGGGATAGAACCTGGAAAAGTGCTGGCCGATGATGTCGTCGGCGGTATAGCCCTTGATGCGCTCGGCGCCAACATTCCAGGTGGCGATATTGCCGTTGGGGTCGAGCATGAAGATGGCGTAGTCCGCCACGCCTTCGACCAGCAGCCGAAAGCGTTCCTCGCTGCGCCGCAGCTCTTCTTCGTGAGCGCGGCGCTGGGTCAGGTCGCGCGTGACCTTCGCAAAGCCCACCAGCCGGCCGTCCGGCTCGCGCATCGCCGTGATGACGACATTGGCCCAGAAGCGGGAGCCGTCCTTGCGCAAGCGCCAACCCTCGTCCTCGAAGGAGCCCGAGCTGGAGGCGACCTCCAGCTCGTGTTGCGGCAGATCCCGGGCCAATGCCTCCTCCGGGTAGAACGTCGAGAAGTGGCGCCCGATGATTTCATCCGGCAGGTAGCCCTTGAGCCGCCGCGCGCCCGCGTTCCAGGTCAGGACATAGCCTTTCGGGTCCAGCATGAAGATGGCGTAGTCCCGGACGCTCGCCACCAGCAACCGAAAGCGCTCGTCGCTTTGGTGCAACTGATCCGCAGCATCGCTTGTCTCTTGGTTTGTCATGCCTGCTCGTGCCACGGGCCCCGCTCCTGTACCGGGGCGGATTGTGGGCGGGCAGGGCGGCCCGATACGTAGGTCAAGGCCGACATTTGCAGCGCCGCTCGGCCGGGCTGAAGCGCCGCCGGGGGCCGAGCTGCCGCTGTCTGCGGCGAGCCGCCCCCGGGGTTGCGCAGCAGGGCGTGCGGCAGGGTTCGAGGCGGCAGAATTCGGCAGCCATGCGTCTGTTGCCTGCCCAAGCCCCGCCCGATCGGATGCCCCCAAGGGGTGTCGGCGTGACCCTGCTGACCACGCTGCGCGGCCGCCTGTTTGCGCTGTTGGCGGTGTTGGGCGCCGTGACGGCCGCGGCGGTGGCCGGCGCGACCTACTTCAGCGTGCGCGCCGAGGCCGATGCGCTGTTCGACTACCAGCTGCGCCAGACCGCGCTGTCGCTGCGCGACCAGGGCCGCATCGCCGGCGACGAGGCGGCGGCGCTGGCCGACCCGGGCCTGGACTACGTCGTGCAGATCTGGTCGCTGCAGGGGCTGCAGCTGTATTCCAGCCGGCCGCGCGGTCTGACGGAGCCGCTGCCGGGGCGGGCGGTGCTGGGCTTTTCCAACCTGCGCCTGGGTGGGCAGGACTGGCGGGTGTTCGGCGCGGCCACGCCGCTGCGCGTGGTGCAGGTGGCCCAGCCGCTGGCGGTGCGGCAGCGGCTGGC
>NZ_JBQVNP010000274.1:0-3102 GCF_052436255.1 Roseateles sp. | reverse complement strand
GCCCTTCACCAAGCCCATCTCCCAGCCCGTCGCCGGCGCCGAGTCCTGCGCCAAGCCCGACGCCGACGCCGAGCCCGAGCCCCTCTCCGACGCCCAGCCCAAGTCCGGCACCCAGCCCCAGCCCAGCGCCGAGCCCGTCTCCCAGCCCCTCGCCGGCACCGGCACCGGCACCAACGCCAACGCCGCCGCCGCCGCCGCCGCCACCACCGCCGATCTCCGGCGTCGTCGCGGCCGGCCTGGGCTTGACCGGTGCCACGGTGCGCGTGCTGGACCCGACGGGCAAGGTCATCGCAACCGGCCGCCCGGTGTCGGCAACAACGGGCGCCTACGGCCCCGTGCCGCTGGTCGGGCAGGGGCCCTTCCGGGTTGAAGCCTGTGGCACTGTGGGCGACGTGCCGCTGTGCGTCTGGGGCGCGACCAACAACGGCGGCACCCTGAACCTGACACCGTTGACCAGCGCCATCACGGTGCTGGCCAGCGGCCAGGCGCCCGAGACGTTGATGGGCGGTGCCGCCCAGGGGCTGACCAATGCTGCCCTGTCCAGCGCCCACACCCAGTTGCGCGCCGCCGTTGCGCCGGCCCTGGCCGACGCCGGCCTGGCGAGCGATTTCGACCTGCTGGCCGGCCCGCTGACGCCTGGTGTGCATACCGGCCACGACCGCGCGCTGGACGCCGTCGCCGTCGGCCTGGGCTTTGACACCCGGGCCTTCGTCACGCTGAGCTCGCGTCTGGGGGCGGGCACCGCCTACCTGGAGCCCGGCACAACCCAGGGCAGCTTCAGCATCGACCCCGCCGCTGCCGGCCTGGACCTGATCGGCGTGGATGCCTTGTTCGCCAGCATGAACACGGCCATGGCCACCAACACCAGCTGCCAGCCCGGCTTGAACGCCGTTTTCGACGCCAACGTGCGCGCCAGCCTCGACCCGGGCACGACCTTCGGCGGTACCCTGGCCGCCCAGGTCATCTGCCTGCGCCTGGCCGGCGTGCTTGGCGACGGCGAAGTGCTGTTTGGCGGCAAGCTGCTGCCGACCACGCTGGGCCGCTGCGACTTCGACGGCGGCGACCCGGTCTGCCGCGTCAACCTCGTCTTCCAGAACAGCAAGGGCTTCCAGCGCCGGCTGGGGTCAGAGCAGGCCGCCGTCAGGCGGCCCACGGGCTGGACCTTCCTGGGCAACCGCCTGGAGGTGCAGGCCAGCGCCAACGCCCGCCTGGTGCTGGTCAGGCGAGTCGATGCTGCGGCGCCGGACAGCTATGCGCGCTACCTGGACATCAGCATTCCCGCCGTCGGCGTCAGCGGCGGCGACGCGCTGCAATGTGCCCGTGTCAGCCAAAAGGATGGCAGCGGCGCCGACGTCGCGCTCGCCCTGTACAAGCGCGGCAGCGGCAGCCTGCTCAGCCTGTGGAGCATCAGCAGCAATGACGCGACACCCAGCCTCGACCCAGCCACGGGCGCGACGCGCGGCGCCAATGTGGTCGCCTTGCCAGTCCCCAATGGCGCGGCGGGCGACGCGACGGCGCGGAATTTCGCCCGCGCCGGGCGTGCGCTGAAGATCGAGCTCTACGGCGACGCCGGCTGCACCACGCCGCTCACCGGCGCCGACGGGCCGGTCATCAGCGTCGAGCTGGCCGGCCTGCTGCCGATTGCAGCGACGAGCCATAGCGGCCAGCCCTGGCCGGCGTTGTCGGGGGCGTCGCACACCTCGCTCGCTTCGCTCAAGGGCGCCGCCAACGCCACGATCAGCTATGGCCCGGCCTGGGCCCTGCCGCGTCGCGACCTCGCGTTGAACCGCGCCCAGCTCTGCACCGACGCCGCCTGCAACACCAAGCTCGCCGAGCTTGAACTGACTGCCGGCGCCCTGCTTGCCGCCTTCAACCCGCCCCTGGGCGGCACGGCACTGGCCGCCGCTGACTACAAGCTGCTGCGCATCACCGGCCGCATGCCCGATGGCCTGGTGCTGCAGCTGGACAGCCAGTCCTGCGCCGCGCAGGTCGCCAGCCTGCGCTGTTAGCGGGCGACGCGGACCAGCTTGCCGCTGTCCGTGACCATCAGCAGCGACCCGTCGGCCGCCGGCTTGACGTCGCGGATGCGCTCGCCGAGTTCGGCGAACAGGCGCTCGCGGCTGGCCACCGTGTCGCCCGACAGCGTCAGCCGCCAGAGCGCCTGGCCGGCCAGCGCGGCGACGAAGAGGTTGCCCTGCCACTCGGGGAACATCGCCCCGCTGTAGAAGGCCATGCCGGCGGGCGCGATGGAAGTGGGCACCCAAAAAGTCAGCGGCTCGACGAAGCGCGGCGCATGCGTGCCGTTGCCCAGGCGGCAGCCGTCACCGACCGGTTCGCCATAGTTGCAGCCATAGCTGACGGTGGGCCAGCCGTGGTTGGCACCGGCGCGGGCGATATTGATCTCGTCGCCGCCCTGGGGGCCGTGCTCGCTGACCCAGAGTTCGCCCGTGGTCGGATGCAAGGCCGCGCCCTGCGGGTTGCGGTGGCCCAGGCTCCAGATGCCGGCCCGCGCGCCGCCAGCGAAGACAGGGTTGTCGGCCGGCAGGCTGCCGTCGCGGTTGATGCGCGCGACCTTGCCCAGGGTCTGCTGCAGGTCCTGCGACGGGCTGCCAAGCTGGCGGTCGCCCAGCGTGATGAAGAGTGTCTTGTCGCGTGCAAAGACGAGGCGGGAACCGTAATGGCCGCTGCCGCTGACCTTGGGCGCCTGGCGGAAGATGACCGTCAGCCCCTGCAGCGCATTGCCCACCAGCTGGGCCCGCGCGACCGCCGTGCCGGCCCGACCTGCATCAGCGCCGGTGCCGGGCTCGGCATAGCTCAGATAGACCCAGGGCGCGGTGGCGAAGTCGGGGTCCAGCGCGACATCGAGCAGGCCGCCCTGGCCGGCGCTGCTGACGGCGGGCGCCCCGCTGACTGGCTGGCTGCTGGCCAGGTTGGAAGCCACCCGCACCAGGCTGCCGGTGCGCTGTGTGACCAGCCAATCGCCGCCGGGCAACTGGGCCAGGCCCCAGGGGCTGAGCAGCGCGACGGCCTGCACCGTCGCGCGCGGCGCGCCGGGCGGGGCAGGGGCTGGCGCAGAAGCCGGTGGCGGCGGTGTCGGCATGG
>NZ_JBQVNP010000273.1:0-3135 GCF_052436255.1 Roseateles sp. | reverse complement strand
CCGCTCCAAGACCAGCTGGACAACGTAAATTTCGCGTCCTTTACAGAGGGCGTGATGCGCAAGGTTGATGACGATGTTTTGAGAGGATTGACCTCAAGCCGCTTCCGACCAACCCCCGGAATTGAGGAGAGCCATGGAGGTGTCGCACGTCGAAGAGATTGCAGACCGGATCCTCGCTGGAAAGCGCAAGGCGTGGCTTCGCTGGAAACCTCTATTCAACGCCTTCGAGACTTACCGCCGGCCGTGGACGATTCGCGATACCGCAGGTGCCATGCCAAAAAGTGTCGAAACGTTCCTCTGCAAAACTGGATACGGTGATATTGCAGATGTTCTGAGCTTCCGGAGCCAGTGGATTCAGCAAATTGAGGTTGGCGAGCTCACCGGTCACGTCATATTCGCTCAAGATGACTGCGGTAATTACTACGCCACTTCTCTTGCAAACGACCAAATCCATTTCCTCGCCCGAAGCTCTTCCGAGTACGCCCTCATGAGCGAGTCGTTTGCAGGCTTTCTAGCAGAACTTCAGCGGCGCGACTTCGCACTCGATGTGTGGACGAAAAGCCTTGAGTTGAAGCCTTACGCATGGGGGTAGGCGCGTAGACCAACCGCCTGCATTGTGCGCAAGCTCGAATGTCTCAAGTGGGCCCTGAGCTGCCGCGCAACTCACAACTCCTCCGTCGAAAAATATCGCCTTCAACTCTTCCCCGAAGCAAGCCCCCGATCTCCTCGCTTGCTCTCTCGAACCAGAAGAATCACCCCCGAAATCAGGAAGTACACGGCCCCAACCGCCGCATAGCCACCCAGCGTCTGCAGGATTGGCGCACCTCCGCTCTGCTGTGCCACGAAGAACCCGCCGGCCAGCGCTGATTGCGCCCCGCTAAGCATCATCACCCACTGCCCTCCGTTGTCCTTGCGGCGACGCACGGCTGTCGCCAGCTGCAGCAGGCCCGAAACGATGGCCCAGATCCCGAAGATCGCCAGCACGATCTGCAGCTTGAACACGAGCGAGCCCGCAACCGCGAGCGTGACCAGCGCGCTGATCCAGATGTTGATCAACTGCGTGGCATTGGCCTTCGCGCCGCCCGTCATCCTGACGTCCAGCAGGTTCGCAAGAGCATCCCAGGCGGGATAGACGATCAGCAGCGCGGCCGCCAGGGCGGGCGACTGCCTGGCGACAGTGAAGACCGCCGCGACCCACGCGAAGGAAAAGGCGGCACGAACGAAGTAGTACTTGCGCAGCCAGGCGGCTCGCTGGGATTCGGTTTTCAAGGCGTTGGACATTGCGAAAAGGCGGAAAGAGCCGCTGGTTGAGAAGGCTGCCGCTCATGGAAGAGCGAACGGTGCAACGATTCTTCTGCGCCCTCGCCCCACGCGGTATCCGTCGGATGACCGACAGAAGCCCGCCCTGAACTGTGCGATGCTGCGTGCCCGCCGCAGCGATTCACGCCCCATGTCCGACGACACGACGACCATCACCGTTTTCGACGCGGTCCGCGCACTGGCCTTCATCGTCGACCTGAGCATGGGCCAGCCGACCGACCATTCACTGCGCACGGCCTGGCTCGCCGGGAAGATCGCGGCCGAGGCCGGTTGTGACCCAAGTCAGATCGAGGCCGTGCGGCATGTCGCGTTGTTGCGCTGGTCGGGCTGCACCGCCAATGCGCAGGAGTTCGCCGACTTCCTCGAAGACGACGTGCAGGGCCGGCGCGCGCTGCTCGCGTCGCCGGCACCCCGCATGCGCCAGCCGCACATCAGCGGGCCGGTGCCCGACGCCGTGCTGGCCATGGCCGACATCCATTGCGAGATCGCCGGCGACATCGCCAACACCCTGGGGTTGAGCCGCGAGACCGAGGCGGCCCTGCGCGCGGTGTTCGAGGCCTACGACGGCAGCGGCATCCCCGGCGTGCTGCAGGGCAACGAGGTTCCGCTCGCGACCTACGTCGTGGCGCTCGCGAGCGATCTGGAGATCTTCGGCCGCCTCTACGGAATCGACGAAGCGCTTACGCTCGCTCGCGGACGCGCGGACAGCCTCTACCCCGCCTTCCTCGTCGACGCGAGCGCGCCCCGTGCACCGGCATGGATGAAGGAGCTGGATTCCCCCGTCGCGCCATGGACCGAGCCCACCGAGCAGCCCCCTTCGATGCTCCGGCGCATGGGCCTGGAACTCGTCGGCGACGTGATCGACCTCAAGCTGCCCTGGATGACAGGCTACTCGCGCCGCGTGGCCCGGCTGGCGCGCGACTGCGGCGTGCAGCTCGGCCTCGACGAGGCCGCGTGCCACCGCACGTACAAGGCCGGACTGATCCACGGCATCGGGCGGGCGGCGGTTCCCAACGCCATCTGGAATGCGCCCGAGCCGCTGCCGGCTTCGTCGTTGGAGCGCGTGCGGCTCGTGCCGTACTGGACTTCCCGCGCCGCAGGGCAGATCGACGGCCTCGCGGCGGAAGCGGAGATCGCGTCCTTCGCCTTCGAGCGGCGTGATGGCTCCGGCCACTTCCGCGGTCGTTCGGGCTCGGCGATGCCGCTGGAGGGGCAGATCGTCGCGGCGGCCCAGCAGTGGCAATCGCACCGCACCCGTCGTCCGTGGCGGCCTGAACTCACCGAGGCCCAGGCGCTCGACTGCATGAAGGAAGACGCCAAGGCGGGCCGCTTCGACGAGGAAGTCGTCACGGCGCTGCTCGCATGCGTCCTGCCGGGCGCCTCATCATCAAAGCCCGTTGCGCCGCCACAAGGCGACGCGTCTCTTTCACAGCGCGAGCTCGAAGTGCTGCGCAGCATCAGCCAGGGGCACAACACGAAGGAAGTCGCCCGTGCGCTGGGAATCAGCCCGAGCACGGTGCGCACTCATGTCGAGCGCCTGTTCCAGAAGCTCGGATGCACGACCCGTGCGGCCGCGACGCTGAAGGCCGCGACCAGGGGGCTCATCTAGCAGCCACGGCGGCACGCAGCGACTGCAGCGTGCCCTCGGCCGCCTCGATGCGCCGGCGCAGTTCCTCGTTGACGACACGCACCAGCGCGCTGAGTTCGGAGCGGCTGGAGCAGACCTCTTCCGCCTCGTTCACTCGCTGCGGGCCGATGAGCCTTTCGAGGCCGGCATACGCGTGCCGCACCTCGTGAAGGCTCTCGACGTCGTCG
>NZ_JBQVNP010000272.1:0-3164 GCF_052436255.1 Roseateles sp. | reverse complement strand
ACGACGAGATCGGCGGCCAGGCCCGCGCTATCGCCGCTGCCCAAGCCCTGGGCCTGCCCTATCTGACCGGCACAGAGATCTCCGTGACCTTCGCCGGCCGCGTGGTCCTCATCGTCGGCCTGGGCTTCGACCACGAGTCGGCCGAGCTGCGCGCGGGCCTGAGTGCCACGCGCGGTGGCCGCGAGGCGCGCGCGCGCGAGATGGCGGCCGGGCTGGCCGCGGTCGGCATCGCGGGCGCCTTCGAGGGCGCGTTGAGATACGTCGGCAATCCAGAGCTGATCTCACGCACTCACTTCGCCCGGTTTCTCGTCGACGGCGGCCATTGTTCGGACGTCTCCGAAGTGTTCCGCCGCTACCTGACCGAGGGCAAGCCGGGCTTTGTCCAGCACAAGTGGGCGCGGCTGAGCGACGCGGTGGGCTGGATCAAGCGTGCCGGCGGCGTGGCCGTCATTGCCCACCCGGGCCGCTACGGCTTCACACCGACCGAGGAGTACGCGTTGATCACCGAGTTCATCGGCCACGGCGGGCGCGGCATCGAGGTGGTCACCGGCAGCCACACGGCGGCCGAGTTCGTGCAGTACGCGGACACGGCGCTCGAGTTCGGCCTGCTGGCTTCGCGTGGCTCGGACTTCCATTGCCCTCAGGAGAGCCGCACCGACCTGGGCACGTTGCCGCCGCTGTCAGCGCGGCTGACGCCGGTCTGGGCGGAGCTGGCCGAGCGCATTCATTGAAGCTCGGCCCGCCGCGTCGCCTCCCTCAGGCCAGCGCGGGTTCGCAGGCGAGCCAACGCGACAGACTGGGCCGCAATTGCAGGAGGCCGTGCAGGTCGACCACCCGGACCGCCCGTGCGGCGGGCAACGCCCCGGCGTCCAAGGCCACATCCACGCCGCCCAGCCAGCCGGCAGGCAGCGCGTCGATGGCCGTGGCGACGGCCGCCGGCAGCGCGATGAACAGCGGCTCGTCGAGCAGCGCCAGCAGGCCCTGCGCAGCGACGTGGCCGGCAAAGCACAGCAGGCTGGCTCCGCCTGCGGCAGGCAGCAGCCGGCGCGGCACTCTGCGGGTGCTGCGCAGCACGAAGGCCTGGACACCAGCATCTGCGGCACGGATCGCCCGGAAGGCCTCGTCGCCGATCTGCAGATAGCTGGCGGCCTGCGCAAGGTCGCGGTACAGCAGCGCTGCCGGCGCCCGGCCGGTGCGGTTTGCACGGCGGCCAAGCTGGTCGGTCGCCGTCTTGTGGTCGAGCCGGCAGGCCAGCGCGTAACCCGCCGCCGTAGGCAGCACCGCAATGGCGCCGGCCCGGACCTGCGTGGCGATGCCGTGCAACAGCCGCCCCTGCGGGTTGGCGGGGTGGACCTCGTGGCGCAGCATGCGTGGCATGACGCAACCGTAGCGGCGGCGGGCCCGCGCGCTTCGTCGGACAACATCGCACGCCGTTGCCGGCCAATGTCGGCACGCGGGTTGCCGGGTTACGCTTGACCATGGCCCAGCTCTTTGAAGTCCACCCCGACAACCCGCAGCCGCGCTTCCTGCGCCAGGCAGCGCAGATGTTGCAGGCCGGTGGCATCGGTGCGATCCCGACCGACTCCAGCTACGCCTTCGTCTGCCGCCTGGATGACAAGGCCGCCGCCGAGGCGCTGCGCCGCGTGCGCGGCGTGGACGACAAGCACCACCTGACGCTGCTGTGCCGTGACCTGTCGGAACTGGCCAACTACGCGATGGTCGACAACCGCCAGTACCGCCTGCTCAAGCTGGCGACGCCGGGCGCCTACACCTTCATCCTGCCCGCCACCAAGGAAGTGCCGCGGCGCCTGTCCCACCCCAGCCGGCGCACCATCGGCCTGCGCGTGCCCGACCACAAGGTCACCCAGGACCTGCTGGCCCTGTTCGGTGAGCCGCTGCTGTCGACGACGCTCATTCCGCCGGGCGACAGCGAACCGATGAACGACGCCGCCGACGTCTATGCGCTGCTGGACCGCCAGCTGCAGTTCGTGCTGGACGCGGGGGCCTGCCCGGCCCAGCCGACCACCGTGCTCGACATGAGCCAGGGCGACGAGCCGGTACTGGTGCGCCAGGGGCGCGGCGAACTCGCGCGGCTGGGGCTGCAGCTGGATTGAACGGCCCCGCGCGGCCAGCCGGCGCGCAGCTCATCACCGGCTCGCGCAGTTCGTCCAGCGCTGCCCGCCATTGATCGCAGGCGCCTGGAAGGGTGCGGGCGCAGTGACGAAACTGACTCCATCGAACAAGCAATCACGCTTCTCGAAACCCACCGAACGGAGTCCATCATGAGCAAGCAACCCACCTTCTACAGCGCCGTTGCCACCATCGCCCTCGCTTTCTCGGCCTTCGCCGTGCAAGCAGCTCCACAGGCCACCGTCAAGCTCGAACGCGTCGTCGTCACCGGCAAGGCCACGAAGGAGATCGCACAGCTGCCGCGCGTCGTCGTGACCGGCCATGCGCAGCGTGAAGTGGTCCAGCTGCCGCGCGTCGTGGTCGTCGGCTACAGCGATGCCACGTTGCTGCGCAACACGACCCTGGCCGCCGCCAAGACCAGCACCAAGCGCATCTGAACGGCGTCGCCCGAACATGCCCATGACGCCAACGTCCACCATCGCCGAGCCGAGTCGCCAGCGCTGCTGAGCCAGCGTTGCCGACTCGGCTCGGCCTATTTCACGATGTCGATGATGCGCGCGCGGTCAAAGCCCAGCACGCGCTGGCCGCGCACGACCAGCGTCGGCGTGCCGGCGCCGCCCAGTGCCTGATAGCCCGCCAGGCACTGCGCATCGCGCTCGATGAAGCATTCGCTGAAGGGCACGCCCTCGGCGGTCATCCAGCGCCGCGCGGCCGTGCACCAGCCGCAGGTCTCCGACGAGATCATGCGGATGTCGCCCGGCTTCACGCGTTGCGACAGCAGTTCGGCGTCGCCGTCCGCTACATGGCTGCGCCAGGCCCACGAGGCCAGCAGGGTCACACCGACGACGACGAGCAGGGAAAGCGGAGGCCATTTCATGGCCCGATGCTAGATGCTAGATGTCGTTTCCCAAGAGGTTGTTCACCCGAGGCCGTGGAAGATGAGGGTTCTCACACCAACCCATCGCCACACGGGGAACCCTCGGATGAACAGCCATAAGAATGCCTCATTGACGCCGCGAGGTCGCGCACATTTG
>NZ_JBQVNP010000271.1:0-3248 GCF_052436255.1 Roseateles sp. | reverse complement strand
GCCTTCATCGCCGCGAACAGCGCCGCGCGGCCGCTGGTCAGCAGCCTTGTGTGGGGCAGGTCGTCGACGGCGGGCAGGCCGGCGGCGTGCTCGCCGCCGCGGCTGTCCCAGCCGAAGGTCGGGCGCGTGGGTTGGCGTGTCATCGGGCGGGGATTAGAACCTGTCCCGCGCGGGCACCTGCGCGTTCTTCGGACAAACTACGCGCCATGAAAAACCTTGCCCTGGCACTGATTGCCGCGCTGCTGCCCGTCGCCGTCGCGGCCGAAACCCTGGTGTATTTCGGCACCGAGACCGGCGGCGCGAGCAAAGGCATCTACGTCTCCACGCTCGACGAAACCAGCGGCGCGCTCACGCCGCCGCGGCTGGCTGCGGCAATCGGCAACCCGGGCTTCCTGGCGATGCACCCGAGCAGGCCCCTGGTCTACTCGGTCGCCGCCGGCAAGGCCGCCGATGGCGCCTGGAAGGAGGAGGTGGCCGCCTTCGCCGTGCAGGCAGACGGCAGCCTCGTGCTGCTCAACAGCCAGCCCGCGGGCGGCAGCGGCCCCTGCCACATCTCCCTCGATGCCAGCGGGCGCGTGCTGCTGCTGGCCAACTACAACGGCAGCAACGTCGCGTCCTTCCCCATCCAGGCCGACGGCAGCCTTGGCCCGGCGGCGTCCACGGTCCGCCACGAGGGCGCCAGCGTCAACCCGCAGCGGCAGAAGCAGCCCCACCCGCATGGCATCTACCCCGGCCCGTCGCAGACCCGCGCCTATGTGCCTGACCTTGGCATCGACAAGGTCATGATCCACCGGCTGGACGTGGCCAGTGGAAGGCTCTCGCCCAACACGCCGGCCCACGCCACCACCGAGGCCGGCGGCGGCCCGCGCCACATGGCCTTCCACCCCAACGGGCGCTGGGCCTACGTCAACCTGGAGTTGACGTCCCGCGTGGCCGCCTATCGCGTGGATGGCGCCACCGGCGCGCTGGAGGGCTTCCAGGCCCTCTCCACGCTGCCGCCCGAGGCGCGCGCTGAAGGCAACACCACCGCCGAGATCCTGGTGCACCCGGGCGGCCGCTTCCTGTATGTCTCCAACCGCGGTCACGACAGCATCGCGGTGTTCAGCATCAACCCGCAGGATGGCTCGCTGAGCTTCGTCGAGACGACCCCGACCGGCGGGCGTACGCCGCGCAGTTTCGGCATCGTGCCCGGCGGGCACTGGCTGATTGCGGCCAACCAGAACGGCGGCAACGTCAAGGTCTTCCGCATCGATGCCGAGCGCGGCACGCTGTCGGCCGCCGGCCATGAGGTGAAGGTGGACCGGCCCAACCACGTGCGGTTCATGCGGCGCTAGTTCCGCAGAGGTTCTACAGCATGGGCGGCCGGCCCGCATAGCCGGTCAGCTCCAGATAGCCCGCCCCAAGGGGCCGCTTGTCCATGCTGGACAGGCTGGCCACGCCTTCCCAGTAGACGAGGCCGCTGCTGCCGCGGGCGTCGATCTCCTGCGCGTCGAAGGCCGCGCTCAGGCGCATCTCTCCGGCAGGACTCTTCAAGGTCCATTCGACCGGCCAGCGCGTGCCGGTGGCCGGGCTGGCCCAGTAGCGCGTGGCGGTCATCTGCACTTCCCCGGGCGAGAAGCTGCGGTCGGGCAGGCCCGGCGTGCGCAGGCTGCCGCCGGCCCAGGAGCGGCTGCCGTTCTTGTGGCGCAGCTGGAACAGCGTCAGCGCGCGGCCGTCGTGCAGGTTGATGCCCAGCCAGTCCCAGCCCACCGACTCGCCCAGCACGCTGTTGCTCCATTCATGGTCCAGCCAGGCGCGGCCGGCCAGGCTGTGGCGCTGGCCGTCGAGCACCAGCGCGGCCTGGGTGAGGATCTGCGGGCGCGAGTAGTAGTGGCTGAACTGGGCGGCGTCGGGGCCCTTGCGCGAGACGCCGGCCTCGCCCTGCAGCAGCGGCGCGTCCGGCGTGGCCAGCTCCAGCGCCAGCGTGAAGCCGGGGCCGTTGAAATCGGCCCGGTAGCCGCCGCCTTCACGCTTGAAGGTCCAGTCGCGCAGCTTGAGGTCGCAATCGCCGACGCGTGCATGCACGGCGCCCGGCAGCGTGCGCAGCAGGCGCTGCGCATGGCGCTGCCTGCCGGCGCCGAGGTCCGACAGGGCCACATGGCCCAGCAGCAGCTGCCGGGCCGCCAGACCGCTGGGGTGCTCGGCCGCGGCGGGGCCGGGCAGGGCGAAGAAGGTCAGCTGGTAGCCATAGCGCGCCGGTGCGCCGTCGCGGTCGCCGAGCAGGCCGGTCAGGTACCACCACTCGATGGCCTGGCCGGGGTGGGCGCCGAAGTCATGCGGGAAGTTGAGCGCGGCGCGCGCCTGCAGGGGCACGGCGGCCAGCAGCAGGACGCGGCGTTTCATGCGTCTTCCCTCACGGCCCGGACGGCGTCCTGGCCAAGTGCCCGCCGGCCAGCGAGCAGCGAGGCGCCGACGGCGGCCACGAACGCCAGGCCCACCAGGGCGGCCAAGCGCGCAAAGGGCAGATGCATCTCCATGCTCCAGTGAAAGCTCTGCGGGTTGACGACGTGGACCAGCACGAGGCTCAGCCCCAAGCCCATGGCCAGCCCGGCCAGCGCGCCGGCGCCCCCGGTCAGGCTGGCCTCGATCAGCAGCAGCCGCATCAGCTGGCGCCGTGACAGGCCCAGGTGGCGCAGCAGGCCGAACTCGCGTTTGCGCGCCAGTGCCTGGGCCGACTGGCTGGCAATAACGCCGAACAGTCCGACCGCCAGGGCCACGGCCTGCAGCCAGACGGTGATGGCGAAGCTGCGGTCGAAGATCTTCAGCGACAGCGCACGCAGCTCGCCGGCGGCGGCCATCTCGACGTCGTCGCCGGCCAGCTGGCGCACGGCGGCGCGGGTGGCGTCCAGTGCTTGGCCGGGGGCCAGCCACAGGGCCACCTCGGTCGATGTCGCGTCGCCGCTGGCACGGCGGTAGTCGGTCAGGTCCATCCACAGCGCGGTGCTCTGGCGCGAGTAGTCGCGCCAGACACCCTGCACCTGCAGCCGCACGGCGCGGCCGCCGTCCACCAGCTCGGCGCTGAAGACCTGACCGGGCTGAAGCCCGTCGCGGTTGCGCGCGGCCTCGTTGACCCAGACGGCCAGCGCATCGGGTGCCACGGCGCCGTCCCAGCGCTCGATCAGCGGCAGGCTGCCGCTGCCCATGTCGCGCGCCGTCAGTGCCACCGCGTCGGCCCCCGGCGCCAGGCGCAGGCGCGCGGTGCGCTGGGG
>NZ_JBQVNP010000270.1:0-3285 GCF_052436255.1 Roseateles sp. | reverse complement strand
GCGAACGGCTTGGTCAGGTAGTCGTCGGCACCGGCCTGCAGGCCTGCCACGCGGTGCTCCAGCGCGTCCAGGGCCGTCAGCACCAGGATGGGCAGCGTCCGGCCGGCCTCGCGCACGCGCTTGAGCACGGTCAGACCATCGACCATGGGCAGGCCGAGGTCGAGGATGGCGATGTCGAAGTCCTGCTTGCGCAGCAGGTACTCGGCCACGGCGCCGTTCTCGGCCCACTCGACCTTGAAGGAAGCGTTCAGCAACTGCTGCTGCAGCGCGTCGGCCAGCAGGGCGTCGTCTTCGGCAAGCAGCAGGTTCATGGGACGCTGACTTTAGCGGCGCCAACCCTCATGGTTAATACGATATTAAGTTTATTAATCATCGGTAATGATGCCGGGATGCTGCGCGCCTGTGTCCTCGCCACGTCCCTGCTTGCCGCCGCCGCGCAGGCCGGTCCGCAGGCCGACGTCCTGCACTGGTGGACCTCGCCCGGCGAAACGGCGGCCATGCATGCGCTGGCCGACGCCTACCGCGCCGCCGGCGGCCAATGGCGCGACCTGGCCGTCGTCGCGGCCGAGCAGGCGCGCGCCGTCCTCATGGAGCGCATCAGGGCCGGCAACCCGCCGACCGCGGCGCAGTTCAATGCCTCGCGCAGCTTCGTGCAGTTGGCCCGCCAGGGGCGACTGAATGCGCTCGACGACGTCGCCGCGCAGAACCGCTGGGCCGAGACCCTGCCGGCCGTGCTGCTGGACGCCGTGCGCGTGGACGGCCGCATCTACGCCGTGCCCATCAGCATCCACATGCCGGCCTGGCTGTGGAGTTCCAAGGCGGCGCTTGCCAAGGCCGGCATCAGGCACGAGCCGCGCAGCATCGACGAATTCTTTGCCGCGCTCGACAAGCTGAAGGCCGCCGGGCTGATCCCTCTGGCCCATGGCGGCCAGCCCTGGCAGGACTTGAACCTCTTCAGCGCGATGCTGGCCAACCAGGGCGGGCGCGAGCTGTACCTCGCCGTGCTGCGTGACCGCGATGCCACGGCGTTGCAAGGCGAGCCGCTGCGCCAGGTGCTCGTCAACTACAAGAAGCTGCGCCGCTATGTCGACGCCGCCTCGCCGGGCCGCAGCTGGAGCGACAGCACCGCGCTGCTGATCAGCGGCCGCGCCGGCCTGCAGTTCATGGGCGACTGGGTCAAGGGCGAGTTCACGGCCGCCGGCCAGCAGCCCGGGCGCGACTACGGCTGCGCGACCGGCCTGAGCCCGCGCTCGCCCTACATCGTCGACGGCGATGTGCTGGTCTTTCCGAAAGACAAGCACGGCAGCGCCCGCGCCGCGCAGCAGCTGCTGGCGCGTGTTGCGACGGCGCCGGCCACGCAGCTCGCCTTCAGTGCGCGCAAGGGCTCGGTGCCGGTGCGAACCGACCTCGACACCCGCACGCTCGACGCCTGCGCGCGCCTGGGCGCGGCCGCCCTGCGCGATGCCGGCCGGCTGGTCGGCAACACCGAGATGCTGCTGGATCCCGAGCAGCTGACGGCGCTCGAGAACGCCGTCAGCGACTACTGGAACCGCGACATCCCCGCGCAGGCGGCGCAGCAGACCATCGCCCGGATCTTGCAGAACCCGAACAGCAGCACCGACACCAGGAGACAACCTTGACCCGCGTTCACATCCAGGACCTCAGCATCCGCTTCGGCAGCCACGAGGTCATCAAGGGGCTCGACCTCGACGTCAACAGCGGCGAGTTCCTCGTGCTGCTGGGCCCCTCGGGCTGCGGCAAGTCGACGCTGCTGCACACCATCGCCGGCCTGAACCAGGTCAGCGGCGGCAGCATCCACATCGGCGAGCAGGACATGACGCGTGCCGAGCCCAGCCAGCGCGGCGTGGGCATGGTGTTCCAGAGCTATGCGCTCTACCCGACGATGACGGTGAAGGAAAACCTCGCCTTCCCGCTGAAGATGGCCAAGACGCCCAAGGCCGAGCTGGAAAAGCGCGTGGCCGCCGCGGCCGACATGTTGCAGCTCGGCCCGCTGCTGGAGCGCCGGCCGGCTCAGCTCTCCGGCGGCCAGCGCCAGCGCGTGGCCATCGGACGGGCGGTGGTGCGCGAGGCCAAGGTGCTGCTGCTGGACGAGCCGCTGTCCAACCTCGACGCCAAGCTGCGCACCGACCTGCGCCGCGAGCTGAAGACGCTGCACCAGCGCCTGGGCAACACGATGATCTACGTCACGCACGACCAGGTCGAGGCCATGACCCTGGCCACGCGCATCGTCGTCATGCACCAGGGCGTCATCCAGCAGATCGGCACGCCGGCTGAGGTCTACGGCAGGCCGAAGAACCTGCTGGTGGCCGGCTTCGTCGGCTCGCCGGCCATCAACCGGGTCGAAGGCCAGGTGGGTGACGGCGGGCGCTTCGTGTCGCCGGCACTCAGCGTCCCGTTGCCCGCCACGCTGGCGTCACGCCCGCTGGGCGAGCAGCTCACGCTGGCCGTGCGGCCCGAGAACGTGCGGCTCGGCGCCGACGAGCCCTTCGCCGCCGAGATCCAGCTGGTGGAGCCGCTCGGCAACCAGCACGTCGTGTGGATGAACAGCGCCGGCTCGACGATCTCCGCCGTGCTGCCCGGCCAGCCCGAGGTGGCGGACGGGGCGAAGGTGAGCTTCGGCTTTGACCCGACGAAGACGCTGTGGTTCGACGCGGCTGGCGAGCGGCTGCAGACCTGAGGTTTCTGGCATCCTCTCCGGCGGTCAACACGGGGAGCCGCATGGACAGGCGCAACTTCATCCACGGCTTGGCGGCGGTCGGTGCCTCGGGCGCTTGGGGCGCCCAGGCGGCCACCACGGCAGCACTGCCGCAGCGCCCGGCTGCCGAACTCGGCGAGCAGCTGGCCGCAGGATCGCTGCAGGCCACGGCGCTGGTCGCCGCCTGCCTGGCGCGCATCGACGAGATCGACCGCCGCGGGCCGGCGCTGCGCGCGCTGATCAGCATCAACCCGGACGCTGACACCATCGCCGCGGCACTGGATGAGCGGCAGCGGCGCGGCGATGCGCTCGGCCCGCTGCACGGCATGCCGGTCGTGCTCAAGGACAGCATCGCCACCGGCGACCGGATGCCGACGACGATGGGCTCGCTGGCCCTGGACGGCGTGCGGTGCCACCGCGACGCCGCGCTGGTGCGCCGCCTGCGTGAAGCCGGCGCCGTCGTCCTGGGCAAGAGCAACCTGAGCGAGTGGTGCAACGCCCGCTCGCCCAACGCCACCGCGGGCTGGAGCGCCACCGGCGGGCTGACCCGCAACCCCCACGTGCTCGAC
>NZ_JBQVNP010000269.1:0-3570 GCF_052436255.1 Roseateles sp. | reverse complement strand
TCTTCCAGCACCAGGAAGAAGGCCTGGCCGGTGTCGGCATGCGCGAACGCGACGCCGTAGGGCTGGGGCGTGGCCTGCACCGCGTCGCCGACGTTGACGGGGCGCGCGGCCAGGGCCTGCTGCGGCAGGGTCAGCTCGACGGTGTCATTGGGTTGGGCGGTGCCGTCGCGGGCCAGCGTCAGCCGCAACTTGCCGGCGTCGGCCTGGGCTACATCGGTGACGCGGTAGCGGCCCTCGGCGCGCTTTTCGCCGCCGCTGCTGCTGCCGGACGAGGCCTTGAAGGAGTCGGACACGCTGCCCGACGACGCCGAACCGGCGCCCGCGGCGGAGGACGCAAAGGAGGTGGCCTGGGCGGCGCTGACAGTGGCCAGGGCCAGGGTGGCAAGGAGGACGAGGCGCATCGTGGGCTCGCTGGGCTGGTGAGGGACGGGCAACGATAGCGCGGTTATGTCAGCGCTTTGTTACCGCGCCCAGCGTGTCGAGGATGGGGCAGTCGGGCCGCTCGTCGCCGTGGCAGCTGTGCACCAGCTGCTCCAGCGTCGCCTGCATCGCCTGCAGCTCCGTGAGCTTGGCTTCCAGCTCGGCCAGGTGCGTGGCCGCCAGTGCGCGCACCTCGCGGCTGGGCCGGGCGCGGTCCTGCCACAGGCCGAGCAGGGCGCGGATCTGTTCGAGCGAGAAGCCGAGGTCACGCGAGTGGCGGATGAAGCGCAGCTGATGCACCTCGCGCGGGCCGTAGACGCGGTAGCCGGCATCGGTGCGCGCAGGCGCGGCCAGCAGCCCCAGGCTCTCGTAATGGCGGATCATCTTGGCCGACACGCCGGCCGCCTGGGCCGCTGCACCGATGTTCATGCTCGGGTCTCCGTGGCGCTGCCGCGCCAGCGCTTGAGGATCAGCGCGTCGGCGGTGGTGGTGGTGTTCATGCTGGCATCGTCAAGCTTGCCATCATGGCAAGGTCAAGCGGCTTGTGCTTTGCGTTGGGTCATGGGGAACGGCGCTGTTGCTGCTGCCGGGCGATCAATCCGGGTTCTTCGCCAGGCGAGCGACGAGCTTCATCAGCGTGGGCACCCGCTTTCTGCCGTGCATGGCGCGCAGTCGCGCCTTGGCCGCTCCGATGTCGATGCCCGCGCAGGTCACCCACAGCGGCGGCGCTTCCTCTTCGCGCATGACCTCGACCTGCGCCGACAGGCCGGGCAGGCTCTTCTTGGAAACACCGACGACAGGCACCTTGCCGCCCAGCGCATTAAACAGATGCTGGCCGAGGCCCGGTGCTTCGTCGGCATCCAGATGGACGAAGCCTTCAAACAGGATGAGCTCGGGCGCCAGGCCGTGCTCGCGCAGCAACTGCATCACGCAGGGCAGTTGCCGCAGGTCGATTTCTCCGCGTGCGGCCGTTTCGACATGGGCGATGCGCGAGACATGCATCTTCGTCGCTTCGGCGGCGTCCCAGGCGTCGAAAGCTACAGCGGCGGCATTGGCCTGCGCGCCATCGAAGTGAACTGCGACTGCGAGTTTCATGTGGGAGTATGAGCGCGGCGGGTCGATCGACGACCAAGCTGCTGGCGGCGGTGAAGCGTCGCCTTACTCCTCGCTGCCGAGATACCTGAGGATGTCGGCCTTCTTGGGTTGCTGCACGAGCCAGGCACGGAAGGCCTCGGCCGTGGCGAACACGTCCTCACCCAGCGCCTGCTTCAGCAGCGCCGTTCGCTGCCTGGCGCTGGTTTCCTCGCGGATGCGGCGTTGCCAGGGTTCGGTGCAGACGGACCGCAGGCGGGTCTGCAGGCCGAGGCCGCCCAGATAGCGCCACTCGCCTGCATCCAGCCAGACCTTCTCGCAGTGGAAGCAGAAATCCAGCCCATGCGCCGCATCGGCAGCCACCTTGAACTTGACCATGATGCGCTGGCAGGTCGGGCAGCACAGCGCCTGCTTCGACTCCGTCGCCTCGAAGGCGTCGGTGTCGGAAGGCAATGCGACTGCAGCGTCGCGTTGGGCGACCCAGCGGCCATAGATCGACAGCTCGACCAGGGCGCCTCCACATTGCTCGCAGCCCAGGCAGGCTAGGCCGCCTTCCAGCTCGGAAGGGGCCAGGGTTCGGGACCGGCAAGAAGGGCAGAGCAAAGGCGTCTCCTGGAATTCCGACGCGCGAATTTACCCGCGCCTTGGCGGGGACATCAATCCAGGAACGTCCAGCTGTCGTCCCCGTCAAAGCGACGCACCTGGACTGATGCCCGCAGCTGCGGGTCGAAATTGTTCAGATTCACGCCGTGCCGCGCGCCGGGCTCGGGCACCAGCGGCTCCCAGTGAGTCGCGCAGCCGCAATGCGCGCAGCGCAGCGTGCGCAGGGTCCTGTCGCCCCAGATGTACTCGGCCGTGTGCTCGGGGTGACCTTCCACCGCTACCGTGCCGAACTCGTAGTAGGCCCAAAGCCCGCCAAGGCGCCGGCACAGCGAGCAGTTGCAGTTCGTCGCCTTCTCGGGCGCGAAAGGCAGCGTCAGGCGCACGGCGCCGCAGTGGCAGCTGCCGTGCAGGAGCGGGGCAACGTCTGCGGCGGCGCTCATGTCGGGTCGCGCCGCCAGCACCGGCCGGATACCTCCGACACCGGAAACCACGCGGCGGGGTCGAGCTGCCCCTGCAGGGACTCAGGCAGACACGCGCACCGCAAGTCGGGCCCTCTCGATGGCGGCAATCAGCGCCTCCTCGGAATAGGGCTTGCCCAGCAGCTGGGTGACGCCGGCGGCGCGGGCCTCTTCCTGCTTGTCGTCGGAGGACGTGATCATGACGATGGGCAACGCCGCCGTGGCGGCAGCGGCGCGCACCTTGCGCGTCAGCTCGAAGCCGTCGATGCCGGGCATCTCGACGTCGGTGACGAGCAGGTGCGGGCGTTCGCCGGCCATCAGCTCAAGGGCTTGTTCGCCGCTTTCAGCCAGTGCGACGCGGTAGCCCTGGCCGGCCAGCAGGCGGCTGATCTTGACGCGCACGATCTTGGAGTCGTCGGCAACCAGCACCAGTGTCTCGTCGACGCGCAGTTCACGGCTCGCCGGTGGGACGGCAGCCGCAGCGGCTTCGGCGGCAGCGCGCTCCACTTCCAGCCGTGCCGCCTGCCGGGCCGCTTCCTCGCGCGCCAGGCTCTCGGCGGTCTCGCGCTCGGCCCGCTGCCGTTCGGCTTCGGCTTGTGCCTCGGCCAGGCGCCGCGCTTCGGCCGCTGTGTGGGCTTCGGCTTCGCGTGCGGCTTGTTCCTGGGCAAGGCGTTCGGTTTCCAGCCGTTCGGCCTCGGCACGCGCCTCGGCCAGGCGCTGCAACTCGGCTGCGGCAGCCGCCTCGCGCGCGGCGTTTTCCTCGGCCTCGCGAGCCAGGCGTTCGGCGTCCAGGCGCTGCGCCTCGGCGCGCTGTTCTTCCTGCCGCTGCGCTTCGGCCGCCGCCGCGGTTTCGCGGGCGGCGAGGGCCTGGGCCTCGAAGCGGGCCGCGTCCTCGCGGTCAGCGCGTGCCCGTTCGGCCTCGACGCGCTCTTCCTCGCCGCGCTGCTGGGCCAGGCGCTGCGCCATGCCGGCTTCAACCTCGCGCAGGGCCTGGGCG
>NZ_JBQVNP010000268.1:0-3637 GCF_052436255.1 Roseateles sp. | reverse complement strand
GGCCTGCGGTGGCGGCGGTGGCGGCGGCACGACGCCCGCGCCCGTCCCCGCCATCCAGCGCCTGACCGCAGCACCCGTGGCCGTGGGCGACGGCGCGCTGATCACGGCCACCTTCAGCGGCGGTGCGGGCCGCATCGAGCCCGACATCGGCGCGGTACGCAGCGGCGTGGCGGTGTCAACGCCGCCACTGGCCGGGCCGCGCCGCTACACGCTGGTGGTCGAGGCGGCGGGCCATCCGTCGGCTCGCGGCGAGCTGGAAGTGGTGCCCGCCTACCGCGACCGTTATGTGACGGTCGGCACGCCGCAGCCGCTGCAGTACCACGCCGCCGTCTCAGCGCCCGATGGCAGCGTCATCGTCATCGGCGGATCGCGCGGCATGTCGGCCCTGTCCGAAGCGGTTGACCGCTTCGACCCCGCCACGCGCACCTTCACGCGCATTGGCGCCATGGCCACCGGCCGGGCCCAGCACTCCGCCACCCGCCTGGGCGACATGCGCGCCCTGGTGCTGGGCGGCCTGACAGGCCTGAGCAGCGGCGGCTTCGCCGAGCTGGTGGACCTGGGCACCGGTGCCGTCGAGGCCGCCGGCCGGCCCGTGCGGCCGCGCATACGTCATGCCAGCGTCGCCCTGGACGACGGGCGCGTCCTCGTCGTCGGCGGCCTGCAAAGCGACAGCGTCGAGCTGTGGGACCCGGCGACGCGGAGCTTTCGCCTCGTTGCCGCGCGAATGCACAACGTGCGCGAGTTCCCGACCGCGACGCGCCTGGCCGACGGCCGCGTCCTCATCGTCGGCGGGGATCACATCGGGCCAAGCCAGCGCCTGGCCGAGATCTTCGACCCGCGCACCGAGCGCTTCGAGGCCGTCGCCTCGCCGCTGGATGCGGAGCGCCGCGCGATGCACGAGGCGCATGCGCTGCCCGATGGCCGTGTGCTGGTGCTCGGCGGCGAGCTGAGCACCGGCGCCAGCCTGGAACCGCTGGACAGCGTGCTGCTGTTCGACCCGGCAACGCAGACACTGTCGCTGCACGGACGCCTGGACATGCCGCGCAGCCTGGTGCGCAGCCTGCTGCTGCCCGACGACCAGGTGCGCCTGTTCGGCGGCCAGACCGGCGCGGCGGGCGCGGCCCGCTCCGCCGGCGCCTATGCGCCCGACAGGGCGGCACGAGCACTGGCGGCCATGCCCGCCGGGCGCGCCTGGCACACGCTGTCGGCGCTGGCGGACGGCCGCATCCTCATCCTTGGCGGCGACGACGATGCGGGTGGGGCGGTCGGCAACGCGCTGCTCTACGAGTAGCCCGCGCCCCGCCCCGGTGCGGCGCGACCGCTGCCGCAGCGGTGTCGCCGCCTGTCCTACAGCGCCTGGGGCCGCGCGCTGGCACCAGTCGCAGGGGTGGCACGCGAGCATGAGCCCATCGCTTGACCCGGCCTTGCCGCCACCGCCATGACCTCCTCCTCGCTGCTCCTGCATCCCAAGTCCCGCGCCGCCGCTGGCACCCCGCCGGGCCGGCGCCCCGCCCTGGCATTGCTGGCCACTGAACCCGCCCGTGCCACGCTGGAGGCCGTCCAGGCCCTCGGCCACTGGCGCCATGCGCCCGAGCAGGTCGGCCAGGGCCACACGGTGGTGCTTTTCCCCGGCCTGGCCACCGACGGCCTGACGCTGTGGCCACTGCGGCGCCATCTCGAGCGCGCGGGCTTTCGGGCGATGGACTGGGGCCAGGGCTTCAACACCGGGCCGCGCGGCGACCCCGACGAGTGGCTCGACAGACTGGCCGAATCGATCGAGACGCGCATGTCGCCGGCCCGCGAGGTCAGCCTGGTGGGCTGGAGCCTGGGCGGCTTCTACGCCCGCGAGCTTGCCAAGCGCTGGCCCGACCGCGTCAACCAGGTCATCACCATCGGTACGCCCTTCAATGGCAGCGCCGACGACACCAATGTGGGCTGGCTGTTCCGCCTGCTCAACGGCAAGCGCCCGCCCAACGAGGCCGCGCTGCGCAAGCGCCTGGCCGAGCCGCCGTCGGTACCGACAACCTCGCTCTACAGCCGCCGCGACGGCGTCGTCGCCTGGGAGGCCTGCACCCATGCGCGCCGCTTCCGGCAGGCCCGGGACATCGAGGTGCAGGCCAGCCACATGGGCATGGGCTGGGCACCCGAGGTGCTGGACCAGGTGAGCGGCCTGCTGGCTTCACGCCACGACCGGAAAGCCGCCGCGTGAACACCGCCGCCCTGCTGCAGACGCCCGGCCCGGCACCGGGTGACGAAGCGCCGCTGCCCACCCAGGCGCCCGTGCCCGAGAAGCTGCCGCCGCGCGAGCCCGTGGTGCCGGTCAAGCTGCGCACGACGCTCAGGCGTGTTTTCGGCCTGCAGGCGCTGCGCCCCGGCCAGGGCGAGGTCATCGCGCGCGTGCTGGCGGGGCAGAACACCCTGGCCGTCATGCCGACGGGCGCGGGCAAGTCGCTGTGCTACCAGCTCCCTGCGGTGCTGAGCGAGGCGCTGACGGTCGTCATCTCGCCGCTGATCGCCCTGATGAAGGACCAGTGCGACACGCTGGAGTCGCGTGGCGTGGTGGCGCGCCAGCTGCATTCGGCGCTGGACGCCAACAGCCGCCTGGAAGCCGAGGCGCTGCTGACGCGCGGCGCCGTGCGCGTGCTGTTCACGACGCCCGAACGTCTGGCCGATGGGCGCACGCTGACGCTGCTGCAGGGGCAGCGCGTGGGCCTGCTGGTGGTCGACGAGGCGCATTGCATCTCGCAATGGGGGCACGACTTCCGGCCCGCCTTCAGCGCCCTGCGCGACGCCCGACGCGCCCTCGGCCGGCCACCCGTGCTGGCGCTGACGGCCACGGCTTCGGCGGCGGTGCAACGCGAGATTGCCGAGGCCCTCGACATTCCGCGTGACGGCGTGCTCTGCCACGGCGTCTACCGCCCCAACCTGCGCCTGGCCGTCGAGCTGCCGCAGACCGAGAAGCAAAGGCGCGAGTTCATCCTGCGCCGGGTCCAGGCGCTCGGCGCCGACGCCGGCAGTGCCATCGTCTACTGCGCCACCGTGCGCGAGGCCACGGCCCTGCACCGCCAGCTGCGCGAAGCCGGCGTGGCCGCGGGGCTCTATCACGGCAAGCTGCCGGCCACCGAGCGCACCGCCGTGCAAGAAGCCTTCATGAACGACCAGAGCCGCGTCATGGTGGCGACCAATGCCTTCGGCATGGGCATCGACAAGCCCGACATCCGCCTGGTGCTGCATGCGCAGATGCCGGCCTCCATCGAGGCCTATGTGCAGGAGTTCGGCCGGGCCGGCCGCGACGGCGAACCGGCCGACTGCGTGCTGCTGTTCCGCGAGGGCGACCGCGCGCTGCAACAGTTCTTCGCCGGCGGCCAGACGCCGTCGCGCGAGGAGCTGAGCACGGTCTGGCGCGCCCTGGCGAGCCAGACGCCGCAGCGTGGCTGGCTGCCGGCGGCGCTGGCCGAGATGGTCAGGCTGCCGCAACGTCGCCTGGACAAGGTGCTGGCCGGGCTGCGCGCCGTGCGTGCGCTGCGCGGCAACGAGGCCACGGGCCTGAGGCCCGCCACGCGCCGCGACCCGCAAACCGTTGTCGACGCCGCCGAGGCGGCAGCGCAGCAGCGCCAGCACGGGTGGCCGGCCGAGG
>NZ_JBQVNP010000267.1:0-3649 GCF_052436255.1 Roseateles sp. | reverse complement strand
GCGCCGAGGGCCGCCACTACCACCTCATGCCGCTGGGGCGCCAGGGCCAGCCGCCATGGCTGGTGGCCGAAGTCAGCAGCCAGTTGATCGTGCGGCCGATGCGCGCCCAGTTGCTTCGCTGGCTGGCTGGCTGGGGCATGGGCGTGGTGGGCCTGGCCGGCCTGCTGGGCTGGCTGCTGGCGCGCCGCGTCAGCCGGCCGCTGGCGCGGCTGTCCGAGCACATGCGCGCGGCGCGTCCGCAGGCCTTGCCCCGTTTGCCCGATGGCGGACCGAGGGACGAAATCGGCGACATGACCCGCAGCCTCGACGCGCTGCTGGGCCGCACGCGCGACTTCATTGAGCGCGAGCAGGCCTTCAGCCGTGACGCCAGCCACGAGCTGCGCACGCCGCTGGCCGTGCTGCGCATCGGCCTGGACCGCCTGCATGCGCAGGCCGACGACACCCGGCGCCACGAGCTGCTGCCGCTGCAGACAGCGGTGCGGCTGATGGAGCAGACGGTGGCGACCTTGCTGATGCTGGCCCGCGAGCCGGCCACGGCACCGGTGGCGCCCACGCCCATCCTGCCGCTGGTGGAAGACTGGGTGCTGGCGCACGCGGCTGCGCTGGACGCGCGGGCCTTGCGCATCGACTGCCGGCTCGGCCCCGCCGACGCACTGGCGCTGCCGGCGCCGGTGCTGCAACTGGTGCTGGCCAGCCTGCTGGCCAACGCGCTGACGCACGGGCTGGCCGGGGGCTGCATAGCGATCGGTTGGCAGCGCGGCAGCCTGTCGCTGCGCAACCCGAGCGCGGGCGATGCAGCAACGGGGTCAGGCCTGGGCCTGGGTATCGTGCAGCGGCTGCTGGCTCAGCACGGCGGCTCGCTCGCCTTCGAGCAGGCCGAAGGTCAGACCGAGGTGCGCATCGCACTCAATGGCGCCGCGTAGCCGACATCAAACGCTCAGCGTCGCCACCAGGAACCAGTAGGCCAGCACCGCAACAGCCAGACACAGCGCAAAGGTCGCCGAGTTCTGTCTCATCTTGTCCTCCAGTCGGTGGCGGGGCCACAGCAGCGGTGAAGTCAGGCGCGCAGCAGCTTGTGCGCATAACGCCAAGTCTGCGGGCCGTTCGGAAACACTGTCGCCAGTGCGGTTTCCGACAGCCCCAGATGGCGCTGCAGCAGGGTGCTGAGCACCTGGCGGAAGTCGTTGGCCACGGCCAGGTCGCGGCCATCGGCCAGCGCCGGCTTGTCCAGCCCCGGCCAGTCGCCCTGCACCTGGCCGCCGGCCACCGGGCCGCCCAGCAGCCACATGACGTTGCCACGACCATGGTCGGTGCCGCCGTTGCCGTTCTGGCGCAGGGTGCGGCCGAACTCGCTGACGACGACGATGACGGTGTCCTTCAACGCATCGCCCAGTCCCGCGCTCAGCGCGTCCAGACCCTCGCCCAGGCTGGCCAGGCGGTTTGCAAGCTGGCCGCGCGCGGCGCCCTGGTTGACATGGGTGTCCCAGCCCCCCACTGCCGTGAAGGCGAGTTGGGTATGCGGGTCTTTGCGGATCAGGGTGCCAAGACGCCGCGCATCGGCGGCAAAGCGCCGTGCGGAAGGCGCACCGGCATCGGCGCTCGGGTCCATCGAGCGGGGCTCGGCGGCCGCCATGCTCCTGGCCATGTCTGCGCGCCCCTGGGTGGTGTCGCGCAGGGTGCCGCTGAGCAGGGCGTCGCCGGCGTAGAGCTTGGCCAGGCCGGCCTGCATCTGCGGGTTGTCGATGGCGCGGCGCTGCATGGCGTTCGGGCCCAGGCCCAGGCTGGCGACGCTGGCGCTGCCGGCAAAGATGCGCGGTGGCGTTTGCCCCAAGGCGATGGCGCGCGTCGGCGCGGGCTCACCAGGGAGCGCCGCCAGCAGCCGGTTCATCCAGCCATCGGGCGTGGACTTGCGGCCGGGCGTGCCGGATTCCAGATAGTCCTGCGCGTCGAAGTGCGAGCGCGTCGGGTCGGGCGAGCCGCTGGCGTGCACGAAGGCCAGCTGGCCGCCGTCCCAGTGGCGCTTGAGCGGGCTCAGGCTTGGGTGCAGGCCAAACAGCGAATCGAGCTTGAGGAGGCCGTCCTCGGCGCCCGGCGGGGGCAGGGCGATCTGCGGCCGGCTGGCTGAGTATTCGCGCTCGCCGTAGGGGGCGACGACGGACAGGCCGTCCACGGCGCCGCGCAGCATGACGACAACGAGCTTTTTCCGGGCACCACCCTGGGCTCTCACGAGGGACACGGGCAAGCCGCCGACGGTGAAGGCGCCGAAGTGCAGGAGTTGGCGACGGAGCATGGTGGCCTACCTTTTCATGAAATCAGGGCTGGCGAGCAGCAGGGCGAGCTGCTGGGCGGGCGGCTCGGTGGCCAGCATGCGGCGGGTCGACTCGCTGACGGCAGCGCCCAGCGTCGAACCCAGTCGGTCAGCGCTCATGCCGCTGCGCTGCCCCAGCGTCGTCGCCAGCTGCACGCGCTGCGTCAACGCCTCGGGGTTGCGCCAGGCGGCGGCCGTGTTCTTGTAGCCGTCGGGCGTGGCGGCGCCATACAGCGGCTGGCCGGCCTGGGCCAGGGCGCCGAGCAGGTTGCGCATGTCGGTGGGCTGCAGGTCCAGCGCGCGCAAGGAAGACAGCAGGTATTGGTAGGGCGTCTTGAACTTGGCCTGCCAGGTCTCGCGGCGCCAGAACTCGTCGGCGTCGATCAGCGTGCGGGTGAACTCGCGCAGGTCGCCGCCGCTGGTCTTGAAGTTGTCGGCCAGCTTCTGCACCAGGCTGGCCGGCGGATCGTCGGCGACGAAGGCCTGGGCGAACTTGAAGGCCAGGTGGCGCGCCGTCGCGGGGTGGGCGGCCAGCATGTCCAGCGCCTGCTCGCCTTCGGACTGGCCGGCGCCCTCGATGGCCTGCCCGAGCCAGGTCTTGCTGCCGGCGTCGTGCCGGCGCGCGTCGAAGGCGAACAGCTCGCCCCGGCCACCTGCCATGGCCTTGCGCTGGTCGATGCCCCAGCCGGTCAGCATGCGCGCCAGCTCGGTCACGTCGCGCTGGGTGTAGCCGCCGTCCACGCCCAGGGTGTGCAGCTCCATCAGCTCGCGGGCGTAGTTCTCGTTGAGGCCGCTGTTGCGCTGTGGGTTGGCCGCGCCGCGCCGCGGCGTGAAGCCGGGCGCCACGCTCTGCGCGTTGTCCAGATAGATGAGCATGGCCGGGTGGCGCGCCGTGGCGCCCAGCATGTCGCGGAAGCGCCCGAGCACATGCGGCCGGATGGCGCGCTGCTCGTAGTCGGCCACCAGCACACCCACGGGGCCCTTGCCGGCAAAGACGTTGAAGTGGTTGAACCAGAACTCGGTCAGCACCTCTTCCAGCTGGGCCGGGCTTTGCAGCGCGCGCGCCAGGCGAGCCGTGGCAGCCTCGGCCACGAGCGGCCGGATCTGCTCGCGCACCGCGTTGATCGCGTCGGCCTCGGGCGCCATGCCCCGGGCCTGCACCCGTCGCGCCTCGCGGGCCGCCTTGGTGGCCTCTCGGTAGCGCCCGAACAATTCGGCCTGACCCAGCTTGAGCACGTCCAGGCCGGCCAGGCGTGCGCTCAGCGCCTCGGGCTGCGGCAGGCGGCGCGGCGCCAGCTGCTCGGCCAGGAAGCGCTCCAGCCAGGGGCCTGCCCCCTGCGC
>NZ_JBQVNP010000266.1:0-3914 GCF_052436255.1 Roseateles sp. | reverse complement strand
CCTGCTGTGGGGCCGTCGGCGGATCTCGGCCTGCGAACGCCTGCATCGGCTGCTGGCGCCGCAGGCGCTCACCGACACGCTGCAGGCCCGGCTGTCGCGCGCCTTGCAGCCGGTGCTTGGCATCGACCAGATCATCGCCGGCCACAGCTACGCGCCGGATCGAAGGCCGATGGCCTGCGGCAACCTGCTGTTCATCGACACCGGCGTGTTCGAGCACGATGGCCGGCTGACCTTGTTCGAACCGCTGCGCCAGCACTACTGGCAGGCGCGCTACGGCTTTGACGGCCGCCCGCAGCTGCTGCGCCACGAGGGCGAACCCGCGCCGCAAGCAGCGTGGCTGCATCAGTTGGTAGCCTGAGCACGCAACAGCTTGCGACAGACGTTGCAACTGCGCCGACATGCGTCAACAAGCTTCATTCAGCATTCTTGCAGCCAGTCCGTATACTCGCCGCTGCTGTGCATGATCACAGCGCCGTCCATCCCACTGAACACAAGCAGGAGAAACATGGCCAAAGCATCCCCGGCACCCAAGAAAGCAGCAGCGACGAAGGCAGCGGCCACCAAGGCAGCTCCGAAGCCGAAGGCAGCTGCTGCGGCGCCCGCCGCCGCCAAGCCGATCAAGGAAACCCTCAACAAGACCGGCCTCGTGGCCCATCTCGTCGAGAGCAGCGGCATCGACGCCAAGGGCGTCAAGAAGGTGCTGGAAGCGCTGGAAGGCGCGATCGCCGGCTCGGTCAGCAAGAAGGGTGCGGGCAGCTTCGTGCTCCCGGGCTTCCTGAAGATCACCGCCGTGAAGGTGCCGGCCAAGCCGAAGCGCAAGGGCATCAACCGCTTCACCGGCCAGGAGCAGACCTTCGCCGCCAAGCCGGCCTCGCTGAAGATCCGCGTGCGCCCGCTGAAGAAGCTGAAGGACGCGGTGGCCTGAAGCTTCAGGCACCGGCAGCACAAAAAAATCGGGCCTGGTGCCCGATTTTTTTTGGGTTTCCGAAATTCGTGGTTGGATTGATGCCTTCCGAACGAAGGGATATGTCACTTCAAATCTCGAACTATGTGGTTGCAATTCCGGGTGACTGTTTCTAGGCTGATGCTCGATCAACGAGGGGAGATCGGTCATTCGCGACGCACTCGACCTGGATGGCTTGCGGCTCATCGCGCTTCACGATCGGACAGAGGATCAGGCGCGGATCGCGGAAGTGGAGCCGACCTACAACCCGACCGCGTGCCCGTCATGCAAGGGCGGCCGGTTGTACAGGCATGGTGTCCGTGACCAGCATTACGTCGATGCGCCGCACTATGGTGAACCGGCAGTCCTGCTCATACGTCGTCGCCGCTGGCGCTGCCAGGACTGCTCGACGCTGTTCCCGGACCCGTTGCCGGCCATTGACGAGAAGCGCCGCGCAACGCAGCGCCTGATCCGCTACGTGCGGGGCCGAAGCCTCAAGTACACGTTCGCGGAGATCGGGCGTGAGGTGGGCCTGTCGGACCGAAGCATCCGATACATCTTCGATGACCTCGTCCGGGATCTGGAGACCCAGTTCGAGTTCGTGACACCCCGGTTCCTCGGGATCGACGAGGTCAAGCTCATCGGCAAGTATCGCTGCATCCTCACCAACGTCGAAGCCAATACCGTCTACGACATGCTCGCCACCCGTGAGATGGCGGGGCTGCGCGAATACTTCCGGACCTTCCGCAATCCGAACGCAGTGGAGGTAGTGACGGCCGACCTGTGGAACAACTACGCCGTAGTCGCCCGGGAATTCTTCCCCAAGGCCCTGTTCGTCGCGGACCGATTCCACGTCCAGCGCATGGCGACCAATGCCGTCGAGGCCGTGCGCAAGGCTGTGCGCCGGTCCTTGACCCAGAAGCGGCGCATCCAACTCAAGGACGACCGCTTCGTACTGCTTCGGCACGGCCATTCCCTTTCGCCGGACCAGATGACCAAGCTGAAGGCCTGGGGCGACCAGTTCCCGCTCCTTGGGGCCGCCTGGGAGGCCAAGGAACAGTTCTTCGCATGCTGGAGTACCCGGTCCCGCGGTGTGGCTGCGCGCGAGCTCGATGCCTGGGCTGCGAGCCTCACAGGCGATGTCCGCTCGTACTTCGCCGAACTGCTGACCGCCTGGAGCCGCCGCCGGGATGACATCCTCAACTACTTCGACTGTCCCGTGACCAACGCCTACACTGAGTCCATCAACCGCCTCGCCAAGAGCATCAATCGCATGGGACGCGGATACACCCTCGAAGTCGTCAGGGCAAAGATGCTCTACGACACCAATGCGCTTGAGAAAGGCACGATGACCCGGCGCGTCGCAGTGCCGGTACCGGACGACGACCGCGGCGGACTGGGCATGGGCAAGATGGGGTATGCCGCCCCCGCGAAAACGACAGGTCGCCAGCGAGTGCGCTACGTGACGGAGCTTGTGTGCATGGGCACCCACATTCCCACGCTGTGCGACAAGCTCGAATCTGGGGCATTCGAGTGACGCACTTTTCGCCGGCTGGTGCAGAGGGAGCCATGGACGGCCGCGTTGTATTACTGCCGACGTACCCATGATCCTGAAGCATTGTTCACCTTGGACAACGCCCTATTCGGCGGTGTATCCCCTCCTGTTCATGCAACTGCTGCCGGCGAGCGCCCAACAGGCTGGCTCGGTACTCCACGATACCAACCTGACCTGGGACGATCTCCGTCGCCGCGACGCAGTCGTGAACTTCCGCCAGTTTTTGGCGCTAGTCCACAATGCGATCGACACAAGCGAGACGCCGTCGCTCGCGCTGCAGGCCGGCGCCGTGACCACCATCGCCACACACGGTCAGGTCGGACTGGCGATGATGGCGGCCCCCGATCTGGAAAAAGCTCTCGCCGCGATGGTGCGCTTCATCGTCATCCGGGGCCCTTTCATCGAAGCTAATCTGACGAAAGAGGGCGACCGAACGTCGATCGACATCGATATTCCCTCCGGCACGCGCGACGACTATCCGCATGTCCTCGAGTTCGTCCTGCTTTGCATCCAGTCTGCCATCCATGCAGTGTCACCCGGCGCGCTGACGAGCGGCCGTCTCGAATTGGCATACCGTGCGCCCACCTACGCTGCAGAGTACAAGCGCTTCTTCCGCATGCCCGTCTCGTTTGGCCAACCGCGCAACCGGATTGTGCTCGCGACCGCGTCCTTGGCTCCGCCGATCGAGTCCGCAAGCGCTGCCGCTTTCGGGGCAGTAGTCCGCGAGTGCGAGCAACTGCTGCGCTCCTATGGCCAAAGCGCCATCGAGAGCCGGATCCGAGCAGCGCTCGCGCGGCACCCAGGCAAGATCCTCACGCTGGACCAGGTCGCCGCGCTGCTGGCTCTCTCCCCCCGCACGCTGCAGCGGCGCTGCGCTGACGAGAACGTCGCCTTCAAGCGCATTCAGGATGACTGGCATCGAGAACTGGTGAGCATTCACCTAGAAGAGGGTGTGTTGACCCTCGAGCAGATTGCCGCCCGCATCGGGTTCGCCGACGTCACCGGGCTCCGTCGCGCCGCCCTGCGCTGGCGTGGTTCTCCCGCAAACTGACGCGGTTTTCTCTGGCGAAGGGCCTGCGATCTACGCACGATTCTGCTTCCCAATCGTAGATGGAGCGGCACCGGGCCGCGACGCCGAATCATGAAGAATCCTCCGTCAGACTTGCGCAGCAACAGCCCGCTCACACAGCCTCCCGCCGACTACTTTCCGCCGGGAAGCAGACGATTCTTCGAGATCCGTACGGGACTCGACGCCGGCAAGGCGATGTTCTACTTCGATCATCGCATCGGCACCTCAGACCCCGAGGCCACCGTGGTGTTGGTCCATGGCAATCCGGAATCCTCGTATACCTACCGGCACGTGCGCGATGCGCTGCTCGCCAGCGGTCGCCCCATACGCTTGATCGCGATGGACCA
>NZ_JBQVNP010000265.1:0-3926 GCF_052436255.1 Roseateles sp. | reverse complement strand
GATCTGCTGCCCGCCGACGAGGACGGCGTCAGCGTCTTCCTGACCGACCCGGCCGACCTCGACCTGGTGAGCCGCGCCCTGCCCGCGCAAGGCTTCACGGTGCTGAGCGCCAAGCTGGGCTACCGGCCCAAGAACCCGATCGACCCGGCGAGCCTGAATGCCGAGCAGTTGGACGAGGTGGAAAGCTTTCTGGCCGCACTGGACGCCAACGACGACGTGCAGCACGTCTACGCCGGGCTCGCAGGCTGAGGGCAGTGGCCGCCACGCCGGATCACGACCACCCCGATGCCATGACCTTGCCCGGACATTCATTCGCCAGCACCCTCGAGCGACGCGGCGTGACAGCGGCGGTGTTCAAGGATGAAATCGTCCCCGCCAACCGGCCCGTCGTCCTGCGCGGGCTGATCGAGGACTGGCCTGTCGTGAAGCAGGGCCGGTCTTCCCCGCAGGCAGCCTGCGAATACCTGTTGCAGTGCTACCGCGGCAAGACCATGCCGCTGGTGCTGGGCGACCCGGCGAGCCAACGCCATCTGTTCTACCGCCCCGACATGGCGCGGCTCAACTTCGTGCGCCGCCCGGAATCGCTGTCGGACTGCCTGCGCCTGCTGCTCAGCCAGGTGGACAACGCGCAGGCACCCGCGATCTACATCGACGCGCAGCCATTGCCGGACTGCCTGCCCGGCTTCACCGACGCACATGCCATCGCCCTGCTGGATGCGACGGTCATCCCGAACATCTGGATCGGCAATGCGGTCAAGGTGCAGACCCATTTCGACCTGAAGAGCAACATCGCCTGCATCGTCGCGGGCCGGCGGCGCTTCACCCTGTTTCCGCCCGACCAACTGCCCAACCTCTATCCAGGCCCGATCGACTTCGCACCGGGCGGAACGCCCGTCAGCATGGTGCCGCTGGACAACCCGGACTTCGAGCGCTACCCCAGGTTCCGGCAGGCGCTGGCGGCGGCGGAGGTGGCCGAGCTGGAAGCGGGCGACGCGCTGTACATCCCCTACGCCTGGTGGCACAACGTGCAATCCCTGGCGGGCTTCAACGTGCTGGTCAACTATTGGTGGAACGAGGTCCAGCCCGCAACGCCGCTCTACGACGCGCTGCTGCACGCCGTGCTGGCCTTCCGCGACATGCCCGCCGATCAAAGGAAGTTCTGGCAGGGCATGTTCGAGTACTTCGTGTTTGAAACCGGCGGCGAGGCGCTGGGCCACCTGGCGCCCCAGCACCGCGGGCAGATGGGCCCGGCGACGCCGGAGCGCGCCGCCGCCATCAAGGCCATCCTCGCGGCGGCCTTCAGCAAGTCTTAGCTCGCCAGACCCGTGGCCTCTTGCAGCAGCCAGCGCACGAACGACTTCACCGCCGGCCGTGACTTGGCCGCCGGGTCGACGATGAGCCGATAGGCGCGCGCCGACGCGATGCCGGCATCGAACGGCGTGACGAGCTGGCCACCGGCCAGCAGCGCGTCCACCAGCGGCCGGCGCCCGAGCGCAACGCCCTGCCCAGCCACCGCGGCGGCAATCGCCTCGGAGTAGCTGGAGAAGCTCAGCCGCGCGGCCGGCCGCAGGTCGGCCAGGCCCCAGGCGCCAAGCCACGGCTCCCATTCGGCCGGCATGCCGCCGCTGTCGCTGTCCATGGCCAGATGCAGCAGCGTATGCCGGGCCAGGTCGGGCGGCTCGCGCAACGGCAGGCCCAACTCGCCCACCAGCCGCGGGCTGCAGACGGGCACCATGGCTTCGGCAAACAGCTGCTGGCCTTGCGCCGCGCCGACCGGGCTGTAGCGGATGGCGAGGTCGAAGCCTTCGCTGGCCAGGTTGCGGTTGGAGAGGCCCGCGTCCAGCCGCACGTCGATGCCCGGGTGGGCGCGCGTGAAGGCGGTCAGCCGCGGGATCAGCCACAGCGAGGCGAAGCCCGGCGTCGTCGTCAGCGCCAGCACCTGGCGCTGATGGGGTTCGCGCAGGGTGCGTACGGCCACGCGCAAGCTGTTCAACGCCGTGGCACAGGCCGAGTACAAGCGCTGCCCGTCGTCGGTCAGCGCCAGCGCGCGGTGGCGGCGCTCGAACAGCGGCACGCCCAGCTCGTCCTCCAGCGCGCGCATCTGACGGCTCATGGCGGACTGCGTGATGAAGCGCTCGGCCGCTGCGTGCGTGAAGCTCAGGTGCCGCGCGGCGGCCTCGAAGGCAGCCAGCAGCTGCAACGGCGGGAGACGGTCAGCGGGTTTGGTTGACATGATCTGAAGGAATGCGAAGCCTTCCGAATCATCGTTTGTCGCCTGAAGCGTTGGCAATCACCATGCGTTCCAAGCGCTGAACCCCGCATGCCAACCCGGCATGCGAGGGGCTCGCTCAAGGAGCACATCATGCTGATCGACGCCCCCCACACCCGGCTGCGGCTGCAACGCGGCCAGATCTCACGCCTGCCCGACGCGCGCGCCACTCACCTGTGCAGCGCCAGCGGCACGCTGTGGATCACCATCGACCACGACATGCGCGACATCGTGCTGGAAGCCGGGCAATGCTTCTTCGTGCAGACCCACGAGGCCGTGACCGTCAGCGCGCTGAGCGGCCCGGCCGAGCTGGACCTGCGGCCGGCCGTGGCAGGAGGGCGGGTGTGAAGGTGCCGGCGCGCTGCGCGAGCGCGATCATGCCGGCATGCGTAAACGATTGTTTGTCATCGCCGGTCTGACCTCGCTGGTGGGCACGCTGGCCCTGAGCCTGGCCGCCGGCGACATGCTCACGCGTCCCGCGCGCGCTCACCTCGGCCCGCCGCCGCCCGGCTTGCAGGCCGAATCGCTGCGCATCCGCTACGGTGACGGGCAACATCTGGCCGGCTGGTTCCTGCCGGGGCGCACCGGCCAGGGCGTGGTGCTGCTGCAGCACGGTGTGCGCGGCAACCGCCTGCAGATGCTGGCACGCGCCCGCTGGCTGCAACGCGCGGGCATTGCCAGCCTGGCGGTCGACCTGCCGGCGCATGGTGAGAGCAGCGGCGAGCGCATCACCTTCGGCCGCCACGAAGCACGCGGCACCGAGGCCGCGCTGGCCTGGTTGCGCGCGCGTTTGCCGGGCGAGAAAGTCGGCGCCATCGGCGTGTCGCTGGGCGGCGCGGCGCTGCTGTTGGCCAGACGCCAACCCGAGCTCGACGCGCTGGTGCTGGAGTCGGTCTACCCGACCATCGTCGAGGCCGTGCAGGACCGCCTGGCGATGCGCCTCGGCACGGCCGGCGCCTGGGTTGCGCCACTGCTGCTGGTGCAGTTGCCGTTGCGGCTGGACATGCGTGTCGAGCAACTGCGACCCATCGACAGCGTGGCCAGCGTCCACGCACCGCTGCTGATCGCGTCGGGCACGCATGACCTGCACACCCGCTGGCTCGACACCGAGCGCCTGTTCGCCGCGGCGCGTGAGCCCAAGGGGCTGTGGCCGGTGCAAGGCGCCGCCCATGTGGACCTGTACGACTTCGATGCGGCCGCCTACGAAGCGCGCCTGCTGCCCTGGCTCCAAGCACATCTGCGCAAAGCCCCGGGCTGACGGGGGCCAAGCATCGGCCGGCAAGATGCCGGCATGTCTGCCCTGCCTCCGCTCTCCATCCTCGACCTGGCGCCCGTCGTCGAGGGCGCCACCACGCGCCAGGCGCTGCTGAACAGCCTGGACCTCGTGAAGCTGGCCGACCGGCTCGGCTACACGCGCTACTGGGTGGCCGAGCACCACAACTTGGAAGGCGTGGCCAGTTCGGCCACCGCCGTGCTGATCGGCCAGCTCGCCGCGGCCAGCCAGCGCATCCGCGTCGGGGCGGGCGGCATCATGCTGCCCAACCATGCGCCGCTGACGATCGCGGAGCAGTTCGGCACGCTGGCTGAACTCTTCCCCGGCCGCATCGACCTGGGGCTTGGCCGCGCACCCGGTACGGACCGACCGACGATGCGCGCG
>NZ_JBQVNP010000264.1:0-3955 GCF_052436255.1 Roseateles sp. | reverse complement strand
TGCTCGAAGTGCCCGCGCCCGCCTCCGGCGTGCTGGCCGAGATTGTCAAAGCCGACGGCAGCACGGTCGTTAGCCAGGAACTGCTTGCCAAGATCGATACCGAGGGCAAGGCCGGCGTCGCCGCGCCCGCCACGACGGCCGCCGCGGCTGCAGCGCCGGCTGCTGCCGCTGTGCCCGCAGCCCCCGGCGGCAACAAGGGCGACGTGGCCATGCCGGCCGCCGCCAAGAACCTGGCCGAAAAGGGCCTGCAAGCCACCGACGTGGCGGGCTCGGGCAAGGATGGTCGCGTCACCAAGGGCGACGCACTGGCCGCTTCGACCAAGTCTGCCGCGCCGGCACCCGTCGCCGCTGCCGCGCCTGCCGCCAAGCCGTTGCCCGCCGTGGCCGCGCCCGTGCAGCCCAACCTGGGCGACCGCCCCGAGCAGCGCGTGCCCATGACCCGCCTGCGCGCCCGCATCGCCGAGCGCCTGCTGCAGTCGCAGTCCACCAACGCCATCCTGACCACCTTCAACGAAGTCAACATGGCCCCGGTCATGGAGATGCGCAAGAAGTTCCAGGAGAAGTTCGAGAAGGAGCACGGCGTCAAGCTCGGCTTCATGAGCTTCTTCGTCAAGGCAGCTGTCGCGGCGCTGAAGAAGTACCCGATCATCAACGCGTCGGTCGACGGCAACGACATCGTCTACCACGGCTATTTCGACATCGGCATCGCCGTCGGTTCCCCGCGCGGCCTCGTCGTGCCGGTGCTGCGCAACGTCGACCAGATGAGCTTCGCCGACATCGAGAAGAAGATTGCCGAGTTCGGCGCCAAGGCCAAGGAGGGCAAGCTGTCCATCGACGAGCTGACCGGCGGCACCTTCTCCATCTCCAACGGCGGCACCTTCGGCTCGATGCTGTCCACGCCCATCATCAATCCGCCGCAATCCGCCATCCTGGGCGTGCATGCGACCAAGGACCGTGCCGTGGTCGAGAACGGCCAGGTCGTCGTGCGCCCGATCAACTACCTCGCCATGTCGTATGACCACCGCATCATCGACGGCCGCGAAGCCGTGCTGGGCCTGGTGACGATGAAGGAAGCGCTCGAGGATCCCGCTCGTTTGCTGTTCGACATCTAAGCCAAAGGACAGATCAGCATGAGCACCAAGCAATTCGACGTCGTCGTCATCGGCGGCGGCCCCGGCGGCTACATCGCCGCCATCCGCGCGGCCCAACTGGGCATGAATGTGGCCTGCATCGACGAGTGGAAGAACGACAAGGGTGGCCCCGCCCTCGGCGGCACCTGCACCAACGTCGGCTGCATCCCGTCCAAGGCGCTGCTGCAGTCCAGCGAGCACTACGAGCACCTGAACCACCACTTCGCCGACCACGGCATCACCGCCGACAACGTCAAGATCGACGTCGCCAAGATGCTGGCTCGCAAGGACCAGGTCGTGAAGCAGAACAACGACGGCATCGTCTACCTGTTCAAGAAGAACAAGGTCACGTTCTTCCACGGCCGTGGCAGCTTTGTTGCCGCCAAGGACGGGGGTTATGAGCTCAAGGCCGGCGAGGAGACCATCGCTGCCAAACAGGTCATCATCGCCACCGGCTCCAACGCCCGCGCTCTGCCCGGCGTGCCGTTCGACGAGGAGAACATCCTGTCCAACGACGGCGCGCTGCGCGTCGGCGTGACGCCCAGGAAGCTCGGCCTGATTGGCGCCGGTGTCATCGGCCTGGAGATGGGTTCGGTCTGGCGACGCCTGGGCGCGGAAGTCACCGTCCTTGAAGGCCTGCCGGCCCTCCTCGGCGCCGTGGACGAGAGCGTCGCCAAGGAAGCCGCCAAGGTCTTCAAGAAGCAGGGCCTGGACATCCAGCTCGGCGTGAAGGTCGGCGAGGTCAAGTCGGGCAAGAAGGGTGTCAGCGTCGCCTACACCGACGCCAAGGGCGAGGCCAGGACGCTGGAGGTCGACAAGCTCATCGTCTCCATCGGCCGCGTACCCAACACCATCGGGCTGGCGGCTGATGCGGTGGGCCTGAAGCTGGACGAACGCGGTGCCATTGAAGTCGATGCGGACTGCAAGACCAACCTGCCCGGCGTCTGGGCCGTGGGTGACGTCGTGCGCGGCCCGATGCTCGCGCACAAGGCCGAGGAAGAGGGCGTGGCCGTCGCAGAGCGCATCGCCGGTCAGCACGGGCATGTCAACTTCAACACCATCCCCTGGGTCATCTACACCAGCCCCGAGATCGCCTGGGTCGGCAGGACCGAGCAGCAGCTCAAGGCCGAAGGCGTGGCCTACAAGGCCGGGCAGTTCCCGTTCCTGGCCAATGGCCGCGCGCGTGCGCTGGGTGACACGACCGGCTTCGTCAAGTTCCTGGCCGACGCCAAGACCGACGAGATCCTGGGCGTGCACATCATTGGCCCGTTCGCCTCGGAGCTGATCTCCGAGGCCGTCGTGGCGATGGAGTTCAAGGCCTCGGCCGAAGACATCGCGCGCATCTGCCATGCCCATCCGTCGTTGTCCGAAGCAACGAAGGAAGCGGCGCTCGCCATCGACAAGCGCACGCTCAATTTTTGACGTGACTCAAGTCACCGAGCTCTACCAGCAGACGCTGGCCGAGCGCGGCTACACGGCCGACCCGGCGCAATTGCGCGCCGTGTCGGCCCTGCAGCGCTGCCAGGACGAATGGGCCAGCTACAAGGCCCGCCGCGCCAATGCGGTCACCAAGCTGCTGGTGCGCCCGCCCATCCCGCGCGGTGTCTACATGTACGGGGGCGTGGGCCGGGGCAAGAGCTTCCTGATGGACTGCTTTTTTCAGGCCGTGCCGCTGCAGCGCAAGACGCGGCTGCACTTCCACGAGTTCATGCGCGAGGTCCACCGTGAGCTGCAGGAGCTCAAGGGCATCGCCGATCCGCTGGACGAACTCGGCAAGCGCATCGCGCGGCGTTTCCGCCTGATCTGCTTCGACGAATTTCACGTGGCCGACGTGACCGACGCGATGATCCTGCACCGGCTGCTCGACGCGCTGTTCCGCAACCGCGTGTCCATCGTCACAACCTCCAACTTCCACCCCGACGAGCTCTATCCGAACGGACTGCATCGCGACCGCATCCTGCCGGCCATCGAGCTGCTGAAGGCGAATCTTGAAGTGCTGAGCGTCGACAACGGCACCGATTACCGGCGCCGCACGCTGGAGGACATGAACCTCTACCTGACGCCGCTGGACGACGCTGCCGAGGCGGCCTTGACCCAGGCCTTCGAGTCCCTCGCCGAGGCGCACGACCAGGATCGCAAGTTGATGATCGAGCACCGCGCGCTGCATGCGCGGCGGCGTGCCGGTGGCGTCGTCTGGTTCGACTTCCAGACCCTCTGCGGCGGCCCGCGGTCGCAGAACGACTACCTGGAACTGGCCAGCCAGTTCCACACCGTCATCCTGTCCGATGTGCCGGAAATGCCGGTGCGCCTGGCCAGCGAGGCGCGGCGCTTCACCTGGCTGGTGGACGTGCTCTACGACCGCCGCGTCAAGCTCATCATTTCGGCCGCGGTACCGGCCGACCAGCTCTACACCGAGGGACCGTTGGCGCACGAGTTTCCGCGCACGGTGTCGCGCCTGCAGGAGATGCGCTCGGCCGAGTACCTGGCCCTGGCGCGCCGCGAGGTCGATACTTCGCTGACATGAGCTTGCCTGCGCTGATCCTGCTTGCCGCCGCCGCGGCGTCCTCGCCCCAGCTGGCGACTCGGGCCGAAGTTGCGGCGCAGCGCGCGGCCATCGAGCAGCGCTTTGCGCGGGAAGAGGCCGAATGCCAACAGCGCTTCAGCGTGGCGGCCTGCCTCGAGGCGCTGGACCAGCGCCGCCGACGAGCGCTCGCACCGCTGACGCGGCACGAGCATGAGCTGGCCGCCCAGGAGCGCCGCCAACGCGCGGCCGCCCAGTCGCAGCGCGTGCGCGAGCGTGAGCTGGCCGCCGCGCAGGACCAGGC
>NZ_JBQVNP010000263.1:0-3991 GCF_052436255.1 Roseateles sp. | reverse complement strand
GCGCGGCGGCTGCGAGGGCCGGCGCCGGGGCGCTGGCCCAGGCCAGTGCCAGCTGCTCGCGCGCGACAACATGACCGGCCCCCGCCCATGGGCGGGCGGCAGCCTGCAGGAACTCCAGGTTGAGGTGGTACTCGGCAGCGCCGCGGCGGCTGACGGCCGGCAATGCGAGCTCGACCTCGACCGCCGCCTGCGGCGCCAGCAGCGGCAGCTCGCCCATGCCGCTGTGCACGGGTCGGCCGTCCTCCAGCAGCGTCCAGCGGTAGGGCTGGCGCTGCAGCGTGGTGAAGAAGTGCTCGTTGAAGACCGAGAACCGCGGGTGCGCGGCGCCGAGGTCCAGCGGCCTGACGTGCAGGTTGCGGTATTGGTGGGCCACCTCGACGGCATGCGGGTTGGGCACGAGGTCGGGACCGACGACGCCATTGAAGTTGAAGTTGTCGTCGTTGGGTTGGTCGCCGTAGTCGCCGCCATAGGCGAAGTAGCGCAGCCGGCCCGACGGCGTGACGAAGCGCTGCGGGTCCAGCGCGGCGACGGCGGCTTGCTCGGGCCCGAGCGGGTGGCCGGCGGGCTTCTCGCGCAGCAGGCCCTGGTCGCGCCAGTCCCAGATGAAGCCGCCCTGCAGCAGGCGCTCGCTGCGGATGGCGCGCCAGTAGTCGTCGAGCCCGCCGCTGGAGTTGCCCATGGTGTGGTTGTATTCGCTGAGGATCAGCGGGCGCTGCCGGTCGCGCGGTTTGTGTTCCTCGCGGCGTACCCAGGCCAACAGGTGGTCGACGCCGGCGTACATCGGCGAGTACAGGTCGACATACGCGCGCTCGCCGGCGCCTTCGTAGTGCAGCGGGCGCGACGGGTCGCGCTGCTTGACCCAGGCGCCCATGCGCTCGAAGTTGGGGCCGTCGCCCGCCTCGTTGCCCAGCGACCAGAGGATCACCGAGGGGTGGTTCTTGAACAGCTCCACCATGTTGCGCACGCGGTCCAGCTGGGCGGGGTACCAGGCCGGGTCATGGGCCAGGGCGTTGCTCGGGTTGCTGCCGTAGTCGTGGGTCTCGAGGTTGGCCTCGGAGACGACGTAGAAGCCGTAGGCGTCCGCCAGCTCCAGCAGGCGCGGGTCGTTGGGATAGTGCGAGGTGCGGATGGCGTTGATGTTGAGCCGCTTCATCGCTTCGAGGTCGGCGCGCATGTCGGCCTCGCTCACGTACTGACCGGTCAGGTGGCTATGGTCATGGCGGTTGACGCCCTTGATGAGGACGGCGCGACCGTTGACGAGCAGGTTGCCGTGGTGGATCTCGACGCGGCGAAAGCCGATCTTGCGGGCATGGTGGGCAAGGGCGCGGCCCTGCTCGTCCTTCAGCGTCAGCAGCAGCGAGTACAGCCGCGGTTGCTCGGCCGACCAGGGCTGGATCGCGAGGCCCTCGATGCGGGCGCTGGCCGCATGCTCGCCGCCGGCGGGCACCCGGCCGCGCAGCGTGCGGTGGGCGAGAGTGCGGCCGTCGGCATCGAGCAGCCGGGCCTCGACGGCATAGCGGCGCGCGCGGCCAGCATGCTCGCGCGTCCAGGTGGACAGCTTGAGCACGCCGCTGCGGTCGGCGTCGGCGAGGCTGGCGTCGATCTGCAAGTCGCGCAGGGCCAGGTTGGCGGCGGACCACAGCGACACGTCGCGGAAGATGCCGGACAGGCGCCAGAAGTCCTGGTCCTCCAGGTAGGCGCCGTCGCTGTAGCGGTAGACCTCCACGGCCAGCAGGTTCGTCCCCGGCCTCAGATGCGGCGTGAGGTTGAACTCGGCAGGGGTGCGGCTGTCCTGGGAATAGCCGACATGGCGGCCGTTGACCCAGACATGGAAGGCTGAGGCCACGCCGTTGAAGGTGATGAATGTCTGGCGCCCGGCCCAGCCGGATGGCAGGCTGAAGTGCCGGCGATAGCTGGAGACCGGGTTGCGCTCGCGCGACGTCGTCCAGTCCGCGGGCGGCTGGCCCATGACGCGCGGCGCGTCCTTGACGAAGGGATAGCGGACGTTGGTGTAGATGGGCGTGCCATGGCCGTGCAGTTCGACGTTGGACGGCACGGGGATGGTCGCCCAGCGCGCGTCGTCGAAGCCGGGCTGTTCGAAGCCGACCGGACGTTGTTCGGGCGCGGCCACCCAGTGGAAGCGCCAGTCGCCGTTGAGGCTGCGGTGCCAGGGACTGGCCTCGCGCGGCCGGGACAGGGCGGCAGCGGCATCGGGGAAGGGCATCAGCGTCGCGCGTGGCGCTTCCTTGTGGACGCGGAAGACGGCGGGGTTCTCCCAGACCGGCGGCTCGGCCGCGGCCGCGCCCGCCAGCGTGAATGCCAGCGCGCACCGCGAGAGCACATGGCCGACGCGGCGGGGCAGCAGGCGGGCAAGGAGGGGCGCGCGCATGGTCAGTCCAGCCCGCGGTAGCTGAAGTGCCGCAGGCGTATGGCGCCATGGCCGGCACTGAAGAGCGCCAGGCGAAGGCCGTGGGCGCTTTCGCAACGGTTGAGATGCAGTGCGGACACATCCTGCAGCCACGCCGTGGGCGCCCACGGCCCATCGTCCATGGCGTGGTCGAAGCTGATGCGGTGGTGCAGCTGCGTGACCCGCAGGCGATGGCGGCGGCCGGTCACGGCATGCTGCATCCAGCGGTGCTGCTGGCCGTAGCTGTAGGTGTGCATGCGGCCGTCGGCGATGCCCAGGCCGACGAAGCCGCGCGGCGCCTGGAACAGGGCCAACCCGCCCTGGGCATCGTCGATCAGCTCGAAGTCCAGCTCGGCCTCGTAGCTGGCGTCGACGGCCACACAGGTCAGCGGCGAGCAATCGGCCAGGCTGCTGCCCTTGCCGGCAAGACACAGGCCGTGGGCGTCGTAGCGGGCGCGCTGCAGCTCCTCCGGCCCGGCGTCGAGGAAGCGCCACTGGATGCCGAGGCGGTTCGCGCTGAAGTCGTCCGACAGGCCGGGCAGGCCAGGACAGGGCCGCTGCGGCCGCGGTTTGCGCAGCGGCTGGGCGAGGGCACCGGGTCGCAGGCGGAACCAGCCGTCGCGTCCCCAGTCGAGCGGCTGCAGCAGGCCCTGGCGGCCCAGCGTGCGATGACCGGCCTGGTGCCCGTGGCACAGCAGCCACGCCTGGTCCTCGGGCCCCTGCACCAGGCAGGGCGTGCCGCCGGTGGTCCAGCTTGGCGTGTGGGCGCCGTGCAGCGGGTCGAAGGGGCAGTCCTCCCAGGGGCCCGCCAGCGAGCGAGACCGGGCCACGGCCAGCGTGTGGGGCATGGAGTTGACGCCGGCACCTCCGCTCCCGTTGAACAGATAGAACCAGTCGTCACGCCGGAACGCGCGCGGCCCCGCCACGAAGCCGGCGGCCCGCGGGCGCGACGCCAGGCAGGGAGCATGGATCTCCACGGGCGCTCCGAGCGCTTGCAGCCCGTCGTCGGACAGGCGCACGCGGCGCAGGCCGTTGAGCAGCAGATGGCGTGCGCCCTGCTCGTCGACGATGTGGCAGGCGTGCGGGCAGTCGGGCAGCTGCAGGTCCACGGGCGCACTCCACGGGCCGCGGATGTCGTCGGCATGCAGCGCAAGCAGCGCCGTCTGCGGGCCCCGCAGCACGCTGACGTAGAGGAAGTACCGCCCCGCGTGCCGGGCCAGGTCCACGGACCGCACGCTGCCGACCGGCGCGCTCAGCGCGCTGGCCACCGGCGTCCAGTTGACGAGATCGCGCGAATGCCAGATGACGGCGCCGGGCGAGAACTGCTGCGAGGCGCAGCTGAGGTAGTAGTCCTCGCCGTCCTTGAGTGCGCACGGGTCGGGGTGGTCGCCCGGCAGGACGGGGTTGACGAAGCTGCCGTCGCCGCGGTCGGGTCGGCGCCGGGCTGCGGGCGTGCCGCGGCTCGCGTCGGCCGTCGGGCGTTCGGTCAGCTCCATCGCCGTCATGCCGGGCTGGCGAAGGCCGATGGGTTCACCCGGCCCTGGCCGCGGGCGTCGAGGGTCACGTCCGCGCGGCGCCCGCGGT
>NZ_JBQVNP010000262.1:0-4019 GCF_052436255.1 Roseateles sp. | reverse complement strand
CCGCGGTCGAAGGCCTGATGGCCGCGAAGTTCCGCAACGGCGGGCAGACCTGCGTGTGCCCCAACCGCGTGTTCGTGCACGAGGCGGTGCACGAGCGCTTCGCCGATCTGCTGGTCGCGCGCGTGGCGGCGCTGCGCGTCGGCCCCGCCAGCGACGAGTCTTCGCAGATCGGCCCGATGATCAACGCGCGCGCGGTGGAAAAGATCGAACGCCACGTGCAGGACGCCGTGGCGCGCGGCGCACGCGTGCTCACCGGCGGCACGCGGCTGCCTGCACTGGGCAGCAACTACTTCGCGCCCACCGTGCTGGCCGACGCGGACTCGACCATGGCCTGCGCCTGCGAGGAAACCTTCGGCCCGGTCGCGCCGCTCACCCGCTTCACGAGCGAAGCCGAGGTGATCGCCGCCGCCAACGACACGCCCTTCGGGCTCGCCGCGTACTTCTATTCGCGCGACGTGCGCCGCATCTGGCGCGTGGCCGACGCGCTGGAGACAGGCATCGTCGGCATCAACGAAGGCGCTCTGGCAGCCGAGGCGGCACCCTTCGGCGGCGTCAAGGACTCCGGCTACGGCCGCGAAGGTTCGGTCCACGGGCTGGACGACTACCTGCACACCAAGTACGTGTGCCAGGGTCAGCTCGACTGACTCCCGGCGCCCCGACCTCCTCTTCAGGAAAAACATGCCCGCAAGCAACTCCTTCAAGGCGGCCCTGGCCGCACGACAGCCGCAGGTCGGCCTCTGGCTCTCGATGGCCGATCCGTACATGGCCGAGGTCAGCGCGACCGCCGGCTTCGACTGGCTGCTGGTCGACGGCGAACACGCCCCCAACGACCTGCGATCCACGCTGGCCGCGCTGCAGGCGGTGGCGCCGCATCGCGCACAGCCGGTGGTGCGCGCCGTGCAGGGCGATACCGCGCTCATCAAGCAGCTGCTCGACATCGGCGCGAAGAACCTGCTGGTGCCGATGGTCGACACCGCCGAGCAGGCGCGTGCACTGGTGTCGGCCACGCGCTATCCGCCGCTCGGCATCCGCGGCGTGGGCAGCGCGGTCGGACGTGCTTCGCAGTGGAGCGCGCGCACCGACTACCTCGACATCGCCGACGGCGAAGTCTGCCTGCTGGTGCAGGCGGAGACGGTGACGGCGCTGTCCAAACTCGAGCAGATCTGCGCCGTCGACGGCGTGAATGGCGTGTTCATCGGGCCGGCCGATCTCGCGGCCTCCATGGGCCATCGCGGACGACCCGGCCATCCCGAAGTGCAGGCCGCCATCGAGAACGCGATGCGGACCATCGTGGCTTCGGGCAAGGCGGCGGGCACGCTGACCTCCGACCCGAAGCTGGCGCGGCGCTATCTCGAACTCGGCTGCACCTTCGTCGCCGTGGGGGTGGATGTGCTGCTGTACGCGGGCGCGGCGCGCAAGCTGGCGGCCGATTTCCTCGGCGCGCCGGCTGCGGCCCCCTCGGCGCCCGAATCGCGCGGAGCGTACTGAGCCAGGACCGGGACTTCCGCCGCGGCCTGCTGCCGGCACCGGAAATCATCGTGAAGATGCGCACGCTCCTGACGCAGTTCGCCCAGGCGCAGGGCGAAGCGATGCGACCAGGCATTGCTCAATTGCGGCGAACGGTGCACCAGCGCACGCTCACAGCCATTGGCATCCACGCTGCGGCCGTGCAGGAGCGCAACCGCCTGAAGCGGCATGCGCTCGAAAGGGCCTGCGAAACCCTTCGGTGCCCGCAACGCCGTTCCTGCATGGCGGGATGCCACCCATTCCATGCCCAGGCCGCTGTAGCTGCACAGCAGATGCCGCCCGGCGCTTTCGATGTGCCAGTCTTCATCGGTATCGCGGCCGCGGACCTGCAGTGCCAAATCCACCCAGGGGCTTCCGGTGATCAGCGCAAAGCGCGTGACCAGCATGTCGATGTCCGCCACGAGCGCATCCCGTTCGGGTCCGGCCGGCGTGCGCGACGCCTTGCATGCCGCGTGCAGTGCAGTTGCGGCTTCGGCTGCGCGCAGTTGCAGCCGGGCCGTGGGGTGCCTGGCCAGGGGCAAGGCGTCCAGCCATGCCGCAATGGGTGCCTGCTGCGCGCGATTCCACAGCGCGAGGCTCACGCCCGATTCGAGAATCCGCTCCAGCACGTCGATCTCTTCGCCCCGCAGGATCTCCGGCGGCTGCCGAAGCCGTGATGCTTGCTGCCGGTTTGCCGGCGCAACCCGGTTCGGGCAACCGCGGACAAGCGTCCGGCCGGGAGCGATCGCCGCATCGGCGAACGCTCCCTCCAGCTCAGCCGCCATTGGCGATGCCGTAGCGCTGGAGATGTTCGCGCCAGCTCGTGAGGTGGCCTATTTCCCCGTCGGGCGCGCACTCGAGAAGACAGTGCATCACGGAGGCATAGCTCTCCAGCGGCAGGCGGATCAGGAGGCGGGCGCGCGGAGCGCCGCTCTCGCAGGTTGCATTCACGCGCATCAGGGGTTCGCAGCGCAACACGCCGGCGCCCTTGCATGCGGCGATGCCGCGCCGGACGCGGCACGCGTCCACCGATGGCACCGTGACATCGAGCACCTTGAAAGTCGTCTCGCACCTGGCACGCACGGTGCCTGCATATTCCCGATAGGCGGCGTAAGCCATGAAGTTCCTGCAATGGAAAAGAACACGGCTCCAGTATCGGAAGCGGCGTGTGAAAACGGTGTAAACAATGCAGCCGGAGATAGAAATGCCGCGTAAAAAATCGCGGCTGGTACCCGGGCATTTGCGATTTGCGGGGGCGCGCTTCACGATGCGCCGCGACGATGGCAAAGGCCGAAGCGCGTTGCTTCAGCGCTGGCCCGATCCGGAACTGGCCGTGGACGAGCGCGAGATCCGCTCGCGCGGGCGGCCGGGGCTCAGGGCGATCGAGCAGTTGCCGGTGCGCAGCAACGCGGCGAAGTCGCTCCCGGGCAGCGGCACCCAGTGATGGGCGGTGCCTGCCTTGCGAGGCGCGACGCCCAGCCAGCGCGCCCCGCAATGGCCACAGCAAGCCAGAAGAACCTCGGCATCGCCACTGCTTTCAAGTCTTTCCTGTGCGGAATCGAGCAATGGCGTGCCGCAGCAGGACCAATGCAGGCTCATGTCCGGCAAGGCACGAGCCACCCGAACCCACGCCCCGACCCGGGACCAGAGCGTTTCTGCCGGAGGCATGGCATTCACGAAGGCACGCCGCGGCGCGCCTGTCGCCTTCAGGTTCAGAGCGTCTTCGTCAGCGTAAGGATGAAGCGCGTCTTGTTGGGTGAATATTGCTGCTGCGTGGAGAAGTAGCCGAAGTCATACAGCGGTCCGGCCGCCGTGTTGTACGCACTCTTCCTGTTCGCTCCCTGCACGGAACCGGTCAGCGACAGGCCTCCGCCGAAATCGTACGAAGCGCCGATGCTGTAGTCGACATAGCTCCTGTAGGGCGTGTTGTTCCGGATGTCGCTCGACAGGCTCGTGTAGCCGAGCGCGGCCTTCAGCGTGACCTTGGGCACGATCTCCTTGCTGTACGACAGGTTCAGGTAGCCGGTGTTGGTGCCCTTCAATCCCGAGCCGGCCTTGTTGCCGGCAAAGTTGAAGTAGTCCTTCGACACGGTGTGCGAATACTTGGCGGTGAACGAGCCGAGGGTCTCGTTGGCGTAGGTGCCCGCGACGTAAAGCTCGGTGGTGTTGCCCGAGGAGTTGCCCGGGTAGATGTAGGTGAGCGCGCCGACGTCCATGTCCAGCGGGCCGGCCTTGAACTTGTAGCCGCCGTACACGTCCATCTCGATGCTGTTGCCCTTGAGCCAGTTGACGCTGGAGTTCCAGTTGCCCACGTAGAAGCCGCTGTCGCCGAAGGCGTAGTCCAGGCCGCCCTGGATGGCGGGCTTGAAGCCCTTGGTCTTGGCGTAGTCGTTCTTGCCGATCATGTCCTGGTCCTGGCCACGGAACTTGTAGTTCGTGGTGATCGACACGTTGCCCGTCAGGTTCTGGGCGGGAGCTGCCGCAGGCGCTGCTGCGGCGTCGGTCGTTGCAGT
>NZ_JBQVNP010000261.1:0-4072 GCF_052436255.1 Roseateles sp. | reverse complement strand
CGGCGGACCTGGACGTGCCCAACCCCGGAGCCGACCCGGTGCTCGCCGCCTACGCCCGCAAGCTGATCGCGGCGCTACCCGACGATCGCCAGCGCTCGATCGACCAGGAGGTGCGCAAGGCCATCTACCTCATGCTGCCGGCGGGGCGCGCCACCTGCAAGTCGGTGGCGATGGGCCTGGGGATGAGCATGCGCACGCTGCAACGTGAGCTCGACGCGCGCAAGCTGACGTTCAAGCAGCTGATCAACGACGTCCGGCAGGAACTCGCCCGCCGCTATGTGGCCAACAGCCGCTACAGCCTGGGCGAGGTGGCCGCGCTGCTGGGCTACAGCACGCACAGCGCGTTCACGCGATGGTTCGGCGCGCAGTTCGGTTGCTCGCCGGAGGCCTGGCGCGGGAGCCGTCCGGATCCATCGGAGCGTCGTGCCGGCAGACACGCCAAGCACGGGAAAAGCACAGCCAGGTGAATCCGTCGTGCCCGCAACCTGGCCGCGAGCCGAAGCCTCAGCCCGCCTGAAGAGACTGCACCAGGCGCACCACCTCGAACTGCCGGCGGCAGCCCGTCTTGCGCATCAGGTTCTTGAGATGGCTGCGCGCGGTATGCGGCGTGCAGCGCTGGAGCGCCGCGAAGTCGAGCACCGTATTCCCTGCGGCCAGGCTTGCGGCGAGCCTGGCTTCCGTCGCCGTCAATCCCAGCTGGTCCGCGATCACATGCGATGCCGCGAAAGAAGCGGACTGCGAGGCCACGATGAACACCAGTGCCAGCGGGACCGAGTGAGGTGATGCGAGAGGATGGCTGGCCTTCAACGGATGCACCGAGACAAGCATCGGTGGCGCTTCCCCGAGCGGCATTCGGAATCCGCCGCCGAGTGTCGTGCTCCGACCCGGGGCGCACACGTTCCGCACGAGTTGCTCCAACCTGTCCTGCACGTCCGCCTGCGTGAACTGCCAGCATCCGCACACCATGCGGCACGGCCCCGAGGATGCGCAGAGACTTTCCGCGCGACGGTTGACGTACTGCACGCGGCAGTGCTGGTCGAGCACCGCGATGGCCTGAGGCAGACTTTCCAGCGCCGACAGGCCGATGGCCGCATGGTTCGCGAGTTGCCCCGCACGATCTGCGGGGGAGTGAGCGAGAGTCGGCAGTGACATTGAGAACTTGGACCGGAATACCTGAACGAGTGGCGATCCTAGGGACGATGTCTTCCACGCGCATTGGACTAAAGTCCAATGCACCGCCAACCTGCTAACCGCCGGCAGCCCCCCGCCGGCAGGAGTTGCCGCCCACATGAAGAGCACCGCCCCGCAGCTCGCCGTCGTCGAAGAACGCCGCACGTTCGGCTGGGTCGATGCGCTGGTCATGCTGACCTTGCTGGGGCTGTTGTGGAGCGCACTGCACTTCGGCAAGGGCATGCTCGTGCATTTCGATCCGGCGGCGGTGCCGCAGGTCGACAGCTCGCCGGGCCTGATTCCGTACTATGCAGGCCGCACGCTGATGCGCATGTGGATCGCCTTCGGCTTCTCGCTCTTCTTCGCCATTGCCGTGGGCTACCTGGCGGCAAAGAACCGGGCTGCGCGCGCCGTCATCCTGCCGGCCCTCGACGTGCTGCAGTCGGTGCCGGTCCTGGGCTTCCTGTCGGCAACGGTTGCCGGGTTCATGGCACTGTTCCCCGGCAGCCTGCTCGGCGTCGAGTGCGCGGCGATCTTTGCCATCTTCACCGGGCAGGTGTGGAACATGGCCTTCGGGTTCTATCACTCGATGGTCACCGTGCCCACCGACATGCAGGAGGCCGCGTCCACCTGCGGCCTGAACCGCTGGCAGCGCTTCAGGACGGTGGAGCTGCCGGCATCGGCGCACAGCCTGATCTGGAACTCGATGATGTCCTTCGGCGGCGGCTGGTTCTTCGTCGCGCAGAGCGAGGCCATCAGCGTGATGAACAAGGACATCAAGCTGCCGGGCCTGGGCTCGTACATGGTGCAGGCGATCTCCGACGGCGACAGGTCCGCCGCGCTGTGGGCGGTGCTGGCCATGATCGCGCTGATCCTGGCCAGCGACCAGCTCGTCTGGCGTCCGCTGCTGGCGTGGGCGAACAAGTTCAAGATCGAGCTGACGGAGTCGACGACCCCGGCGACCTCGTGGGTCTACGACCTGCTGCGCGGCGCCTACCTGTTCACCTGGATCAGCGAGCGTATTTGGCATCCGCTGCTCGACAGGATGTTCCAGGCGCGCGCGCCGATGGCGCGGGTGCCGCTGCGGCTCAAGGCTTCGTGGAAGAAGCTGCTGTGGCGCGTGGCGGGCATTCTGCTTGCCGTCTGGATCGGCATCGAGCTTCTCCGGGCCGTGGCGGCGGCCACCGCCGCGCTGCACGGCGCGCTGTCGCTGTCCGACCTTGGCCACATCGTCTGGCTCGGCTTCCTCACGGCCTTGCGCGTCGCCGCGATGACGGTGCTGGCCACGCTGATCTGGACGCCGGTGGGCGTGTGGATCGGCTTCCAGCCGCGCGTTGCGCGATTCGCCCAGCCGCTGGCGCAGATCGGTGCATCGTTTCCGGTGAACATGACCTTCCCGATCGTCGTCGGCTTCTTCGTGGCCAGCCACGTCAGCCTCAACTGGGGCAGCATCCTGCTCATTGCCATGGGCACGCAGTGGTACATCCTGTTCAACGTGATCGCCGGCGCCATGGCGATACCGAACGATCTGAAGGAAGCCGCGCGCGTCTACGGCCTGCGCCGCTGGAGCCTCTGGCGCACCCTGATCCTGCCGGCGATCTTTCCGTTCTGGGTGACGGGCGCCTGCACCGCTGCCGGAGGCGCGTGGAACGCCAGCATCGTGGCCGAACTCGCCACGTGGGGCAGCACGAGCCTGCAGGCCGATGGCCTGGGCGCGTACATCGCCACGGTCACGAAGGCGGGCGACACGCCGCTGATCATCGCGAGCATCGGCGTGATGTCGATCTTCGTCGTGCTGATGAACAAGCTCATCTGGCGCCGGCTCTACGCCTTCGCAGAGCGCCGATTCAGATTGGATTGAACATGAACACCCCCGTGCCCTCCAGGGAGCCGAAGCAGGCCGTGCCGGTGGCCGAGCTCTGCGCCGTCACCAAGACCTTCATGACCGCCGGCAACCACGAGCTCAAGGTGCTCGACAACATCGACCTGGCCGTGAGCGAGGGCGAGTTCCTGGCGCTGCTGGGGCAGTCCGGCTCGGGCAAGTCGACCATCCTGCGCTGCCTCACAGGCCTGATCGAGCCGAGCTCGGGCAGGGCTCTGGCCAACGGCAAATCGCTCAGCGGCGTGAATCCCGAGGCTTCGGTGGTCTTCCAGACTTTCGCGCTCTATCCGTGGCTCACGGTCGAGCAGAACGTTGCGGTGGGGCTGATGTCCAGGAAGATCGGCCGCGCCGAGCGCGACGCGGCCGTCGACCGGGCGATCGAGCTGATCGGCCTGGGCAACTACCACTCGGCTTTTCCGCGCGAGCTGTCCGGAGGCATGAGGCAGCGGGTGGGCATTGCGCGTGCGCTGGTCTCGCGGCCCAAGCTGCTGTGCCTGGACGAGGCCTTCAGCGCGCTGGACGTGCTGACGGCGGAGAACCTGCGGCAGGAGCTGATCGGCCTGTGGCGCGACCCGGGCGGCGACCTGAGCTCGGTCTTCATGGTCACGCACAACATCGAGGAGGCGGTGGAGATGGCCACGCGCATCGTGGTCGTGTTTCCGCGCCCGGGGCGCATCGGCCTCGTGCTGGAGAACAGGCTGCCCTATCCGCGCGACGCCAGGGACCCCGAGTTCCAGCGGCTGGTGAACGTGATCCATGAATGCATCACCACGATGACGCTGCCCGACCTGCCCCCGGAAACGCCGGTGAAGGGGCAGCCCGTTTCACGCGCGCGCACGCGCATGGAGTCGATTCCGCTGGTGCCCGTGGGGCAGATCCTGGGGCTGATGAGCATCCTCAGCGACTCGCCGGACCTCTCAAATATTTACGACATTTCCGACGAGATCGGAAAGGAGTTCGGCGAGACCATCGCCATTCTCAAGGCGGCCGAGATCCTCGATCTGATCGACACACCACGGC
>NZ_JBQVNP010000260.1:0-4157 GCF_052436255.1 Roseateles sp. | reverse complement strand
CCTGCTGGCCTGGACCCTGAGCCGCACCAAGATCGGCCTGCTGATCCGCGCCGGCGTGCAGGACCGCGAGATGGTCGAGGCGCTGGGCTACCGCATCAAACGCCTCTTCGTCGGTGTCTTCGTTGCCGGCGCCGCGCTGGCCGGCCTGGGTGGCGTGCTGTGGGGCCTGGTGCAACAGGGCGTCACGCCGCAGATCGGCGCCCAGGTCAACCTGCTGCTCTTCATCGTCATCATCATCGGCGGCCTGGGCTCAACGGTGGGTTGCCTGATCGGCGCACTGCTGGTGGGCCTCGTCGCCAACTACGTGGGCTTCATCGCGCCCAAGGCCGCGCTGTTCACCAACATCGGGCTGATGGTGGCCATTCTGCTGTGGCGTCCGCAAGGCCTCTACCCGGTGGGCGCGAAATGAGCCTACCCCCGTTGCGCTTCGCGCTCCCCCTCAAGGGGGCGCTGCCAGTGGCCTGGCAAAGCCGGTTCCACGGCAGCCGCTTGGCTTTTCATTCGGCGTTCGCATCGTTGATCACGTGCAGCGAAGCGAAGGATTTCCGATGACATCCGTTTTTCGTTCTCTCCTCTCCCACGACCTGCCGCGCAGCCGCATCCTGGCCGCCCTGCTGCTGGCCTGCTTCGTCGGCCTGCTCGGCGCGCCCTTCATCTTCCCCGGCACGCAGGCGCTCAACGTTGCGGCCAAGATCCTGGTGTTCATCCTGCTCGTCGCCAGCTACGACCTGCTGCTGGGCTACACCGGCATCGTCAGCTTCGCGCACACGATGTTCGTCGGCATCGGCGCCTACGGCATCGCCATCGCGTCGACGCGGCTCGGGCCGGACTGGACCTCGCTCGGCATCGGCTTTGTCGCGGCCCTGTGCTTGAGTGCCGTGCTGGCGTTGGGCATGGGCCTGGCCAGCCTGCGCGTGAAGGCTATCTTCTTCGCCATGATCACGCTGGCCGTGGCCTCGGCCTTCATGACGCTGGCCTCGCAACTGAGTGATTTCACCGGCGGCGAGGACGGGCTGAACTTCCAGTTGCCGGCGGTGCTGCGGCCCTCGACGGAGTTCATGGAAGAACCGGTCCTCGGCGTCATGCTCGACGGCCGGCTGCTGACCTACTACCTGCTCTTCGTCGCCGTCGCCGCCCTCATCGCGCTGCTGCTGCGCGTCGTCAACTCGCCCTTTGGCCGCGTGCTGCAGGCCATCCGCGAGAACGAGTTCCGCGCCGAGGCCATCGGCTATCGCATCGTCGTCTATCGCACCGGCGCCAATGTCATCGCGGCGCTGCTGACCTGCTGCGGCGGCGCGCTGCTGGCGCTGTGGCTGCGCTACACGGGCCCCGAGACGGCCATGAGCATGGAGATCATGCTGGACCTGCTGCTCATCGTCGTCATCGGCGGCATGGGCACGGTCTATGGCGCCGTCATCGGCAGCGTGCTCTTCATCGTCGCGCAGAACTACCTGCAGGCGCTGCTCAAGGGCGCAGGCGGCCTCGTCGAAGGCGTGCCGGTGCTGAGCACCCTGGTCTCACCCGACCGCTGGCTGCTGTGGCTGGGCGTGCTGTTCGTGCTGGCGGTCTATCACTTCCCCGGCGGCATCGTCGGGCGACTGCGGCTGGCGGCGTGGACGCGGGGAAGGAACAACAAGCCATGAGATCGCGCTACCTGACTTGCCTGGGCCGCGAGATCCACGTCACCGAGTGGGGCGAGGCGGGCGCGCCGCCTGTCATCGCCTGGCATGGGCTGGCGCGCAGCGGCCGTGACTTCGACGACTTTGCCGCCGCGCTTGCGGGCCGTTGGCATGTCATTTGCCCCGATACGCTGGGCCGCGGGCTGTCGCAATGGGCCATTGCCCCGGCCAGCGAATACTGCCTGGACTTCTACGTCGAGCAGGCCGAGGCGCTGCTGGACCAGCTCGGTCTCGCCAAGGTGCAGTGGGTCGGCACGTCGATGGGCGGCGCCATCGGCACGCTGGCCGCGGCCACCAAGCTGCGCGGCCGCATCAAGCGGCTGGTGCTCAACGACAACGGCCCGGAGCTGGCCGCGCCAGCGCTGGCGCGCATCAAGAGCTATGCCGGACAACCACCGAGCTTTGCGACGGTGACCGAGCTGGAGACCTACTTCCGCGACATCTATGCGAGCTTCGGGCACCTGACCGATGCGCAGTGGCGCCACCTGACCGAGACCTCACTGCGCCGGCTGCCCGATGGCCGCGTGACGCCACACTACGACCCGGCCCTGGTGCAGCAGTTCGAGCACCACCCCGATGACTACGAGCTGTGGAGCGCCTGGGACCAGCTCGATCTGCCCGTGCTCTGCCTGCGCGGCGAGGAGTCGACGCTGCTGACGGCGCAGACGGCCCAGGCCATGCGCGAACGCGGCCCACGGGCGGCCGTGGCGCTCATTCCCGGCTGCGGCCATGCACCCGCCTTGAACACGCCCGAGCAGATCAGCCTGATCGAGCGCTTCCTGTCGGCCGATCAGACCCCGTGAATGCCCGTAAGCCAGCCTCATGCTTGAAGCCCTAGAGTCGCGCGGCTAACAGGTAAGTCCATGAGTGAATTTATTCTTGAAACGCAGGACCTGACCAAGGAGTTCAAAGGCTTCACCGCCGTGGACTCGGTCAACCTGCAGGTGCAGCGCGGCCACATCCACGCGCTGCTCGGCCCCAATGGCGCGGGCAAGACGACCTGCTTCAACCTGCTGACGAAGTTCCTCGTGCCCACGCGCGGGCGCATCGTCTTTGCGGGCACCGACATCACCGGTGAGACCTCGGCGCAGATTGCGCGACGGGGCGTCATCCGGTCGTTCCAGATCTCGGCGGTGTTTCCTCACCTGACGGTGCTGGAGAACGTGCGCATCGGCCTGCAGCGTTTCACCGGGACGAGCTTTCACTTCTGGAAGGGGCTGACGGGGCTGAAGACGCTGGACGCCAAGGTGTTGTCGCTGCTGGAGCTGGTTGATTTGCGCGACATGGCTGCGTTGAAGGCAGCTGATTTGCCTTATGGCCGCAAGCGGGCGCTGGAGATTGCCACGACGATGGCGATGGAGCCGCAGTTGATGCTGCTGGACGAGCCGACGCAGGGCATGGGGCACGAGGACGTGGACCGGGTGACGGCTTTGATCAAGCGCGTGGCCGAGGGGCGGACCGTGCTGATGGTGGAGCACAACATGAAGGTGGTGGCGAGCATCGCGGACCGGATCACGGTGTTGGCGCGCGGGGCGGTGTTGGCGGAGGGTGACTACGCCACCGTTTCCAAGCATCCCGCAGTGCTCGAGGCCTATATGGGTACCGAGGCGACTGAGTTGGTGGGGGCGCATTGATGATTTCAGAGCGCTCCGTACTCCTGGTTGGTGGCGAATGTCGTGCCGGGAGTCCCGCCCGGCGGCGGGGTAACTTTGGCTTCGCCGAAACCTTCGGTTTTCTTCTGGCCCCGCAGAAGAAAGTTACCCGCCTGCCGGGGCGGACTCCCGGCAATGCAGCGATGCCGCACCCGCTCCGCCAAAGCAACCACGCGAGCACATGAAACTCGACCCCAAACCCCTGGCGCTCCTCGCAGCCATCATGCTGCTGGCACTCCCACTGACCGGCAGCCCCAGCACCTGGCTCAACCTCACCCTGGCCGGCATCGCCATGGGCCTGATCATCTTCGTCATCGCCTCCGGCCTGACGCTGGTCTTCGGCCTGATGGACGTCCTCAACTTCGGCCACGGCGTCTTCATCGCGCTGGGCGCCTTCATGGCGACCACGGTGCTCGCCGCGATGGCACCTTGGGCCTCAAGCCCTGACGTGCTGTCCAACCTGACCGCCCTCGCTGCCGCCTGCCTCGCCGGCATGGCCATCGCGGCGGCAGTCGGCGTCGTCTTCGAGCGCGTGCTGGTCCGCCCCGTCTACGGCCAGCACCTCAAGCAGATCCTCATCACCATGGGCGGCATGATCATCGGCGAGGAACTGATCAAGGCCAGCTGGGGCCCGCAGCTGATCCCGCTGCCGATGCCCGAGACGCTGCGCGGCATCTTCCTGTTCGGCGACGTGGCGGTCGAGAAGTTCCGCGTGCTGTCCATGCTCATCGGCCTGGCCGTGCTGGCAACCCTGCTGCTCGTGCTCAACCGCACCAAGATCGGCCTGCTGATCCGCGCCGGCGTGCAGGACCGCGAGATGGTCGAG
>NZ_JBQVNP010000259.1:0-4191 GCF_052436255.1 Roseateles sp. | reverse complement strand
CACCGAGGCCGTGCCCGTCGACGACAGCGGCCAGCCGATGAACGGCCACCCGGACGGCGCATGGCTCGGCGCCTACTCCTTCGAGCAAGGCGCCGAAGGTTGGAAGCTCACTGGCCGCAGCGATGCAGTCGACTACCTCGGGTTCATGGGTTTCATGGGCAACACGAAGGTCGAACGCATCACGCCCCGGCGCTTCGCGCTCACCATCACCAACGGCAGCTGCTGGCAGGGCTACTGCGGCCGGTGGTTGTCGGTGTACGGGCTCGAAACGGGCAAGGTGCGCCCGCTCGCCTCGGCAATTCCGCTGTCCGCCACCAACGAAGGCGCCGACGAGGCGTGCGGGAAGGTACTGAAGTCGCAGAAGCCCGACAGCCAGCCGCAGCACGAGTGCTACGACATCAGCGGTACGCCCCGCTTCGTGGCAGCGGGTGCGGAAGACAGCACCCCCGGCGAACTGCGCATCGCATTCAAGGGCGCGCGCACCGCCAGCGCCAAGGCCCGGCGCGTGGACACCATCGACACCACGCTGGTCTACGCCTACCGCAACGATGCCTACGTGGTCACCGAAGGACGCAACCCGGTGCCTTCGTTCTGACAACGAGGGCGATGGCGACGGCGGCAGAGCGCCTCGCCCTAGCCTGCTCGTCCGTCACTCCTCGCTGGTCCACTCCACGCGCACGCCCAGGCTGCGCAGGTTCTCCACAAAGCGCGGATGCGCGCGGCGGATCGGCGCGGCATTGCGGATCTCGGAGCGGCCTTCGATGCTCGCCGCCACCATGAAGAGCGCGATCGCCACGCGGATGATGTACGGGCTCTCGACCACTGCGGGCGTCAGCGGGTTGCCGCCGAAGGTGATGAGCCGGTGCGGGTCGGAAGAGAACACGTGCGCGCCGAACTTCGAGAGTTCGCCCGTCCAGCCCAGCGCCCCGTCGTACACCTTGTTCCAGAACATCGCGTTGCCCTGGGCACGCACGCCCAGCGCGATGAAGATCGGCAGCAGGTCCACCGGAAAGTAAGGCCACGGCGCCGCCTCCACCTTGGTGAGCACGTTGCTCGTGAAAGGCGTCTGCACCTTCAGCGGGCCGCTGCGGATGGCGCGCGACCAGCCGTCCTCGTGCACGATCTGCACGCCGAACTTGGCGAAGGTGCGGTCCAGCAGCGGAAAGTTTTCCGGCGCGCTGTTGCGCACGATCACATCGCCGCCCGTGATGGCGCCCAGCGCCAGGAAGGTCGTGATCTCGTGGAAGTCCTCGTCGAAGCGGAACTCCCCGCCCTAGAGCGTGCCGCCGCCGTGCACCGTGAGTCGCGAGGTGCCCATGCCCTCGATGCGCACGCCGATCATGGTCATGAAGCGGCAGAACTCCTGCACGTGCGGCTCCGAGGCCGCGTTGGTCAGCGTCGAGGTGCCGTCCGTCGCGGCCGCGCACAGCACGAAGTTCTCGGTGGTCGTGAGCGAGGAGTAGTCCAGCCAGGGGTCGGTGGGCGTGTGCCTGCGCTTGCTGCGAGGCAGCAGCGAGCCCTCGGTGCGCTCCACCTCGCCGCCGAAGCGCTGGAACACCTCCACGTGCGGGTCGATCTCGCGCACGCCCAGCGTGCAGCCCTTGACGTTGTCCTCCAGCCGCGCCACGCCGAAGCGCGCCAGCAGCGGCGGCACCAGCATGATCGACGAGCGCATCTCCTCGGGCAGCCGGTGGCGCGACGCGTCGAAGGCCGTCTCGCGGTGGTGCAGCTCGAGCGTGCCCGTCTCGTGGTCCATCTGCACGTCGCTGCCCAGGGTGCGGAAGATGTCGAGGATCTTGCGCACGTCGGTGATGTCGGGCACGCCATGCAGGCGCAGCGGCTCCCAGGTGAGCAAGGTGGCACAGAGCACCGGCAGCACGGCGTTCTTGTTGGCGGAGGGAGTGACGCGGCCACGCAGCGGCGTACCGCCGTGCACGATGAGGTTGGACATGGAGGAAAGCGAGACGGAAGCGGGAGGCGGTGGAGAAAAGGTGCGGAGACAATCCGAAACCGGAAGCGGGAACTTTACCGTCTGAAAGCGGCATGAACAGCCTTGAAGTTGTAAGAACTTCAAAGCAGAAGCCGTCGTAATAACAATTCTTTCGCGTTACATGCAGCTTATTTTCCGAGCCAAACTCCCATGCGCACGCTTGACGACCTGATCGACGCCGAGGACTCCGCCCTGCCTCTGGTCAAGGAATGGGCGCAAGGCACCAAACATTCATTCGAGGTTCTGCCTCCCTCCCAGGACAGGGAGCGCGTGCTGCTCGCACTCCAGGTCACGACGCGCTCGACCATGGGTGCCGTTGCATACGAAACCGGCGGCCTGCTGCTCGACCACGGCTGGCTGCGTGTGCTGGGCTCGGGGCACCCGAAGCTGCCTCGCAACATCGTTGACTGGAACAAGGAGCGCTCCGCCGGCTTCCTGCTGGTTGCGGACGACGTGGTCGGAGGCTTCTTCGCCATCAACGGTGGCGGGCTCGGAGACGACGCTGGCGCCATGTATTACTGGGCACCGGATAGCCTGGCGTGGGAACCGCTCGAGATCGGCTACAGCGACTTCATCGAATGGGCATCGACCGACCGGCTGCAGGCTTTTTACGCCGACCTGCGCTGGAGCGGCTGGGAAGCCGAGATGAAGAGCATCGGGGCAGACCAGTGTTTCAACTTCTACCCCTTCCTGTGGACCAAGGAAGGAGCCGTGCAAACCAGCGCCCGAAAGGCCGTGAGCATTGCCGAGCAATATGCGCTCAATACGGAGCTGGCAGCAAACATGGGTGGGTAGCTCGAGCTTCGCCGCGGCGTGAAACTCATGTCGGGCCACGATTCGCGACGAACTTGTTACTCACCCGCCCTGCCCTTGTCCAAATAGATTGGTCGCCTCCAGCCAGCCCCGCTGGCCAGGCAACCTCGAAAGGACAAGACAAATGAGCCACGCTTACACCGGCGGCTGCGCCTGCGGCGCCAACCGCTACGAAATTCCGGCCGAACCGATCTTCCAGAACCAATGCCAGTGCCTGGACTGCCAGCACAAGAGCGGCACCGGCCACGGCTCGTACCTCAGCTTTCAGCGCGGCAGCACGAAGCAGACCGGCCAGGCCACGCTGTGGGACATGGTCGGCGACAGCGGCAACGTCAAGACCCGCGCCTTCTGCCCCACCTGCGGCTCGCCCGTGTACATGACCTATGCGGCAATGCCCGACGTCATCACCGTGCATGCGGCGAGCCTCGACGACCCGGGCAGGTTCAAGCCGCAGGCGGTCACGTATGGCGTGCGCGGGCATGCGTGGGATTTCCTGGATCCGGAGCTGGTCAAGTTCGACAAGATGCCGACAGCCTGAGGCGAGGGACAAGGAAGGCGCGATCCGCTTGCACTCGGGCTGCGCCAGCTCCATGACTTTGTGCACTTATCGCGGCGCGAAGGCCACTTCGACAATGCATCGCCATGTCGTCGAACCCGCCTTCGCCATCGTCCGTCTACCCACGCATCAGGACCGCTGGTTTCCTCCAGTCGGTCCAGCCCAGGCTCGACGAGATCGAGGCATTGGGCGGCGATCGCGAGGCGCAGACGCCCGTGGCCTATCCCTTCGCCGGCGACAGCGGCCTGCTGGTGACCTATGCGTTCGACACGCCGACCCAGTTCATCACCTTGACGAACGAAGGCATGGCGAGTCTGGGGCTGACCCCGGAGGAGCTGCATGTCCGGGCGGTCGACAACATGCTCGCGAAAGTGCTGCCCCAGCTCGGCACGCAGGATCTGGTGCTCTACAAGGCCCTGGTGTCCGGCGGCGACTTCGAGGCCTGCCTGCTGCTTGTGCCGGGCCTTTGGGAGGAGTTGACCAACGACTTCCAGGGTGAACTGCTCACGGTGGTCCCGAGCCGCAACGTCATCTACTTCATGGACAGCAAGGCCGGCTTCGAGGCTTCGGGCGAAACGATCGACCCCGGGCAGATCCTCGGGCTGATGTGCGCTGCGGCCGGAAAGATCAGGGCCGAAGCCGGCCCGCACGGCTTGTCGGACAAGGTGCTGGCCCTCACCCCCGACGGCTGGCGCGTGCGCGGCAGCTTCGCGGATCCTTCTTCATCGCTGAGCAGCGGCTGAGACATGCGGAAGAAGACGGAGCCCCCATGCGCCTGATCCGGCACAAGAACCATTCCCGACCGGAGGAACTCATCGCCATGCATCCGCAC
>NZ_JBQVNP010000258.1:0-4266 GCF_052436255.1 Roseateles sp. | reverse complement strand
GTTCCTGGCCCAGTCGCCGCTGTTGTGGCTGTCGCTCACGCTGCTGGCGTACCTGGGCGCGCTGTGGCTGCATGCGCGCAGCGGGCGCAATCCGGTGGTCAACCCGGTGCTGGTGTCGGTGATCGTCATCGTCTCTGTGCTGCTGCTCACGCGCACGCCCTACGACACGTACTTCGAGGGCGCGAAGTTCGTGCATTTCCTGATCGGCCCCGCCACCGTAGCGCTGGCTGTGCCGCTGTACGGGCAGATCGACCGGCTGCGGCGGCTGTGGCTGCCCATCGGCGTGGCGCTTCTGGTGGGCTCGGTGGCGGCCATCGTGTCGGCCGTCGGCATCGCCTGGGTGCTGGGCGGCTCGCACGAGCTGATGATGTCGCTTGCGCCCAAGTCGGCCACCATGCCCATCGCGATGGGCGTGGCCGAGAAGATCGGCGGGCTGCCTTCGCTGGCGGCGGTGGCCGCGGCCATTGCCGGCATCTCGGGCGCGATCATGGCCACCGGGCTGCTGAACCTGCTGCGCATCCGGGAGCCGGCGGTGCGCGGCTTCGCGGTCGGCATGGCCGCGCATGGCATCGGAACGGCGCGAGCCATCCAGGTGAACGAGACGGCGGGCGCCTTCTCGGCGCTGGCCATGGGGCTGAACGGCATCGCCACCGCGCTGCTGGTGCCGCTGATCGTCAAGCTGATGGGAGCCTAGGCAGGATGGCGAAGCCCGTACCGGGGGCATATCCGATGGAACTGGTCTGGCCTGCGAGGGCCTACCTGGCCAGCTATGTGTCGGCGCTGAACCGCGGTTGGGCGCGCGACGAGACGCGGCCCGAGTCGGGCGCCGAGGAGCGCGCGGCGATCAAGGCCGACCCCGACCGCTTTCTTGCCAGCCTCGTGGACCGCGAAGCCAGGGGAGGGCGCATCCGCATGCCCGACGGCTCCAAGGTACGGCGCCTGCCGGGCTACAAGTGCTGGATGTGGGACGGCGAGTTCTGCGGCAGCATCGATCTGCGCTGGCAGCCCGGCACCGATGCCTTGCCGCTCTACTGCCTGGGCCACATCGGCTACAACGTCGTGCCCTGGAAGCAGCGCAAGGGCTACGCAACGCGCGCGCTGGGCTCGATGCTGAGGCTCGCCGCCGGCGAAGGGCTGGGGCGTGTCGAGATCACGACCAGCCCGGACAACTTCGCCTCGCAGAAGGTGATCGCGGCCAACGGCGGCGTGCTGGTCGAGACCTTCATCACGCTGCCGAGCCAGGGCAGCCTCACCAAGTTCCGCTACCGCATCGATCTCTGAGCGCGGTTGAGTCGTGCGGCAACATCCTCGGATGCGTGAGGACTGTCTTGTCATCCATTCGATGCTGTCTTGGGCGTGCGGCAAATTGTTACCATGCGCGTCATGAGCTGGACGGACGATGCTGCGTCGCACGTAACGTGCAGCCTGCATGTACACGTGCCAAAAGGCACGGACGGCCGGAGTGGCATCCTGAGGGGGAGATCGGAAGATGTTTCGTGTGCTCGTCGTGTTGGTTGTCGCATGCGCGCTCAGCGGCTGCGACAAGTTGACTGCTCCATTCACTGCCTCAACGGATCGAATTGGCAAGGCGTTTCCGGTCTCGGAGGAGGTTCAACTGGGGATGAGCAAGTTGCTCGCATCGGTGGCTGGCGACGACAAGGAAACGCGCTCCTTGCAGGAGCAATACGGTCGGCTGCTGCAGGTCAGGGCACTCACGTGCACGGCGGCATCGGGCATTGGACGCTTCGATACGCCGTCGGATATCCGGAAAAAGATTCAGGACGGAAGTTGCTTTCGTGAACAGGACGCGCAACTGGTCGACTGGGTCGGGCTCCGCCGCGTGTCCGTGCTGTTGGGCAAGCCGCCGTTGTACCCGCGGGTCGAACTGCATGCCAGACAGGCGCTGCCCGCGGAAAAGAATAAGGGTGCCGGTACCGTCGGCATCGTGACATCGGCGGAGTCCAATGTCGCGCTGCTTAAATCCGGTAGCGGCACCTTCAATGCCGTCCGGCTGCCCGACGGAAAGCCGATACAGACCTTCACCGTGGCGAACAACAGTCGCCCGGGCTTTTCGCTGTCACCCAACGGCCGGGTGCTGGCCGCGCCGTCCGACACAAGCCCGGGGCTGAGGCTGATCGAGGTCGAAACCGGCATTGCGGTGTGGAGCACCGACAAGTACCAGAGCCTCGTAACTTGGCTCGCGTCCCTGAACGCACTGGTGCTGATCCAGAGCTCGCAGGGGCAGCAGACCGTGATCGTCGACGCGCTGAACGGCAAGGAAACGATCTATCCGTTGGCCGAGAAGCGTGCGACATGGGCACTGGCACTGCCGGGTGACGAAAACCGGCGCTTGGTCGGCGGTGTCGGCAGCGTGGCGGTCATGGCGCATGTTCGCGAGCCGGATGGCGCGTTGTCCGCAACGCAGGTGGCCTTCTGGCGCCTCGCCAGATCGCTTTCATCATCGTCTTCCCCCTTCCTCATGGACAACGGAAAGAAGGCGTACTACTTCGATGCGAGAAATCTCGCCTGGATCGACCTGGCTTCGGGTGAGCAGGGTTTCTGGGAGACATCGGCCCTGCACCTCACGCATGGCTACGCGAAGCTCGACGAGACATCGATCCTTCTTGCCAGTTCGGCGCCGGGGACCTACACCAGCCAAGGCAAGATGGTTGACGTGCAGCAGCGCACAGTGGCACCGGTCCCCGGCTATCAGCCGGGTGACGGGATACTCCTGCCGCTGACGCCCCGAAGCGGGTACATGAGATACGGCGCCGTCACGACCATCGGAGGCGACGACGTCGAAGCCGGCCCCCCGGAAGATCTGCAGAAAGCGATAGCAGCCGCGCAACTCGAGACCCAATTGGCGAAGCTCGCACCGGCGGCTCCGGCTCCGGACTCCGTTCAGGTGGTGGCGCCGCTCTTGACCCACGTACCGCAGGATGCGCAGGTGGCAGTGGTCGGCGTCTACGAGGCGAAGGGCAGGGCCCGGGGGGCCGAAGCTGGACGTGCGCTGAATGTCGTGCGCGTCAACGTGATGCCTGCATCGACGTCGCTAGTGCTCGTGCTGTCGAGCTATGAGCCGGTGCGCTGGGTCATCCAGAACAGCGGTAGAAAGATCTCGGCCATCCTGATCTCGGGCTACCACCCGTCGGAAGCACTCGGCGCCGGCACTGCGCCGATCTTGAAGATCGGTTCCACCTTTGCCTACAAGATGGAAAGCGCGGAGTACGAGAAACTGAAGAAGGACGTGAGGCGATACGTATCGAACCCCGTGCGGTCTTTCCAGGGAAGCTACACCGGGCAAGACTTCTCCGTTTCCGGGTTTTGAGGGTTTGATGGTTTTTCAGCCAAGCAAATGCTGAAGGGCGCAGCCCGGCCTGGCGCAGAATCGCACTCCCGCAAACCGAGCCGGAGAAAAGATTCATGGCCCAGTACACCGCGGAAATCCTCTGGCTCCGGGGTGAGCAGGACTTTCTCGCAAACACCTACAGCAGGCGGCATTCGCTGCGCTTCGATGGAGGCGCGGAAGTGGCGGGCTCGTCGTCGCCGCATGTCGTGCCGCTGCCGATGTCGGATGCCTCGGCGGTCGATCCCGAGGAGATGTTCGTGGCCTCGCTGTCGAACTGCCACATGCTGTGGTTCCTCACGATGGCGGTGAAGCGCAAGTTCGTCGTCGACCGGTATTTCGACGCGGCCACAGGCGTGATGGAGAAGAACGCCGAGGGCAAGATGGCGATGACCGTCGTCACGCTGCGGCCGGAGGTGGTTTTCTCCGGCGACAACCTGCCGACGCGCGAGCAGATCGAGCAGATGCACCACCGGGCGCACGAAGAGTGCTTCATCGCCAACTCGGTGAAGACCGAGGTGCGCTGCGAACCGGTGTTCTGACGGCGTCAGCCGACCAGCGAGCGGCTCTTCATTTCGAGCCGTGTGACCAGGCGCTGCAGGGCGGTTTCGGCGCCCGGCGGCAGCGCCAGGAAACGGAAGCCCAGCTGGTGCTGCAGCGCGCCGTTCGGCAGCGTGGTGGAGCGGCTGGACACGAGTTCCATGTCGAGCGTGAGCCGGCCGAGCGTGCCGAGCGACAGTTCGCAGTCCCGGAGGTATGAGCCGATCGGCAATGTGGCCGCGCGTTCGTCCCGGGTGCGAAGGCCGACGCCGCCGAGCGACAGGTCCTGCACTTCGAAGGAGAACTCGTCGCCCTTGGGCAGGCTGCCCGTGCATGTGTACGAATCGGCGATCGGCGCATCGACGCGGAAATACTCGCGG
>NZ_JBQVNP010000257.1:0-4278 GCF_052436255.1 Roseateles sp. | reverse complement strand
ACGCGCCGTAGTGCTCGGGCATGCGGATGACATGCAGGCCGGCTTCGCTTTCGATGGCGGTGTCGCCATCGGCGAACACATAGAGCTGGCCGCCCCGGGCGCGCACTTCCTGCATGTTGCTCTTGAGCTTCTCCAGCAACGCGTCGTTGGGCGCCACGGTCACCACCGGCATCTCGGCCGTGACCAACGCCAGCGGGCCGTGCTTGAGCTCACCCGCCGCGTAGGCCTCGGCGTGGATGTAGGTGATCTCCTTGAGCTTGAGGGCACCTTCCATGGCGATGGGGTAGTGCAGGCCACGCGCCAGGAACAGCGCGTTCTCCTTGCGGGCGAACTCCTCGCTCCAGGCGATGACTTGCGGCTCCAGCGCCAGCACGGCCTGCACGGCCACGGGCAGGTGGCGCAGGTCCTTCAGGTGCTCGGCCTCGGCGGCTTCGCTGAGCTGGCCGCGTGTCTGCGCCAGGGCCAGGGTCAGCAGGAAGAGGCCGACGAGCTGGGTCGTGAAGGCCTTGGTGGACGCCACGCCGATCTCGACGCCGGCGCGGGTGATGTAGGCCAGCTCGCACTCGCGCACCATGGCGCTGGTGGCCACATTGCAGATGGTCAGCGTGTGCTTCATGCCCAGGCTGCGGGCGTGCTTGAGCGCGGCGATGGTGTCGGCCGTCTCACCGCTCTGGCTGATGGTGACGACCAGGGTGCGCGGGTTGGGCACGCTCTCGCGGAAGCGGTATTCGCTGGCGATCTCGACCGTGGTCGGGATCTTGGCAAAGCACTCCAGCCAGTACTTGGCCGTCGAGCCCGAGTAGTAGCTGGTGCCGCAGGCGAGGATGAGGACGCTGTCGACCTCCTTGAAGATGCGGTAGGCGCCGTCGCCGAAGAGCTCGGGGCTGATGGCGGTGATGGCTTCGAGGGTGTTGGCGATGGCCGTGGGCTGCTCGAAGATTTCCTTCTGCATGTAGTGGCGGTAGGGGCCCAGCTCCGCAGCGCCGCTGTGGGCGTGCACCGTCTTGACCTCACGTTGCACGGCGCCGTAGCGGCCGGTCGTCGTGTCCAGCCGGCTGAGCCAGTAGCGGCCCAGTTGCAGGTCGACGACATCGCCTTCTTCCAGATAGACGATCTGGTTGGTGACACCGGCCAGCGCCATGGCGTCAGACGCGACGAAGTTCTCCTGCTCCCCAACGCCCAGCACCAGCGGCGAGCCCTCGCGGGCGGCCACGACGCGGTACGGCTCGTCGCGGCAGAACACGGCCACGGCGTAGGCGCCCTTCAGCCGCGGCAGCGCCTGTTGCACGGCATCGAGGAGGTCGCCGCTGTAGAGGTGGTCGACGAGATGGGCGATGACCTCGGTGTCGGTCTGGCTGGTGAAGACATAGCCACGCGCCTTCAACTCGGCACGCAGCTCGTCATGGTTCTCAATGATGCCGTTGTGCACCAGGGCAATGCGGCCGATGCTGTCGACCGATGGGTTGGGGCCGGGCGAGAAGTGCGGGTGGGCGTTGTGCACGGCCGGCGCGCCATGCGTGGCCCAGCGGGTGTGGGCGATGCCGGTGCCGGCGGAGATGCCGTCCTGCTCGGCCTGGACCTGGAGCTCGGCCACGCGCGAGGTGCTGCGGGCGCGCTTCAGGCCGCCGTCCTGGTGCACGGCGACGCCGCAGGAGTCGTAGCCACGGTACTCGAGGCGCTTCAGGCCTTCGACGAGGATGGGGACGATATTGCGCTGACTGACCGCGCCGACGATGCCGCACATGGATGGTTCTCCGTTGAAGGGTGGCGCATCCTAGGCAAGCCTGTGCGGCATATGCGTGCAAAATTCATCGCCTCATGATTGAAAATTTCCCGGATCATTGCCGACGAAATTTAATTTCCAGAATCCGCCATGATTGATCAGTTTGACGCCCTAGACCTGCGCTTGCTCGACAGCCTGCAGAACGACGACTCGTTGAGCAATCAGGACCTGGCGGCCCGCGTCGCCGTGTCTCCCGCCACCTGCCTGCGGCGCGTCAAACGGCTGCTCGACAGCGGCGTCGTCGAGCGCCGCGTGGCCCTGCTGTCGCCGGACAAGCTGGGCGCGGGCCTGTCGGTCATCCTGGAAATCACCCTCGACCGCCAGGGTGCCGAGCACCTGGACGCCTTCGAGGGGCGCGCGGTGGCAGAGGCCGCCGTGCAGCAATGCTGGCGCGTGTCCCCGGGGCCCGACTTCGTCCTCGTCGTGCAGGTGGCCGACATGCCGGCCTATCACGCCCTCACGCAGCGCCTGCTGACCCAGGATGCCAACGTGCGCAATATCAAGGCCTTCTTCAGCGTGAAGCGCGCCAAGTTCGATACGCGCATCGCCCTGCCCGCCGTCAGCGCTTGAGGATGCCCAGACCCTTCAGGTAGTCCCCTTCCGGGAAGCACACCGTCTGCGGATGGTCGGCCGCAGCGGACAGGCGCTCGACGATGTAGCCATCGACCCCCGCGTCCAGGCCGGCGCCCGCGACGATCTTGTGGAACAGGTCGGGCGCGATGCCCCCTGAGCAGGAGAAGGTGTACAGCAGGCCACCCTCGTTGAGCAGCATGAAGGCCAGCCGGTTGATGTCCTTGTAGGCGCGCGCGGCGCGCTCGGCATGGGCCACCGTGGGCGCGAACTTGGGCGGGTCGAGCACGATGGCGTCGAAACGCCGGCCCCCATGCTTGAGTTCTTCCAGGCAACGGCGCAGCGTCGCGTTGACGTCGGCGTCCCAGGCCTGGTGGCGGCCGGCGTCGAAGCCGTTCAGCGCGACATGCGCCGTGGCGCGCGCCAACGCCGGGCCGGACGAATCCACGCTGATGACCTCGCTGGCGCCGCCGGCCAGCGCCGCGACCGAGAAGCCGCCGGTGTAGCTGAAGCAATTCAGCACGCTGTGGCAGCCGTACTGCCGCACCGCGTCGGCAAAGCGCCGGCGGCTGTCGCGCTGGTCGAGGTAGTAGCCGGTCTTGTGGCCCTCGGCCACGTCCAGGGTCAGCTGCCAGTCGTGCTCGCGGATGGTCACTGCCGTCTCGCCCTCGCCGCGCAGCCACCCGGTCTGCACGGGCAGGCCCTCCCACTCGCGCGCCTGCGCGTCGGAGCGCTCGTACAGGCGCGTCAGGCCGGTCGCCGCCAGCAGCGCATCGGCAATGGTCGCCTTCCAGCGCTCCGCACCCGCGCTGCCGAACTGCGCCACCAGCGTATCGACATAGCGGTCGACGATGAGGCCGGGCAGGCCGTCGGCCTCGCCGTGGATCAGGCGTACCGCGTCGGAGGCGATGGCCAGCCGCGCCCGCATCGCAATGGCCTTGTCGATGCGGCGCTTGAAGAAGGCGGCGTCGATGCGCTCGCCCGCGTCAAAGCTCCAGGCGCGCAGACGGATCTGCGACTGCGGGCTGAAGGCGGCCCAGGCGAGGAACTGCCCGTCGGCCGATTCGACGCGCACCGTCTCACCGGAGTCGGCACTGCCCCGGGCCACGGAGCTTTCGAACACCCAGGGATGGCGCTTCAGCAGCGAGCGCTCCTTGCCGGCGCGCAGCGTGATCTTCTTCATCGGGCGTGGCTGTTCATCGCTGCAGCGTGCCGTAGGCGTAGCTGAGCTGCAGATGCGTCAGCGGCGTGGACTGGTCGTTGCCGCGGATGGTGCGGAACTCGCCCACGCCAGCGCGCAGGCGCAGGCGCTCGCTGACTGGCCATTGCGCCCACAGTTCGCCCTGCGTCACCGCGCCGCCGCCGACCTTGATGCCACCGCCGCCGGCCGCGCCCACCAGCAGCTCGGCGCCAACGCGCAGGCCGCCCCACAGCGGGTCGCTCTGCACCCCCAGGCCGAACAGGCCGAACGAATAGGCACCCGCGCTGCCGGCGGCCGCGCTGCCGGCCTGGGCCGTGCCGTAGACATGGCTTGAGAATTCGCGCGACATGTTGACGGCCAGGTGGGTGACCGACTCGTCCGGCCGGTTCTTGAAACGCACGCGCGGCAGGTGCAGCACGCTGGCGCCGAGCTGCTGCAGCCGCACCGTGCCGGGTGCGGCGTCGACGATCAGCGTCGGCGCGCGGTCCAGCGGCATCGCCAGCACCGCGCGCAGATAGGGCGCGCTGTAGGCGCCGCTGGGCGCATAGGTGAAGCCGGTGTCCAGCCGCAGGCTCGGCCCCCAGGGGGTGATCCAGCGCAGCGTCGGCCCGGCGCGCAGCAGCCAGCCGTTGCCCGTGTCCAGCGCCCCGCCACCGCCCAGCCCCGCGCCGAGCTGGCCGCCGACGCGCAGCCGCGGCGTGCCGAACAGCGCCCAGTCCTGGCC
>NZ_JBQVNP010000256.1:0-4295 GCF_052436255.1 Roseateles sp. | reverse complement strand
ACCTGCCACCCGCGCCGCCACCGGTCGCGGTGGCGGTTGCCCCGGCGCCAAGGCCCGCCGCCGTGCTCGCCCCCGCGCCCGCCGCTGTGGCGGAGGTGCGCATCCCACGGCTGTCCGAGCTGCCCGAAACCACGCGGCGCGAGCTGCCCAACCTGGCCATCAGCGGCTCGGTCTACTCCGACGATCCGGCCAGCCGCTTCGTGATGGTCAACGGCGAGGTGATGCGCGAGGGCGCGCGGCTGGGCGCCGATCTGGTCCTGGAGCAGATCCGCCCGCGCGAGCTGGTGCTGAACTTCAAGGGGCAGCGCTACCGGCTGCCTGTCTAGCCAAGCCTGGCGGCGCTGACCGGGAAACATGCGCTCTGCGAGGCTCAGGCCGCGCGCCGCGCTGTCCTGAAGGTGATGGACCAGCGCAGCGCCTGCACCGGCGCCACGCTGTGCTGCCAGGCCCAGCGCGCGCTGCCGCGCAGCGCATAGATGGAGCGCGGCTGGACGCGCAGTTTGATGACGTCCTCGCGTCGCGGCCGGTCGGGCGGGTAGGGGCGCAGGCGCAGCCACGCTTCGCTGCCGAGGGACACGCCGAACACGTCCTCGAAATCCGGCACATCACGGTGCCAGCCCAGCGGCGTGCCGGGGCGGTACTCGGCGATGAGCCCATGCACCAGGGCAACCGCATCCACGCCCGCCCATTGCGCGACGCGCTGGCGCAGCGGCTGCAGCTCCTCGATCAGCTCGGCAGCAGGCTGCAGCGCGTTGGCGTCGTCGTCGAAACTGCCGCCATAGCTGACCACGCGGCGGCGCGCGGTGTAGCCCTTGTACTGCGCCTGCTGCAAAGGCAGGCCTTGCACGAGGGCGATCAGCGCAGCTTCCTCGTCGGTGCTCAGGAAGGCCGTCTCGTAGCGCAGGCCGTCCGGCAGCGCGCCGGGCGAGGGCGGCAGGTCGTCGAACAGCGCGGCTTGCTGCATGTCAGGCCGCTTTGCCGGCCCTTGCCGCCCTGGACCGCTTCGGCTTGCCCAGCTTGATCTCGGCCCACACCGGCGCGTGGTCGCTCGCGCTTTCGCGGCCGCGCTCCTCGCGGTCCACGCCGGCGTTCACCACGCTCAGTGAGGCGCTGACCAGGATGTGGTCGATGCGCAGGCCGGCGTCACGCTCCCAGGCGCGGCGGCGGTAGTCCCAGAAGGTGAACGGCACTTGGCCCGGATGGACGGCCTTGATGGCGTCGGTCCAGCCCTGGCGGAGCACCTCGGCGAAGGCGGCGCGTGGCTGCGGCTGCAGCAGCGCGTCATCGCGCCAGCTGTCGGGCTTGTAGATGTCGGCATCGGTCGGCACGACGTTCCAGTCACCCAACAGCACGACCGGCTGGCCCGACGCCCACAGCGCCGCCGTGCGCTGGCGCAGGCGCTCGAACCAGCGCAGCTTGTAGTCGAACTTCGGGCCCGGCTGTGGGTTGCCGTTGGGCAGGTATAGGCCCGCGAACAACACGCCGTTGATGGCGGCCTCCAGGTAGCGAGCCTCCTTGTCACCGCTGTCGCCCGGCAGCGTTGTGGTGACCGGCAGCACGTCATGGCCGCGGGCCAGCAGGGCCACGCCGTTCCACGTGCGCTGGCCCACCACGAGCGATGCATAGCCCGCCTCCTGAAGCGCCGCGGTCGGGAAGGCCTCGGTGGGAGCCTTCAGCTCTTGCAGCGCGACGACATCGGGCTGTGTGCGCGCCAGCCAGTCCAGCAGCAGGTCGGTCCGGCGGGCGATGCTGTTGATGTTCCAGCTGGCGACGCGCACGGCTCAGCTGCGATCGCCGCCTTGAGCTTGCAGATGGGCCTCGACGGCCACGGCATCGTTGCCGACGGCCTTGACCGCCGCGCGAAGTTCATCGGGCGTGACGCCGAACTTCTTGCTCCAGTCCCTCACCTCGTAGTCCTGCTCCAGGCTGATGCGCTTGCGGTCCTGGCCGCCGGACTGGCTCTTGTCGTCGGGCATGTCGTCTCCTTCGGGGTTTGCGGGCGTCACGCATATTGGCCCGTTGCCCCGCTGCAAACGCGCCGGACAAGCGCGCGGCCGCATGCAGGCCTGAACCTACGCATGAGATGACCCGCGCCGGGCGCCTCCGCCGCAGCCAGGCAGTCATCGGTCGCGTCGACACCAGCTTTTGGAACCGGTAGGTTTTGCAGAACAAAACGCGCAACCCCGGTGCGACCGCGCACCACGCGCATCCCGCACGTCCAGTATGGGGATGTCGCGTCGCACTTCGGTGCGCGGCTGCGCCAGGGCCGGGCACCGCCATTGCTGTAGGGGGTGGTCGGCAGATGCCGATTAACTTCCAGGAGATCCTCATGTCCCAGCAAAACCGCAACGAGAACCAGCGCAACGAACAGTCCGGCGCCAACCAGCAAGGCGGCCAGCGTCAGGAAGGCGGCTCCAACCAGCAGGAGCAGCAGCGCGGCAACCAGGGCCAGCAAGGCGGCCAGCGCGAGCAGGGCTCCAACCAGCAGGAGCAGCAGCGTGGCAACCAGGGCCAGCAAGGTGGCCAACGCCAGGACGGCTCCAACCAGCAGAACCAGCAACGCGACGCCAACCAGAACCAGCAGGGTTCGCAGCGCAATGAAGGTTCCAACCGCGAAGGCGGCCAGCGTTAATTGCGCTGAGCAGGCGGCCCGGCATGCGCCGGGCCGTTTTTCATGGTGCGCCCGGCCTGGGGCGCACTTCTACTTCAAGGCTTCCCCCTGCAAACAGCATGACGATGGCGGCCAGCACCGCGCTTGGCCCGCCAGCAAGGTCAACGCGCAGGGCAGCAGCCGGTGCATGCTCAGGCGCCCCGCTGGCGTGCCCGCAGGCTGCGCCAGGCTTCATACACAAATGGCAGACCGTTGAAGAGCAGGGCCGCCGTCAAGGTCGCCGCCGTGTAGACGGGGTGCGGCGGCGTGGCCTTCAGACGCAACGACCACTCGGGCGCTTCGCCCCCCAGCGCGAGCAGGGCCTGCGCCTGGCCGGGCGACAGCGCCATCAGTCCCGCCAGGCCGGCCCAGGGCAGCACATGCTGGAAGCCATGCACCCATTGCTCGACAGCCGGGATGCGCCGCCGCGCCAGCGCCACACGCAGGTCGAGGGCATAGGTGGCCTCGTGCAGCAGCAGCGCCAGCGCGATCAACACGAAGAGCCCGGCCGTTGGCTGCAGGAACAAGGCCGCCAGCAGCGCCGCGCCGACCTCGGCCAGCATCAGCAGGTGCAGCAGCGATTCGCTCAACCCGGCGCTGTACTCGATGCGCAGGTGGCGGTGACAGGCCCAGTCGAGCGCGCCGGCCATCACCAGGGCAGGTGTCCAGACCCAGGCGAGCAAGGCTTGAATGACCGTGGTGCCGTCGTCCATATCAGCTTGGCTTGGCGACCATCAACCAGAACACCACCAGCAGCGCCAGGAAGGCCGGCACGCCCAGCGCCGTCCAGACCTTGAGCAGGCGGAAGTACTGCGGCGGCAGCGGCAGGCCCGCCGCGGCCGCCGCCAGCGCCACGCCGCGCATGCGGATCTGCAGCCACACCACCGGCAACCAGCACAAGCCGGCCAGGAAGTACAGCGCGAACGACCAGGCGATCCACGGCGTTCGCCACGGGATGCCGGCCAGGTGCGCCAGGTACAGACCGCTGAGCGGCTGGAAGACGATGGTTGTCGTCGTGAACAGCCAGTCGGCCCAGACGACCTGGCGCACGACGATGGCCGTGGCCGCCGGCTGGCGGGTCAGGCTGGTGAAGAACATGTAGTAGGCCGAGCCCAGGCCGGTGCCGAACAGCACGGTCGACGACAGGATGTGAAGCCATTTGACGACGAGGTATTCCAAGCCTTGCTCTCCTCATCCCTCGCCGCGGCGCGGCTCCAGCTGCCCCAGCAGCAGCAGCAGGGCCAGCATCGGCAGGTTCTTGGTCATGGGGCCATAGGGGTGCAACCAGAACTCGGGCAGGCTCAGGCTGATGACGAGGCTGTAGAACAGGATCAGCCCGGCCTGCGTTGGCCACAGCCAGCGGCGCGAGCGCATCGGCCACAGCGTCAGCAGGCCCAGCAGCAGGTCCAGCGCCACGGCGCCCCACAACGCGGCCGGTTGCAGGGCCGTGGGCACGCCGGCGCGCGCCAGCAGCTGATGGCTGAGCTCGACCGGATACAGGCCCGCGGACACGGCCGCCGTGGCCAGCCACACCGTGGCCAGCGACAGGCGCACCAGCGGCAGCAGCCAGGCCAGCTGCGCCTGCGTGCGCACGGCGGCGCGCTGCTCGTTCGGGATGAAGGCCGAGGCCGGGCGCGGCGAGCGG
>NZ_JBQVNP010000255.1:0-4306 GCF_052436255.1 Roseateles sp. | reverse complement strand
GCACCCAGCAGCGCGGCGGTGCCGCCGCCCTCGACCTTCGGCATCAGCTCCGGCGCGAGCGCCTTGCCGCTGGCGGCCGACGCCAGCAGGGCCAGCGGGTCCAGCCCGATCAGCTGGATGGACCGCGGCCGTTCGCCGGCTTGGCCCGGCCACAGGGCGATGGCCTCGACGACGGGGCTGGCGGCGGCGACCTCGGGGCGGTTCAGCAGATCGACGAGATCGGCATCGGTCAGCGGGCCGGCACTGGCGCGCAGGATCAGGTCGGGCTGGCCGTTGACGCTGCGCGCGGCGCGGGCGAACTCGGTCAGTGCCGCGCCGTTGAGCAGGTGCACCCCAAAGGCCAGGGCCACGCCGAGCATGACGGCGACGATGGCCAGCACGACGCGGCCGGGTTGGTCGCGCCAGGCGGGCCAGGTGAGGTGGCGCCAGAGGGTCATGGGGTGGGCACTGCGCTGAAGGGAGCGCGCCTTGGCGCCAAGGCCCAGCCGGGACGTCGCCCCGGCGGGCGACCTTCTTTTTGAGCGACCAAAAAGAAGGCAAAAAGTCGCCCCCGAACCGCCCGGCCCCACTCACGTGCCAACCCACATTCCATCAGAGGCACCCTCATGCGGAATGAAGCCCGCTGGCATCCAACCGCAACCGCCGATCCGCCGCCTCCGCCGCCCGCTCCGAGTGCGTGACCAGCAAGCAAGCCGCCCCCGCCTCATGCGTGCATTGCCGCAGCAACGCCAGTACCTCGGCCGCATGCCGGGCGTCGAGATTGCCGGTCGGCTCGTCCGCCAGCACCAGCTGTGGCCGATGCACCAGCGCCCGCGCAATCGCCACCCGCTGCAACTGCCCGCCCGACAACTGCCGTGGCATGCGGCTGGCCAAGGCGGCAAGGTTGACCGCCGCCAGCATCTGTGCAACCCGCCCGTCGTCACGCTGGCCCAGCAGCCGCAAGGGCAGGGCGACGTTGTCGGCCACGCTCAGGTGCGGCAGCAGGTGGAAGGCCTGGAAGACAAAACCCAGCGCCCGGCGTCGCAGCGCCGAGCGGGCCTCGTCGTCCAGTGTGCGCAGGTCTTCGCCGGCCAGCGTGATGCGGCCGGCGTCGGCCTCGTCCAGCCCGGCCAGGCAGTTCAGCAGCGTCGACTTGCCGCTGCCGGACTCGCCCAGCAAGGCCACGATCTCGCCGGGCGCAAGTTCGATGTTCACGCCGCTGAAGACGGCCACATCGCCATAGGATTTGGACAGGTCGTGCGCGCTGAGCACGCTCATCGGGAATTCTCCGGATCGGTACGGGCCGCCGTGGCACGCCCCTTGGGTGGGGCAAGCTTCACGCCCCGCCGGCCCAGCGCCTCACGCAGCAGCAGCTCGGCCTGCGCGTTGGCGCTGCGCAGCTCGGTCGCCGCAAGCCGCTCGACCTCGGCCCACAACGCAGGGTCGACGCGCAGCGGGAAGGCCTTCTTGTCGGGGCTGGCCATCGGGCCGCGTGCTCAGGTGTACAGCGTGCCCGTGTTGACCACGGGCTGGGTTTCGCGGTCCGAGCACAGCACGACGAGCAGGTTGCTCACCATGGCCGCGCGGCGCTCGTCGTCCAGCACGACGATGTCGCGCTCGCTCAGGCCCCTGAGCGCGGCCTCGACCATGCCCACCGCGCCCTGCACGATCTTGGCCCGCGCACCGACGATGGCCTCGGCCTGCTGGCGGCGCAGCATCACCTGGGCGATCTCGGGGGCGTAGGCCAGGTGGCTGATCTTGGCGTCGAGCACGTCCACGCCGGCGTCGGCGAAGCGGGCCTGCAGCTCGGCGCGCAGGGCCTGGGCCACGGCGTCCTGGCCGCCGCGCAGCGTCACCTCGCCGTCGTCGACCTCGTCGGCATGGTCATAGGCATAGCAGGCGGCCAGATGGCGGATGGCGGCCTCGGCCTGCACGCGCACATAGCCTTCGTAGTCGTCCACCTGGAACAGCGCCTGCGCCGTGTCGCGCACCCGCCAGACGACGACGCAGGCGATCTCGATGGGGTTGCCGCGCTGGTCGTTGACCTTGAGCACCGGCGCATTGAGGTTGCGGTCGCGCAGCGAGACGCGCTTCTTGATCGCCAGTGGGTTGGCCCAGCGCAGGCCGGCGCCGCGGTCGCTGCCGGTGTAGGCACCAAACAACGTCAGCGCGGCAGCCTGGTTGGGGTTGAGCATGTAGAGGCCGGCCATGACGAACAGGCCCGCCAGCATCAGCGGCACGCCGTAGAGCGGCAGGCCGCGCGTCAGCATGAAGACGCCCAGCCCACCCACGGCGAGGCCGACGAAGGCCATCAGGTAGCCATTGCCGGCGCGGGCCGGGGTCTCGGTCACGACGGTGCGCGAAGGGGAATGGTTGACCATGGTTTGACCTGTCTCAAAAGTGAATCAAAGTGATATCACTCTAGCCGCGCTTGCAACACGATGCAAGGGAATTCATCCGAGCAGTCTTTGCAGGCCGGCGAGCAGCTCGGCAATCGGCTGCGGACCGTCGCAGGCGATGACGCGGCGCTGGGGCATGCTGCGCAGCCAGGTGATCTGGCGCTTGGCGAGCTGGCGCGTGGCGGCGATGCCGCGGTCGCGCAGGTCGGAGAAGTCGTTGCTGTCGAGCGCCTCCCAGACCTGGCGGTAGCCGACACAGCGCATCGACGGCAGCGCCAGGCTCAGGTCGCCCCGGGCGCGCAGTGACTTCACTTCATCGACCAGGCCTTGCGCCAGCATCACGTCGAAGCGCTCGGCCAGACGCGCATGCAGCCAGGCTCGGTCGGTGGGTTCGAGCGAGAACAGCGGCCAGTCGACGCCTTCGTCGCGTGAGGCCGCATGCAGGGCGCTGAGCGGCTGGCCGGTCAGGCGGATGACTTCGAGCGCGCGCTGGATGCGCTGGCTGTCGTTGGGGGCCAGGCGGGCGCCGGTCTCGGGGTCAAGCCTTGCCAGTTCGGCATGCAGGGCCGGCCAGCCGCGCTCGGCGGCTTCGGCGTCGATGGTCGCACGCAGCTCGGCGTCGGCTTGCGGCAGCGTCGACAGGCCGTCGAACAGCGCCTTGAAGTACAGCATCGTGCCGCCCACCAGCAGCGGCAGCCGGCCGCGCGCGCTGATGTCGGCGGCCAGCCGCCTGGCATCGCGCACGAACTCGGCGGCCGAGTAGCTGACCGTCGGGTCGAGGATGTCGATCAGGTGGTGCGGCGCCGCGGCCTGCTCGGCGGCGGTGGGCTTGGCCGTGCCGATGTCCATGCCGCGGTACACCAGCGCCGAGTCGACGCTGATGATCTCGACGGGCAGCACCTCGGCGATGGCCAGCGCGGCGGCAGTCTTGCCGCAGCCGGTCGGACCGGCCAAACAAATGGGGCTCAGAATTTCTCCCAGGGCGCGAGATAGCGCCACTGCCCGACCGGCAGATGGCCGAGCGGAATGCGCCCGATGCGCACGCGCTTGAGGCCGACGACCTTGAGGCCGACCAGCTCGCACATGCGGCGGATCTGGCGCTTCTTGCCCTCGCGCAGCACGAAGCGCAGCTGGTGCTCGTTCTGCCAGCTGACCTTGGCGGGCTTGAGCGCCTCGCCGTCCAGCTCCAGGCCGTGGTTGAGCAGCGCGAGCTTGTTGTTGGACAGCGCGGCATTGGGCAGCGTGCCCTCGGGCACGGGGTCGGCGCCGGGCAGGCCGACGTACTCGACGCGAACGAGGTATTCCTTCTCGACGTCGGAGTCGTCGCCGATCAGCACGCGGGCGATGCGGCCATCCTGGGTCAGCACCAGCAGGCCGGTGGAGTCGATGTCCAGCCGGCCGGCGGGCGCGAGGTTGCGGTGGTGGCCGGCGTTGGGCTTGATGCCGGAGGCGTCTTCCGCCCAGCGGTTCTCCGGTTGGAAGAGCACGGCGGCCGGCTCATAGCCGTCTTCGGCCTGGCCCGACACGTAGCCGATGGGCTTGTGCAGCAGCACCGTGACGAGCTGGGCCTGTTGGTTGCGGGCGGCGGGGTCGATGTCGATCTGCACGTCGGGGCCGACGCGTTGGCCGAGCACGGCGACCTTGCCGTTGACGCGCACCCAGCCGGCGGCGATCCATTCATCGGCCTCGCGGCGCGAGGCGAGCTTGAGCTCGCCCATGCGCTTGGACAGGCGCTCGCCGTCCTCGGGCGCGACTTCCCGGGCCGGGTTGTGGCGTTGCTGCGGCCGGCTCGGTGGCTCGAAGTTGGGCCCGCGGTTGGCCACGCGGCGCTGGTCGACGCGGGGCGGGCGGTCATCGCGCGGGCGATCTGCGGGGCGTTCGTCGCGGTGCTCGTTGCGGCGGACGGGTTCGCCGCGCTGGGCGCGCTG
>NZ_JBQVNP010000254.1:0-4324 GCF_052436255.1 Roseateles sp. | reverse complement strand
AAATGTGCGCGACCTCGCGGCGTCAATGAGGCATTCTTATGGCTGTTCATCCGAGGGTTCCCCGTGTGGCGATGGGTTGGTGTGAGAACCCTCATCTTCCACGGCCTCGGGTGAACAACCTCTTGGGAAACGACAGCTAGTCGGCAACAGCGGCGTCAAGAAGTGGGCTTGCATGAGCTGCCCGGGCGGTTGCGGGGTGCAGATCTCGCTTTCGCTTAACCCGGCTCGCAGACCGCGCTGGTCGGTCGAAACGGACTTCTGGAGCCGCCCAACCATTTCACCGTCAGTCCACCAGCACAGCGCCTGCAGCTGTCATTTTTGGATCAAGCGCGGCGTGGTCGAGTGGTGCCGATGAGCTGACAGCGTCGCCGGGCAAAGGACAACCGCAGGTTAGGAGGGTAGGTTTCGGAACATAGAGACGTGACCAAAGCTGCCCCTCGCGGCCGGCGAAGTGCCTGCCGGCAGCGGTAGCGCGGGCGATCTCGCGCAGGGCTAGGTCGCTAGAGTTTGCGGACTGCGAGTCGCCGCTCGATTTGCTTCCAGCGCGGTCCGCCACTCGGCCAGGATCGCGGCCGGCGAGTTGACCTGTCGGGTCCGTTCCATCAGGGCCAGCAGGTCGTCGCGGGTGAGGACGTGCAGGCCGGCCTTGCCGGCGTCCTCCATGTCCGCGGTGACCTGCTCGTGGCTGAACCGGGTCACCAGCAGCGGCAGGACCAGCACGTCGCGGTTGCCCGTCGCCGCCAAACTCTTCTCGACGTTGACGCACCGCGCCTTGAGGTTGGAGCGCTTGTCTGCCTTGAGCTGCCCGATCGTGCACTCGACGACGACGAAGCCGCCCTCGCATTCGACAAGGATGTCCGGGGCGTCCTCGTGGTGCTTGCTGTTGCGAAGGTGCGCGGGATTGAAGCCGAGCATCCAGAACAACCACGCCACGGCCACTTCGAAGCCTCGGCCGTTCTTGTCGTCCTCGTCGCGAAGCATTGACTGCATCGCTAGCAGCTCGATGTCGCTTGGCTCGAATGCGGCGCGTCGCGGATTCCCGACGGCCGACCGGTCCGTGATCCAGGCCTGCTGGTGCGTCTCGCCCTGATAGGACACCGCGCAGTCGACGAGGGCACCTTCTGGGATGTCAATGTCATGGGTGGCGACGCAGTTGCCGTGCTCGGGCCGCCAGTTCAGCCTCTTCCCGGCGACCGAGTCCCTATGCACAACCGTCGAGCCCTGGATCACGCGGTAGGAGAGGCGGCAGGCATCGACATCCAACTCGCTGGAACACGAGAGCATCAGGGTCGCTTTGTTCTGCTTGGCTGTGGATGTCGAGAGAATTCTCGTCACCGGCGCGGCAACGATCTCAAGGCTGCCCGGCTCGTCGCCCGCATCGCACACGCCACAGAGCTCGGAGAGGGACTCGAAGGCAATTTCCGAGCCTCGCAGACGCCAGCCGATCTCCTCGCGGTCGACTTTTTCCCAGCCGCGGCCGCCGCGAATCTTCAGTATGGCAAGGGCCGATCGGTCTAGCCCAGACCGGTGAAGCGGCACGGCGTAGGCGGAGTAGCTGCCGTTGTCCTCGGCTTCGAACTGAACCGATGCATCGGTGACCGCAAACGTACCGAGCAGTTCCTCGATCGCCTTGCGAACCGAGCGTGAGCGGGTGTCGATGGGAATCCGGCCGGCGATGACCGTGCTGGTCTTGAACGTCGCCGGCGTCACCGTCATCGTCGAATCCAGGCGCAACCGGGCGCTGTAGAGGAACCACTGGTCATCGCGGCGCAGCGCGCAGTAGCCCAGGGCGGCATGGCTGATGAAGGCCCGCTCAACCGGGGCAAGCTGGGCGCAGAACGTGCTGATTTGTTCTTCGGTATGTGTCGCTAAGGTCATGACGTCTTGTACAGGCCGCAGATGCCGCGGAGCCTAGTGGAGTTGCCGTCGTGCTGGCCTGCCTGGGCGGCATAGATTGAATGCGAGGCAGCGATGGGCCTATTCCTCGTAGTCTGGTTCCCAAGGATCTACGTCGCCGAAATACAGCCACAGCGACGATGTCGCGAAGTCGAAGCTCTTCACCAGCGCATGCTTCAGAGCGACGGCCGACATGACGTCGGGTGTCTGCAGCGTGATGACGGCTTCCACGTCGATGGTGATGACGCGGGTGTCCACAGGTGCGCCATAGCGATGCGTCTGCGGCAGGTTGCGGCCGACGATCCGATAGAAGCGCGCGGAGACCTCGACCTCGACTTGGAACAGCCAGGAGAACGTCAGGTCATGCTGGCCGACGCTCAAGACCTGCAGGTCCGGCGGGCGCAGCGTCGAGGCCGGGATCACCGACAGGAGGTTGACGGTATCGACGTCGTAGTCGAAGTGAGGCACTTCTGAGTCGGCGTCCAGCTCAATGTCCATCCTCTCGATCTCGGCGCCGATGAGAGCGTCAAGGTCCTTGCGCAGTGACGAGACTTCGGACTTGAGTTCCTTGACCAGGAACAGTTCGAGTTCCGCAGCCGCGATCTTGCGGGTCTGGTCACCCTCGTTGAGGGCGCGCAGCGCGTCCGTGAGCGACCTGAAGCCCAGCAGGTACTTCGAGGCGTCGCATGCCCATAGGCAGCCTTCGTCCTCGGTGACCACGATCACCTGCTTGACCATCTTCTCGCCCCAGGCCTCCAGGGTCGCCAGCGCGAAGGCGTCAGGGAACTCGCTCTTCTTGTCGCCCGTCCTCTCGAAGGGGTAGCGGCCCTCAAAATAGTCGGAGAGCACCCGCGGGCCGGCCTTCCACGCCGTGGCAAGCTGGACGGCGCCGGAGGCGGCGTAGTGCGCATCGATCAGCCGGCTCGCGATGGACTCCCCGGAATCGGCCTGCAGGTGCGCGCGCAAGTCGGTGGCCGTGCTGGCCTGCGCGGAGAGCGCCCAGTCGCCGATCTGCAGCGCATGCCGCGTCTCGTGAAGGCGGGCCTCCGCCCAGTCCTTGGCGTGCGCCTCCAACTCGCGTCGCCAGATCTCCGGAACCAGGTGGGCGATCTGCAAGCCCTTGATGCCAGCCAGGGCGGCCAAGGGCTGTGTCCGGAACTTGAACCCGGCCTTGCGGTAGATGTTCGTGTCAATGGCGATGCCGCCGACGCGGTCGAGCGCGATCGTCGGGGCGCTGGGCGCCGGCTGCGCCTGCTGCGCGTTGTTAGATTTCTTGGCCATCGGCAAATGATGTATGTACTCGCTGTGCGAAGGGCCGGACGCCAATAGAGTGGTGCTCACCGGCCGGTTCTCGGGTTGCCTCCGAGCCCAAGGCTCGGAGGCATGGGCCTGCGCGTCGCTGGCGAACGCGATGTCACACCTTTGTTGCTCCGTCGAGCTTTCTGTGAACGAACGACACCGTCGCGAAGATGTCGAGCGCATCCTGCTCGCTCATCGGCCAAACGACCTTGGGCGCGTGGGCAGTCGGGTTTCGCACTGCGCCAAAGAGGCCGACGAGCAGGTTGCTGATGCCCTTTTGCTCGCTCACTTCAGTGTCGGTCGTCAGGCTGTTGATGGCGATGATCGGAGCCTTGGTCGAGAACGCTTGATTTATCAGATCGGCGCCGTCGCAGGTGAGGCCAGAGATCTTTCGTAGCCGCTCGGCAAGCCCCTTGATGGCTTCCAGTACTGCGTGAAAGTAGTTTTCGTCCAACAGCTCTGGCGTGCAATATGCGAAGACTTCGGCGTGGGTGCCTCTCGCTTCAAGGGTCGTCTTCAGGCGCTTCGCTCTTGCAGCCGCGCCAGCGACAGTCGTCTCCCGAGTTGCCCGGACTGCGCGGCCTTGGTCATCGACGCCATAGCCAGCAAGAGACAGCGCCACATTGAGGCCATCCTGCATCAATGTGAACTGTCTGGGATTAGCAACGAAACGCGCTGGGTTCATGGCACGGTTGATAAACATGAGCAAGTGGTTCCCCACATGGGGCTTGTTTTGTAGCAGTGCCAGCGCGTTGAAGATCCGCTTCCACTTCGTCATACCGACGCCAGGGTCTTCAACGGCCATGTCCTGCAAGACGTAGCCAATCTCCGGTCCTGTCAGGCCATTTGTCGTCTCTCCAAGAACGCGGCAAGCAGCTTCAAGGACGGAGGGATTGAAGGGCGGCACATATTCCACGGTAGCGGCTGCTCGAAAGGCGGTTGGTGATCGGATTGGACGGGCAACTCCCGCGGGGAGCCTCCTCGAAAGTGAACTGACCCCCAGAAGTTGGACAAACTTCAAGGGGTTCCATGGGGAAGTACGAAACAAAGTTCAAGCTCAAGGTCGTTGAGAGCTTTCTCGCTGGAGAAGGCGGCGCCAAGCTGCTTGCCCGGCGCTGGTCAGTGCCCG
>NZ_JBQVNP010000253.1:0-4356 GCF_052436255.1 Roseateles sp. | reverse complement strand
GCAGGAACAGAAGGCCCGCAACAGCAGGGCCAGAAACCGGCGGAGCGCGAGCCGCAAACAGCGGTAGCGCCACTGAACACGATCGTGAAGGAAGACGTCGCTGCGGCAAGCAAGGCGGTGGACGACTGGTTGCGCTCGTTCAGCGGAGGCTACGTGACGCTGGAGCGCCTGACGATGGTGCTGGGAAGCATCCCGATCGTCGGGAACATCATGGCGCTGGTGGATGTGTTCCTGGACATCATCAACATCGTCGAGAAGAAGGCCAAGGACGGGGTCGAGGCGTTCCTGACCTGGGTGAGCCTAGGCATCAACCTGATCGGGCTGATCCCGCTGCCGCCGAGCATGGCCGCGGCGCGCATGAGCCTGAGGCCGACGCTGCATCTGGTGAAGCAGGAGCTGAAGACAGCAGCCTCGAACCTGGGCGAAGCGATCGTGACCACGCTGGTGGGGCACCTGAACGCCACCATCATGGGCGAGCTGGACAAGTTCATCGATGGGGCGATCGAGAAGCTCGACGGCATCCTCAAGAGCTGCGCGGATCTTGCGGACAAGATCATCGACAACCTGGTGGACATCCTGCGGCGGGTGCTGGGACAGAAGGATCTGTTCACGGTGGGCACGGCCGCGGCGGCGGAAACGAAGGTGCACGACCCGAAGACGCAGAGCACATGGAGCCGGATGTGGGGCGCGGCGGTGCGCTACTCGAAGCAGTCGGCGAACTACGTTGCCAAGGCTGCCGCCAATCAGCTGCCCGATGGCGTTGCGGGCAAGGTCAACGGCGTGATCACGCAGATGCTGGACTTCAAGCGGCTGCTGAGGGGGCAACTGTCGAGGCTGGCGGACAAGGAGGCGCAGGCGAGCATCATGTGGCTGCTGCACAAGCTGCGGGATGCGCTGCTGAAGAAGAAGGGCAAGAGGGCTGCGATCGTGCCGCCGCAGGCGGGGGCCAAAGCGGAGAAGGAGAACCCGGGAACGCCTCTTGGCCATATCAACAAGCAGGCCGCGGCGCAGGGAACCGGGGGCTGCAAGAACTGCCCCGCGCCGGCACGCAAAGGCGCTTCCATCAGCCTGAGTACCGGCAACGAGAGTTTCACCCACACCGACTTCGTTCTTGCCGCGCCACTGCCGATCGAGTGGGCCCGCACCTATGCCAGCGACCTCGATGCCTTCGATCGAAGCAGCCTTGGTGCGCGCTGGATCACCCCGTACAGCATGCGCGTGGACGTTGCCACGCCTGTGCGCGGTGCACGCCAGGGCAAGGCAAGCCTGGTCCATCACGCCGCCGACGGCCGCAGTCATGCCTACCCACTGCTGGAGGTGGGCCAGACCTGGTTCGACCGCATCGAGGAAGTCAGCCTCTCACGCCTGAGCGAGAGCCTGCTGGTGCTGGACTTCGGCAAGCCGCTGCCCGCGGGCGAGCAGAGCGAGTGGCGAGAGATCTACGAGTACGTCGACAGCAAGCAGCCTCACTTCCGGCTCGTTACCCAACAGGCGAAGGACGGTATGTCCATCGGGCTGCGCTATGACCACGTCGTTGCGGCAACGGGCGAGCGCGTGCTCAGCGATATCGTCAGCAAGCACGGCGAAGCCGTCATGGCGCATGTGGGCACGAAGCCCGATGCGCAGACCGGACTCATCCAGTCGCTGTGGGAGCTGAAGGACGGCCAGGTCGTGCGCCAGTTGGCCGCCTACACGCACGACGGCGAGCGAGACCTCGTGTCGGCACAGGACGAAGACGGCGCGAGCTGGAGCTACGTCTACAGCCACCACCTCGTGACCCGCTACACCGACCGGACCGGCCGAGGCATGAACCTGGAGTACGACGGCACCGGCCCCGATGCCAAGGCCGTGCGCGAATGGTCCGACGACGGCAGCTTTGCACTGAAGCTGGAGTGGGACAGGAACATCCGCCTGACCTACGTGACCGATGCGCTGGGCGGCGAGACCTGGCACTACTACGACATCGAGGGCTATACCTACCGGATCATCCACCCCGACAAGCTGCAGGAGTGGTTCTTCCGGGATGACGCGAAGAACGTCACGCGCCACGTGCACACCGACGGCACGACCGATGACTACACCTACGACGTCGACGGCAACCTGCAGACGCACACCCGAGCCGATGGCAGCCGTGTGCACTTCGAGTACGACAGGCTGAACCGTCTCACGGGCATCCGCGACGCGGAAGGTGGCGTGTGGAAGCGCGACTACGACGCGCAGGGCCATCTCACGGAAGAGATCGATCCGCTGGGCCACAAGACCGAGTACGCCTACGACAAGGCCGGCAGGCCCGTGCGCATCACCGATGCGAAGGGGGGAGTGAAGGCGCTGGCCTACTCTGCGTCAGGGCAACTGCTCAGTTACACCGACTGTTCCGCCAAGACCAGCCGCTGGGAATACGACGAACGGGGCCGGCTGACCAAGGCCACCGATGCCGCCGGCAACGCGACCGGATACCGCTACACAGCCGGCCAGCTCGAGGAAATCGTGCAGCCCGACCAGACGATCGAGCAGTTCGAGCACGACGCCGAAGGCAGATTGCTGAAGCACACCGATGCGCTGGGGCGCGCCACGAGCTACAGCTACACGCGCGCCGGCCTGATCGCTGGTCGCACCGACGCCGCAGGCCGTTCGCTCAAGTACTACTGGGACCTGCTGGGCCGCCTGACCGAGCTGCACAACGAGAACGGCAGCCGCTACGACTTCCGCTACGACCCTGTGGGCCGCCTGCTGGAGGAGACCGGGTTCGACCGCAAGACCACGCAGTACGTTCATGAAGAAACCACCGGCATCCTCGCTGAAGTGGTCGAGGCAGGCCACCGCGCCGAACTCGAATTCGATCCGCTCGGACGCCTGAGCGAACGCCGTGCCGGTGGGCAGTCCGAGCGCTTCGCCTACGACCGCAACGGCCGCCTGCTCGAAGCGACCAATAGCGACGCGCGCCTTCAGTGGTTCTACGACCCGGCTGGCAACCTGACTCGTGAACATCACCACTACGTGGAGCGCAAGCGCACGGCAGTCTGGCAGCACCGCTACGACGAACTCAACCAACGCATCGCCACCGTGCGCCCCGACGGGCACGTCACCCAGTGGCTGACCTACGGCTCCGGCCACGTGCACGGTTTGTTGGTCGATGGGCAAGACATCCTGGGCTTCGAGCGCGACGACCTGCACCGCGAGGTCGCGCGGGAACAGGGCAATGGGCTGAGCCAGCGGCAGAAGTACGACCCGGCGGGCCGGCTGCTCGAACAGCAGATCTCGCGCACCAAGCCCGGCGTGATCGAATCGATCGCCGGCATCCGGCGCAGCTACAGCTACGACAAGGCGGGTCAACTGGTGGGCATTGGCGACAGTCGGCGCGGCAACCTGAGCTACCGGTATGACCCGGTGGGCCGCCTGCTCGAAGCCAACAGCCGCATCGGGCGCGAGGCGTTTGCGTTCGATCCGGCGGGCAACATCGTCGACCTTCCGGCAAGCAACGACCCGCTGAGGCATCCGGCGGGCAAGCTGCTGGACAACCTGCTGAAGAACTACGCCGGCACCAGCTACCGCTACGACGAGCGCGGCAACATGACGGAACGGATGCGCAACGGATGGCGCACTGTATTTGCATGGGACGGCTTCAACCGCATGACGGCGGCGACCGACCAGAGCGGTATCACCACCACCTTCAGCTACGACGCACTGGGGCGCCGGCTGTCCAAGAGCTCGGGCGAGACGACGACGCTGTTCGGCTGGGACGGAGACGTGCTGGCGTTCGAGAGCACGCAGAGCAAGTCAGCGATAGAGGAGGGCGGCGAGAACGGCTGGAGCGTGCACTACATCCACGAGGCGAACTCGTTCGTGCCGCTGATGCAGGTGCGGCGGGCGAGCGCGATGGCGCTGAGCGAAACCACCGACGCGAAGGCGTTGATGGAGGCCAACGGCGGCGTCTACGACATCGAGCAGGATCCCTTGTGGAACGGCGAGCAGAGGCATGTGCCTCGAGCGTTCGACAGGAAAGAGATGGCGTTCTACCAATGCGATCACCTGGGTACGCCGCAGGAACTGACGGACCACGAAGGCAGTGTGGCCTGGTCGGCGCAGTACAAGGCATGGGGAGAGGCGCGGGAGGCGATCAGCGAGGCGGGGAGAAGGGCGGGGTTCAGGAATCCGATCCGGTTCCAGGGGCAGTACTGGGATGAAGAGACGGGGCTGCACTACAACCGCTACCGCTACTACGATCCGCAGGCAGGGCGGTTTATTAGTCCTGACCCAATAAAGCTTTTGGGTGGATTGAATGCTTTTGTATATGCAAAAAATTCAATTGCTTTCATTGATCCACTCGGACTGGCGACAACGACTCCGCCTACGATC
>NZ_JBQVNP010000252.1:0-4379 GCF_052436255.1 Roseateles sp. | reverse complement strand
GCCCCTGCGGCACGCCGGTGAGCGTGAACCAGGGACACTACCTCTGCTACCGGCCCGACAGGCTCGACCTGCCGGCCTTCGCGGCGTTCCGCGATTGGCTGCTGGACGAGGGGCTGAAGTCGCGCGGTGTGGAGACCGAGGCATGAAGCGCCGGTACTGGCTACGCTCGCCATACGAACGGACAACCAAGGAAACGAATCGATGAAAGTCGCAGTGATGGGCGCCGGCGCGGTCGGCTGCTACTACGGGGCGATGCTGGCGCGCGCCGGGCACGAGGACGAGCTGCTCGGACGGCCTTCGCATGTGGAGGCCGACACCGCCAAAGGCATTCGACTGGAGACCAAGGCCTTCGACGAATTCGTGAAGGTGACCGCGAGCACCGAAGCCAGCGCTGTGCAGGGCGCGGACCTCGTGCTGTTCTGCGTGAAATCCACCGACAGCGAATCGGCGGCTGGACAGATCAAGCCGCATCTCGCCCCCGGCGCGCTGGTGCTCACGCTGCAGAACGGCGTGGACAACGACGAGCGCGTGCGCTCGGTGCTGCCGCCGTCGAACGAGGTCGCCGCGGCCGTCGTTTACGTGGCGACAGAGATGGCGGGGCCGGGCCACGTGAAGCACCACGGACGCGGCGAACTGGTGATAGCGCCGTCGCGCACCAGCGAACAGGTCGCGCAGCACCTCGTGGCCGCTGGCGTGCCCACGCAGATTTCCGCCAACGTGCGCGGATCGCTGTGGGCCAAGCTGATCCTCAACTGCGCCTACAACGCGCTCTCGGCCGTCACGCAGCTGCCCTATGGGGTGCTCGCAAAAGGCATCGGCGTGACCGACGTGATCCGCGACGTGGTGGCCGAATGCCTCGCGGTCGCGAAGGCCGAGGGCGTCGAAGTGCCCGGCGACACCGACGCCGCCGTGCGTGGCATCGCACAGAGCATGCCGTCGCAGTACTCGTCGACCGCGCAGGATCTGGCACGAGGCAAGCTCAGCGAGATCGACCATCTCAACGGACTGGTCGTGCGGCGCGGCGAGGCGCTGGGTGTGCCCACGCCTGCCAACAGGGTGTTGTTCGTGCTGGTGAAGCTGCTTGAGGGCAAGCGGCAACAAGGAACCCACTCCTAGCCTTTGGCCGGCGCGCGACTTCTCGTATCATTTTGAAACGCGCCCTCGAGGGCGCCAAGAGCGGGATATATCGCCCGTTCCCACAAGAGAAGCTCTGGAGGAGTTCATGTTCGAACGGATGCATCAGGCCATCAAGCGGCCATGGGGAGCGTTTTGTCTGCTTGCCGCTTTGGCAGGCGCCACGGTGGCGCAGGCCGCCGAGCCTCAGCAGGCCCACGTTATTTCAAAGCAGTGGTATGCGGACTACGAGGTAGCGCCCGACGGTCGATCAACAACGACCTACACGTCGGCGACCCAGATCGTTCATGCGAGTGCGCTGGAGGACATGAAGTCCTCGACTTTCTCGTACAGCACGAGCATCCAGAAGGGCGAGATCCTGGAGGCCTATACGTTGAAGGCCGATGGGCGGCGCATCGTGGCGCCTCCGACCAACTACCAGACTGAGGTCAACAACGGGCGTGACGGGGCGAAGCCACTCTTCTCCGACTACACGCGTCTCTCGGTGGTGTTTCCGGACGTGGCTGCGGGCGACACGGTCGGCGTGAAATACCGGATCGCCGACAAGGAGCCGATCTTTCCCGGCGCTTTCTCGGTCGTTCAAGCCTTCTCGCCGTACAGCATCTATGAAGATGCCCGGATCACGGTCCGTTTCTCCAAGGCACTCGATCTGAAGTTCGAGGGCCACAACCTGAAAGAGGAAGCTGCAAGCGAAGACGGAGGTCTCCAGGTGCGCACGTGGAGCTATCGCAATCCTTCGCCGCGGACGTACGACGAGACCGACGCAGGAATCTGGCGCCTCGAGGAATTTCCCGTGCTGATGGTGAGCACCTTCCCGACCTACGAGTCGATTGCCAAGGCCTACGGTGACCGCGCATTGCCCAAGGCCGAGCCCAATGAGCGGGTGACTGCGCTGGCGAAGTCCATCGTGGGCGACCAGTCGGATCCCCTCGTGCGCGCCCGCCTGCTTTACGAATGGGTGTCCCGCAACATCACCTACGGCGGCAATTGCATCGGTGTGGGCGCGGTCGTGCCGCGAGACACCGATACGGTGCTCGACAACAAGATGGGTGACTGCAAGGATCACGCGACCTTGCTGCAGGCGCTGTGGCGTGCAGCCGGCATCCGGGGCGAACAGGTGCTGATCAACGCGGGCAACCAGCTCGATCTGCCGGCTACACCTGTCGTGTCGATGGTCAACCATGTCATCAACTACCTGCCCGATTGGAAAATCTACCTGGACGCCACGGCCAAGGACATTCCCTTTGGCTACCTGCCAAGTGGCTCGCATGGCAAGCCCGTCCTCCATGTGGGCGCGGCCACGGTACTGGCGACAATTCCGCCCTTGCCCGCCGACCGGAAGCAGCAGCATGTGCGAACCAGACTGCGCGTCGGTGCCGACGGCAGCGCGACAGGTGATATCCAGGTCAGCTTCAAGGGAACACAAGCTGCGCAGTGGCGCGCCTACATGGGCGATCTCAAGGCGACCGCGGTGCGCGACTTCGTTCGGCGCACGCTGTTGGCCTCCGGCTTCAAGGGCAAGGGCGAACTCGACCGCGGCGACCTGTCCGACGCCAAAGTCCTGACGGATGAGTATTCGTTCGGTTTCACCTTCGAGATCGACAACTATCTGCAAGCCGGGACCTCCGGGGCCTTCCGGCTGACCCCCGTTGCCAACCTGCCGCTGTCTGTTTCTCGCTTTGCAATCAAGGGGGATCAGGCTTCGGTCACGCGCCGCCACTACTGCACCGGATTCAAGACCGGAGAAAGCTACGACATCGAACTGGCACCGGGCGTGAGCTTCGTCCAACTGCCGGAGTCGCTGACGAAGCGCGGCCGGTATCTCGAGTTCGCGAGCAGCTACAAGCGAACGAAGACCGGCGTGCGTGTTGTGCGCGAGCTGTTCGACAAGACTCCTGAGGGCGTCTGCACTGCAGATTTCATGAACGGCTGGCAGGCCGAAGTCGAGCCGATTGCGCAGAACCTGAAGTCGCAGGTCTTCTACAAGCGCAAGTCGCGTTGAACTTTCGCCGGCAGGCCTAGCCCGGCATCGGCTCGCGCATCGTCACGAACTCTTCGGCGGCAGTCGGGTGGATACCCACCGTGCTGTCGAAGATCGCTTTCGTCGCACCTGCGCGCATCGCCACCGCGAAGCCCTGAACGACTTCTCCCGCGTCGGCACCCACCATGTGCAGGCCCACGACGCGGTCGGTGGCCTTCTCGACCACCAGCTTCATGAAGGTGCGTTCGCTGCTGCCCGATAACGTGTGGCGCAGCGATTTGAATTCGCTCGAGAACACCGTGACCTCGCCGAACTTCGCGCGCGCATCCAGCTCGGTGTAGCCGCAGGTGCCGATGTTCGGGTGCGTGAACACGGCGGTGGGAATGAACTCGTAGTCGAGCCTGCGTTTGCCTTTGCCGAAAAGCTCGTCGACCACCACCATCGCCTCGGCCAGCGCCACCGGCGTGAGCTGCACGCGCGTCGAGACATCGCCCACCGCGTAGATCGACGGCACCGAGCTGCGGTAGTGCGCATCGACCGCGATCGCGCCGTGCTCGTCGAGCTTCACGCCCACCGCTTCCAGACCCAGCCCTTGCGTGTTGGGCACGCGGCCGGTGGCGAAGAGCACCGTGTCGGCCTCGATCTGCTGGCCGCGCGCGAGCGTGACGGTAAGCCCGTGCGGCCCGCGCGTGATTGAGCTGGCCTCGCAGTTCATCCGCAGGTCGACGCCGGCCTTGCCCATCTCGTTGGCGAGGAACTGGCGCACGTCGTCGTCGAAGCCCGTGAGCAGGTGCGCGCGGCGGTGCAGTTGCGTCACCTTGGCACCCAGCCCGTTGAAGATCGATGCGAACTCGCAGGCGATGTAGCCGCCGCCCACCACCAGCAGGCGCTTGGGGAACGGGTCGAGGTCGAACATCGCGTCGGAGGTCACGATGTGCTCGCGGCCCTGGATGTCGGGCACGAAGGGCGTGCCGCCGGTGGCCACCAGCAGGTGGCGCGCGGTGTGGCGCCTGCCGTCGATTTCCACCGTGTGGGCGTCGGCCAGCTGGGCCCATCCGGTGATGAGCGTGACGCCCGAGTTCTTCAGCAGCGAGGCATAGATGCCGTTGAGCCGCGTGATCTCCTTCGCGCGCTGCGACTTGAGGTGTGCCCAGTCGAACTGCGGCGCCTCGGGCAGCTTCCAGCCGTAGCCCGCAGCCTCCTCGAAGGATTCGGCATAGCCGGCCGCGTAGCTGTAGAGCTTCTTGGGAATGCAGCCCACGTT
>NZ_JBQVNP010000251.1:0-4394 GCF_052436255.1 Roseateles sp. | reverse complement strand
GCGGGGGGGTAATTTTTTTCTGCGGGGACAACCGACAGTTACCCGGATGCCGGGCGGGACTCCCGGCAATGCAGCGTTCAGCAAAACTCTTCGCATAAGCAACCCGATCAAACATCACGCTCAATCCGCAATCAAGACGCGGTCCGCGCCCTTGAAGTTGTCCGTGCCTGAGATCACGACACGGTCCCCGGCAACCAACCCCGAGACAACCTCAACGCGATCCAGCGACCGCGCCCCCAGCTTGACGGCCACCTTCTCGGCATGGCCGCCACGCACCACATAGGCATAACTGCCGCCACCTTCGTCGACGAAGCTGCCACGCGCCACGCCCAGCACCTTGTCGCGCCGGTCCAGCAGCACGCGCACGCTCAAGCGCTGGTTCTGCCGCAGCTGCTCCGGCTGCTTGCCGTCAAACCGCAACCGCGCCGCCACCTCGCCACTGACGACCTCGGGCGACACGGAACTGACCAGTCCCGCCCAGCGCTGGCCATTGCCCGAGATCTCCCCCGGCATACCCGGCTGCAGCTCGCGCGCAAAGCTCTCGGCCACCTGCATCTGCACTTCCAGCGCCGACAGGTCGATGACCGACAGCAGGCGCGCGTCGCGGGCGACGTTGGTGCGGTCGGCGATGAAGAGCTGGCCGACCTGCCCGTCCACCGGCGAGCGCACGGCCAGTTCGGTCACCTGGCGCTCCAGGTCGGCCACCATCAATTGCTGGCGGGCCAGCGCGCTCTTCTTGGCCTGCACGTCCAGCGCCAGGCTGTCGGTCTTCAGGCCGCGCAGGCCGGCGGCCTGGTCCAGCGCCAGCTTGGCCTTGGCCAGCGCGTCCTGGGCGCGCTCGACCTGCATGCGCGCCGTCGCGCCCGCCTCGAAGGCCTGGGTCTGGCGCGCCAGGTCGTTGGCGGCGGTCTGCTGGTCGATGCGGGCGTTCTCAAAGGCGCTCTGCAGCGCGGCGGTCTGCTGACGGGCCTCGACCTCGGCGCGCGCCACGTCGGCGCGCAGCGCGTCGACCTGGCTGCGCTCCTGCGCGAGGCGGTTGGCCAGCTCGGGCGATTCGATGCGGGCCAGCACCTGGTCGCGCTTGACCGGGTCGCCAGCCTGCACCGTCAGCGTGACGGTGCCGCCGCCCGGCGCGAACAGCGTCGGGCTCTGCGCGGCGACGACGCGCCCCTCGCCGGCGACGTCGCGTGTCAGCGGTGCGATGTTGACGGTGGCGATGCTCAGCCGTGTGGCGCTGATCGCCGAATCGGCCGACAGCATCTGCTTGACGCGGCCGCCACCGAACAGCGCCAGCACGGCCACCACGGCAGCAGCGCCGGCGAGCAAAACGGGCCAGCGCCGGGATTTCGGGGCGAGCGGGCGGTCCTGCTCGGAGGTGTCGCGAAAGCGAGTGTTCATGGCCAGGACTACCGCAAGCCATGTGCCAGCAGGCGTCGGCTTGTGAATCAAGCACTTGCCGTTGTGGGCGGTGTCCGCGGACAGTGCGCGGACAGTGTCGGCGGCGCTGCCGGGCGGCCGTGGGGCCCAGGATGGGCGCCGGGTTCGGTCGTAGGCCCGCGCCTACCCGGCTCGCACGCCTCCCTGTAAGCACGCCACCGGCCGGCCCGGCCGGCGCGCTGGCGCCGGCGCGCAGGAATGACCCTTGCCGACTGATGCGGCGGCATCCGCCGCACCGTCGCGCCATCAGGCGCGATGGCGTCCCAACCGTTGGAGAGTCATCATGAGCACCCGTTTGAATACCACACCGACCGTGATTGCCGTGGCACTCGCCGCCTTGCTGGCCGCCGGTTGCGCCAGCCAGTCCACAGCCGACAACGCCAGCGCGGACAACGCCGCCGCCGGACAGTCGGACGTCGTCAGCCAGAGCAACCCGCTCGACCAACCGGTCGAGCGCACGACCGACGTGATGCTGCCCAGCACGCAGACTGCGCAGACCGCGCCGTACAGCGACACCACGACGGCCGCTACGGCAACGCAGCCGGCCGACAGCAGCATGGCGAGCACGACGACCGACACGACGACGCCGGCCGCGCCGATACCCGACGACACCAATCGCTGGGCGCCCGGCAGCGCCAACACCGGCTACACGACCGATCAGCCGCTGCCTCCGCGCCGCGATCGCAACTGAGGCCAGCTCCTTGCGTGGCGAATTGACCCGGAGGCCTTGGAGCCACGCAGGATCTGCGCGGACTTGCGTGACCACAGCCGGCGGTTCAGGCCGCGCCACGGCGGCCGCCGGCCGCAGTCGGCATCTTGATCTCGGCTTCACATCGGCTCGGCACATTGGTGGCACCTCCACTCACCGGACCCCACCATGCACCGACTCCTGCTTGCCGCCAGCCTCGCGGCCGCCCTGGGCCTGCCCGCCGCAGCCGCCACCACCACGCCCAGCGTGCTGCTCGTCGTCTCCAGCGAAGGCCGCGCCGAGGGCACGACCATCAGCCGCCCCGGCTTCGAGATGGACGAGCTGGCCATGGCCTGGCTGACGCTTCGCGCCAACGGGCTGCAGGTGCAGATCGCCAGCCCGGCCGGCGGCGCCGTGGTGGCCGACCGGCACAACCCGCGCGACGACCATGTCGCCGCCTTCCTGGCCGATGCCGACGGCGTGCGCCAGTTGCAGCAGACGCGCCGCACCCAGGACGTGCAGCCGGGTGAGCATGCGGCAATCTTTCTGATCGGCGGCAAGGGTGCGATGTTCGACCTGCCGCGCGACACCGCCTTGCTCGGCCTGCTGGCCGCCCACCGGGGCGTGCTGGCGGCGGTCTGCCACGGGCCGGCGGCACTGCTCAACGTGAAGACGCCCGATGGCCGCCCGCTGGTGGCCGGCCGGCGCATGACGGGCTTCAGCGACGAAGAGGAGCGGCTGTTCGGCAAGAAGTGGGCGAAGCAATACCCGTTCTGGCTGGAGACCCGGGCCCGCGAGCTGGGCGCGCAGTGGGAAGAGGCCCCGCTGATGATGCCCAAGCTGGTCGTCGACGGCCCGCTCGTCACCGGCCAGAACCCCTTCTCGACGACGCTGGTGGCCGAGGCCATCGTCAGGCAGCTGGGCCGCACGCCGCAGCCGCGCACGCCGCACCGCGACGAGGCCAGCATGCAGCTGGTGACGCGCTGGCTGGCGGGCGAGCAGGTGGCCGTGCGCGCCGCCTTGGCCGCCGAGCCCAAGCGCTACAACACCGACCTGATCGCCATGCTGGGCTACTACCAGGCCGAGGCGGCGATAGACGACGCCGCACGCCGGCAGGCACTGGCCGTCATGGAGCTGGCCGCGCCGCACATGGCGCACGCCAGGTTCCGCCTCGGGCTGGCCCAGGCCTACGCCCAGCTGGCCCAGCCGCAGAAGGCACGCGAGGTGCTGATGGCGCTGCTGGCCGCCGAGCCGGCCAATGCCGAGGCGCGCGCCGCGCTGGCCCAGCTGGCCGGGTGACACTGCGCGCATGCCGCACCTGCTGCTCGTCGAGGATCACGCCCCGCTGCGCGAGCAGATCGCCGCGCTGCTGCGTGCGGCCGGCCACCGCGTGACCGAGGCCAGCGACGGCCGCTTGGCGCTGCAGGCCGCGCTGGCCGACGCGCCCGACGTGCTGCTGCTGGACATCGGCCTGCCCGGCCTGGACGGGCTGCAGCTGTGCCAGCAGCTGCGCGCCGCCGCGCCCAGCCATGTGCCGGTGCTGATGATCACGGCGCGTGACACCTTGCCCGACAAGCTGGCCGGCTTTGCGGTCGGCGGCGACGACTACCTCGTCAAGCCCTTTGCCGGCGAGGAACTGCTGGCCCGCGTGCAGGCCCTGGCCAAGCGCGGCCAGGCCGGGCAGGACTACCTGCTGCGCGTCGGCCCGCTCAGCCTGGACCGACGCGCGCAGGAGGCCTTTCGCGACGGTCAGCGGCTGGCGCTGCCACCCACGCCGCTGGCCATCCTGCGCCTGCTGATGGAGGCCCACCCGCGCGCGCTGACACGCAGCCGGCTGATCCAGCGGCTGTGGGACGACGAGCCACCCGAGTCCGACCCGCTGCGCAGCCACATCCATCAGCTGCGCCAGGCCATGGACAAGCCCTTCGACCGCCCGCTGCTGACCACCGTGCACGGCATCGGCTACCGGCTGGACGCCGACACCGCATGACGCTGCAGCGTCGCCTGATGCTCACCTTCGCCGCGTTCACGCTCGGCGTGGCCACGCTGTTCGCGCTGTTCGCGATGGCCTTCACCTACGCGGTGGAGGACCGTTTCATCGACCAGCTGCTGCAGCGCGAAGCTACCCGGCTGCGCGCCGAGCACGCGCGCCATGGCCGCTGGCCGGCCGCCGCCGACACACCGGTGCCGATGCAGGTGCACGAGCAGGCCACCACGCTGCCCGCCGACGTCGCGGCCGCGCTGGCCGACGCGCCGCAACGCCGCGAGG
>NZ_JBQVNP010000250.1:0-4401 GCF_052436255.1 Roseateles sp. | reverse complement strand
TATGAGCACCCTCTACACCCCCACGAAGGGCGCGCTGCCTTGGAAGGTGATCGAGTTCCTGACCACCAACCCCACCGAGACGCTGACCGTCGACGACATCAGCGTCAAGTTCGACGTGCCGGTGCGCGGCCTGGCGGTGTTGCTCACGCCGGCCGTCGAGTCGGGTGCCCTGGTGCGGCTCGACGACGCCGAGGAAGACGAGATGGTGTATCGACTCGGCAAGGGCCACCCGCAGATCAAGGCCCGCCCGAGCATTCATCCCAGCCTGGGCCCGGTGGGTACCGCACTGACGAAGAAGAAGCGCCAACGCGTCCTCATCGACACGTCAAAGATTGAGATCAAGTCGGGTGTTCCGATCCCTCAAGGTGCTAGGAACGGGCGCACGAACTGGACGGCGCTGTTCGATCGCATGAAGAAAGACGATTGCGCCGAGCTGCCGCTTTCCTCGCGCGGTTCGATCCAGAAGTGCGTCAACGAGTATTCGAAGGCCACCAGCAAGGCGTTCACGATCCGCCGCATCGACGACGAGACGCTGGGCCTTTGGAGGGTCAGCTGATGGCCACCAAGATCGCAGTGGTCGATACCACGGTGCGCTACCTCAGCGGCGCCTACGTCACCAACACCGTGCGCGGGCGACGCTGCAGCTGCACGCACAGCGCCGAAGAAGCCGCGAAGCGGCTGGGCAAAAAGATTTTCGCCACCGGCTTTGTGCGCGTGGAGGAGCTGGAGGTTGCCCGCGCGGAAGCCGGCACGACCGCCTGGCGCATCCACGGCCAGGAGGCTGCGTGATGGTTACCCGCGCCGCCAGCAAGCCAAACCAGGCGATGTGCTGCCTGACCGTGGGCCACATCCAGATTCTTCTGCCCGCAGATACCGGGCTCAAGGTTGTCGCGCTACTGCGAGGGGCCGTCGACGGCCATCTTCGCTACGACGCGACCCTCGACCGAGTCTTCGAGATCGATGGCGAACTCGACGTCCAGTACTGCGCCATCAAGGCTGGCCAGGTGCGTATGCCGAAGCCGCCCGCAGCGCCGCCGGCCCCAGCCGCCATCGGGCACGAGCCGCTGAAGCTGCCCCATGTCTGAAACCACGTCCCTCCTTGATCAGGTTGAGCCGACTACCGGCCGCTTGGTCTTCTCCCCGGCACCCACGGGTGTCGGGGCCTTTCTTGAAAGGCTTCCCATGTCCAATTTGACAGACGCCGAGCTGCAGATTCTGCGAGACGGCTTTTACCCCGTGCCTGGCGATCTGATGCGGCGAGCTGCCGTCGAGCTCGCGCACCTGCGTGGCTTGATCAACAACCCGCACACCGAAGAGTTTCTCTCCGCGGTTCAGTACGAGGCATCGCATCAGCGCTATCGCTTCGGCGAGGCCCACGACCGCCAGAAGAGCGCGGAGAACTGGTTCTGGCTGATCGGGCGTCTTGTGGGCAAGTGCCTGCGCGCCGTGATTACCGGCAATCGTGAGAAGGCCCTGCATCACACCATCAGCTCTGCTGCAGCGCTGGCGAACTGGTACCAGGCAATCAAGCTCGACACCTCGGGCTGCGGCGAGGGGCTGGACCTCGACTTGCCGTCGCTGGAAACGAGCGAAGCAGACGCACAGGATCTTCCGGTGGGCAGACTGCCACTGCGTGCGGGGGTGTGCGATGGCCATTGAGCGCGCGAAGCCTGCAAAGCTGCAGGTCAATATCTTTTCGAGCACCTGGAAGGACGTCGTTCGCTTCGATGCCGCCAACGACTTTCAGTCGATGGAGGTGATGGACGCGGCGGCCACGCTCGGACGCAACAGCTTTGACAACCGGCCGCGCTTCAGGATCGTGCGCGATGACCCGGCCTTCACCGGCCAAGACGCCATCGTGATCACCGAATGGGCGCCCGGCGATGGATGGAAAGGGGTGCAACATGGCTGACCTCCACATTGGCCTGTTCTGGTTCCTCTTCGCATTGGTGACCCTCGGCGCCGTTGCCTGGCTGTGCGGATGCTTCGATGCACGCAATCGCACCTGGCCGGCTTGGTCGATCTCGGCGGTCCAGGTGCTGACAGCCGCGTTCGGAGTCCTAGGCGCGCTGCTCTTCGCACTGCCGAAGGTGCATCCCGTCTGGGGCTTCGCCGCATTTCTGGTGAGCAACCTCGCGGCGATTCCCTTCAACAAACATCAGGGCAACCGCTGGATCTTGGCGAAGGAGCGCTGCTTCCTTGTGTTCTCGCTCATCGGCTTGTGGAACTGGTGGCTCGGGCCGCTGGTGCTGGAGTGAGTCATGAAAGACGCACAGATTCTGAAATTGGTCGAGTCGATGCAGACTCAGCCGGGCCACGAGTTCGACTTCGTCGGCTTCGCCCGCCTGGTCATTGCCGCGCATGTGATCGAACGGCAACAGATCGCCGAGTCTCTCGAAATGGGGCCAGGCTCCACGCCACAGACCTGGACCTTCAAGACGAAGCACGCGTTGGTCAGTTCGGCAAAGGTGGCGCAAGGAATACTGCGCTTCGTTGTACGCCCTTCGATGAACCCTCCGCCGTACGGTGTGGATCCGGCGCACAACCACATTCGCGTGTTGCAGCAGCTCTGGCGATCGCCTTCCGGCGGGGAGCCGTGGTGGGAAGACGTCCCGCTTGAAAGGGAGGAGCGCTGACATGAGCGCCACTAGCAAGATCGAATGGACCGACGCCACCTGGAACCCGGTGACCGGCTGCAGTGTCCAGAGCCCGGGCTGCAAGAACTGCTACGCGATGAAGCTCGCAGGCACTCGCCTGCGGCACCATCCCAGCCGCGTCGGCCTGACGCAGGAGAGCGCCGCAGGGCCAGTATGGACGGGCGAGACGCGGTTCAACGCCGCATGGCTTGAACAGCCGCTGCAATGGACCCGCGCGCGCATGATCTTCGTCTGCGCGCACGGCGATCTATTCCACCCTTCGGTACCGGATGAATGGATCGACCAGGTCTTCGCCGTCATGGCGCTGGCCGGGCGCCACACCTTCCAGGTGCTGACGAAGCAGGCGAAGCGCGCGGCGAAGTACTTCGCGCATCCGGTGCGCGAGGCCTTGATCGGGCAGCAGGTCGGGCAGATCAACCTGCGACGGACCGGCAACCCCGTTGCCGCGTGGTCGGGCCTGCCGCTGCCGAACGTCTGGATCGGCGCCAGCGCCGAGGATCAGCGCCGGCTGGACGAGCGGCTTCCCCACCTCGTCGGCATTCCGGCCGCGGTGCGCTACCTCAGCCTGGAGCCGCTGCTGGAGGCAGTCAAGGTCGACCACCGTCTCATCGCACCGATCGAGGGAACGTCGCAGCACGGCCAGCGGTTCATCGACTGGGTAATCGTCGGCGGCGAGAGCGGCCGCTGCGCGCGACCCATGCATCCTGATTGGGCACGCAGCTTGCGCGACCAGTGCCAGGCCGCCGGCGTCGCCTTCTTCTACAAGCAGTGGGGAGAGTGGGGGCCATACGGCCGAGGCCGCATCGATGGTGCGCAGCTCGCGACATCGAATTCCCTGGATGAGCCGCTGCAGCGCTTCGGCAAGAAGCTGTCTGGCCGCCTGTTGGACGGCCGCGAATGGAACGAGGTGCCGCAATGAAACGCCGGCCTACCGTCCACATCGTGATGGCCTGCACGAACTACGAAGGTGATCGGCCAGTTCAAGCCTTTGCGAACGTTGAAGCCGCCCATCTCTTCAAGGCGGCCCTGGATGCGCATGTTCTCAAGCGTCCTATTTCACCCGCCCAAGCCGTCGACACGCCAGAAAACGATGCCGAGTTCGAGGCCTGGGATCGTAAGACCAAACGCTGGCTGAAGCTCCACCCAGCAGGGGCGGACTTCGCGTACTACGACGACTTTGCAGTCATCGAGCTGCCCTACACGCCATGAACCGCAAGTGCGACGCCTTCAATTGCTCGCGGGAAGTGGATACGGGGCGCTTTCTGTGTCCAAGTCATTGGCGCATGGTGCCGGTGGCCATCCAGCGGTCCATCAACACCCGCTTCCGTGCCTGCAGAGCGAACTTTGCATTTCTCAGCGACCTCGCTTATCTGCAGGCGTGCGTGGATGCGATAGACGGAATTGCGCGCATCGAGTTCGGTGCCGGGCATGCCGGGCACCAAGCCAGGCAAGGCTCGTACCACCGGCTGTTGACACTAGCCAAGAAGAAGGCGGCGACATGACGCCTTTTGCTCTAGTCCTCCAGGTCGTACTGCATCTGCAGTTGCCGAATGATTCGCGCGATGTCGCGCCGATGGGTGCTGCGGTCGGTCAGCACTGGCACGGTCCATGTCGGACCACCTTCGCCATCGCTGCCGGTACCGACAACGCCCCCACGATGCACATCAGTGAGCTGGCCTCGAAGGTCGGGGATTGCCTCAATGCGGTCGATCACCATCTGGCGCAACTCGGCGGCAGTGCGCGT
>NZ_JBQVNP010000249.1:0-4451 GCF_052436255.1 Roseateles sp. | reverse complement strand
ACCACCAGCAGCCATCGCGACGGGCCAACGGCGGGCCAGCGGCTGCAGCCTGGCCCACCAGCTCGTCGCCTGGCTGCGGCTGGGCGTGTGGCTGAGCACCAGCGCCCGCCGCGCCCGCGTCAGCGCCACATACAAGCCGTTGAGCTCCTCACGTTCGCGCTCGGCGCGCTCCTCGTCGACCAGGGCCTGCAGCGATGGCGGCGGCCTGGCTTCCGAGGCGAGAAAGGCCGCGCGGCGCGGTGCCGGCAAGCCCACCGGCCAATCCAGCAGCAGGCCCAGCGTCTCGGCCTTGGGCGGCGCGGCGTCGGTGTCGAGCAGGAAGACGACCTCGGCCTCCAGGCCCTTGGCGCCGTGGATGGTCAGCAGCTGGACCGCGTCGGGCGCAGCGGCAGGCACGAACTTGACGGGCCGGCTCTTCAACGCGCGCACAAAGCCGTAGAGCTGGGCGTAGCGGCCGCCGTCCAGGTCCAGCGCGGCACGCAGCAGGGCCTGCACACTCTGCAGGCGCACCGCCGCGTCCGGCGCCGGCACGGCCGCGGCAATACGCGCCAGCAGATCGCCTTCGTCGACGATGCGGTCCAGCAGCTCGTGCGGTGTGCGTTGGCGCGCCTGCTCGGCCCAGCCGCGCAGCAGCGTCTGGGCGCGTGCCAGTGCGGGGCTGGGCGACGCCAGCGATTGCAGCGCGCTCCACCAGGAACGCCGCTCGGCCGCTGCCCGGCCCAGCCACTCGGCCGTGCCGGCGGCCTCGGCCAGCACCAGCAGGTCCGCCTCGTCGACACCGAACAGCGGGCTGCGCAGCGCATGCGCGAGTGACAGGTCATGCCCCGGCGAGGCCAGCACGTCCAGCAGCGCCAGCAGGTCGGCGACGTCGACCATCTCGGCCAGCGGCTGCTCCTCGGGCGCCGCATGCGGCACGCCGGCCGCCGTCAGCGCCTCGCTGAGCTGGCGCAGCGGGTCGCGCTTGCGGGCCAGCACGAAAAGGTCGCCGGGCTTGAGCTCGGGCCGGGCCTGCAGCAGCCCGACTATTGATCTGCAGACCCGCTCGCACTCCGGCGCACGGCGGCTGACCTCCGCCTCGCGCTTGGGCTCGGTCAGGCTGGGCCGCCAGCGCAGCGGGTCGACCTCGGGCTCGGCAGGCGCAGCGACGACCTCGGCATCCAGCGACCACAAGCCCGCCAGCTCATCCACGTCGGCCACCTCGGTCGTGTGCAGGCGAAAGCCCTGGTAGGCGCCGGCGCGCTGGGCGCTGTCGAAGGCAGCGTTGACGGCGGCCAGCACCTCAGGCGCATTGCGCCGCGTGTGGTCGCAGGCCAGACGCACGCCGGCCAGGCCGTCGCAGACGAAGTCCTGCGCCGCCGCGAACACGCGCGGGTCGGCGCGGCGGAAGCGGTAGATGCTCTGCTTGGGGTCGCCCACGATGAAGACCGACAGGGCTGAGCCCGCGCCCGCGCCGGCATAGGCCGACAGCCAGCCGTGCAAGGCCTGCCACTGCAGCGGGCTGGTGTCCTGGAACTCGTCGATCAGCAAGTGGCGCACCTGGGCATCCAGGCGCTGCTGCACCCAGCCGGCGGTCTGCGCGTCGGCCAGCAGGGCCAGCGCGCCGCGCTCCAGGTCGTTCATGTCGACCAGGCCACGCTCGCGCTTGAGCGCCTCGAAATTCGCGACCAGCACCAGGCTGAGGCGGCGCATCGCGGCGTGCTCGTCGGCGGCGCGCTGCTGGGCGATGGCCGCACGAAGGCGTTGCAGCTCGTCGCACAGTTCGTCGAGGTCCGAGCAATCCAGGCCCAGCTTGCGAGGCTCGCCCTTGAGCGTGAACAACGCCGCGAACGCGGCATCGAAATCCTGCGCCTGCTGCAGCGCCACGGCGGCGTCCTGCGCCTTCTTGCCCTTGGCGGCGCCGAGCAGCCGGGCCAGCCCCAGCAGCGGCTCGCGCAGATGCTCGAAGAAGCGCTCGGGCGTGGTGCCCAGCAGGTCGGCCGCACCGGTCAGGCTGGTCGCCAGCACGCCAGCGTCTTCAGCCAGCCGCAGCTCCACGCGCTTGGCGAAGGCGCCCAGCAGCCATTCGCGCAGGTTGAAGCGGCCGCGCGACTGGGTCAGCGCCTGAAAGTCGGCGCGCAGCGCTTCGTCTGCCAACACGGCGACATGGAAGCGTCGCCACAGCTGCGGCATCAGCTCCGCTTCGTCCTCGATGAGCTTGAGCTCGGGCGCGATGCCCTGGGCCTGCAGAAAGACCAGCGGCGCGGCGCGCAGCAGCTGCGAGAACCAGCCATGGAAGGTGCGTACCTCCACGGCCCTGCCGCCGCGCAGCAGCTCGGCCTGCAGGCCCGCCAGCCGGGGCCGCAAGGTCAGCGCTTCGGCCTCGGTCACGCCGCGCTGGCGCAGCGCCTTGATCTGCTCGGCCTCGCTCGCATGGGCGAACTCCGCCAGCCATTCGGCCAGGCGCTGGCGCATCTCGCCGGCAGCCTTGCGCGTGAAGGTGATGGCGACGATTTGCTGCGGCTCGGCACCGGCCAGCAACGCACGCAGGATGCGCGAGACCAGCATCCAGGTCTTGCCCGCGCCGGCGCAGGCCTCGACGACGATGCTGCGCGACGGGTCGCAGGCCAAGGCATAGAACTGCTCACGCGGGATGCGTTGACCATCGGCCCAGTAGGCGAGTTCAGAAGTGTTCATGACCAGTCGTCCTTGCGGCACAAACCGCGCGCCTCGCAGTAGTCGCAGACCTTGCCTTCGCCCAGCGCTGGCAGCGGCGCGCCACCGCGCAAGGCCATCAGGTCGGCTTGCAGACCGTCGCGCAGGGCCAGCGCCGTGTCGCTGACGTCTTCATGCGGAAGCAGCGCGATGCCCTTGACTTCATCCAGCACCAGATAGGCCGCCTGCAGCCCCGGCGCAGCGCCCATCAAGAGGGCGTAGCTGGCTAACTGGGTGTCCTCCAGTTTGGCGTTGACCTTTTCCTTCAGGCCCTTGGCGTCGCCGGTCTTGTAGTCCAGCAACCAGGTTCGGTGGCTCGACTCGTCGATGCGGTCGATGCGGCCTTTCAGAAGCAGGCCGTCCAGCGGCGCGTCGAACGGCCGGCAATCGCGGTCGACCTCGCCGGCCGCATAGCGCTGGCCGCCGGCCTCGACGTCGGCCAGCCAGGCGAGATAGAGCGGGCGCAGCCGCTCGAAGGCGGCCGAGAAGGGCAGGAAGTCCGCCGCATCCAACCACGCCAGCTCGGCCTCGGCGGCCGCGCGCAGTGCTGCATCATCATCGCCCCCTTGGCGTGACTCGTGGAAGCGCTTGAGCACCGCATGCAGCCAGGTGCCGTAGTCGCGCTTGGTGGCTTCCTGCTCCAGTTCGTCGGCCTCGCGCAAGCCCAACAGTGCGCGGCTGAAGAACTGGTAGGGGCAGTTGCGCAGCGCGTCGATGGCACTGGCGCTCAAGGCAGCCGGCAGGCGCTCGCGGGCATGGGCCGCGGCGCGTTGCCGAGGCCGGCTGGGCGGCGTCACAAGCTCGCGTTCGTCAGCCCAGCGATCCAGGGCCCGGCCGCTGGCCAGCCGCTCCAGCAGCGGGCTCGGCGGCAATGGCTCGGCGCCGGCGAAGGCGCAGCGCAACAGGGTCAGCACCGGCGCACGCAGGAGCTGCGCAAAGCCCAAGGCTTCGGCCTCCCGGCGCTCGGCCAGGCTGGGCAGGCCCAGCGTGGCCGCGTCGGCGTCGGCCAGCAAGCCCGCCTGCGGGTTGACGGGACCCAGCGTGGCGGCATCCGCGCCGGGCAGCACGACCGCGCCGAAGGGCCGCAGCATGGCGCGCGCCAGCGGCGTGATGACGACTTCGGCCGCGCCCGGTTCTTCGGGAGGCTCGAACTGCGCTGCTTCCAGGCTGTCGTCCACCCAGGCCATGAACTCCTCGGGCCGCAGCCGCGTCTGCGCCAGCGCATGTTCATGCGCGCTGCCGGCCCAGGGGTTGCGTGAGATCCATAGCGTCTCCAGCAAGTCCTCGCCGCCTTCGACCTCGGCCAGTGAGCCCAGGCCGTTGAGCACCTGAGCCAGGCCGAGCAACCAGGCACCCAGCGTGCGCGCGCCGCCGGCCAAGGGCTCCAGCTGTCGCCGGGCCCGCTGCCAGACCGCGCCCGCAGCCGGCGGCAGGGTGGCGGCATCGAGCTGGGCGGCCTGGCGCCAGCCGAAGCGGCGGCAGCGCGACTCCAGGCCGATCCGGCCGCCGGCATCCCAGCCCGCGGCCAGGGGCGATTTGAGCCAGGCCAGCCAGTCGTCCACCGCGCCACCCGCAAGCGCGGCGCGCAGCAAGGCCATCAGCGCGGCGGCAGCGGGCGTGGTGGCCAGCGTCCAGCCGGTTTCGTCATGCACCGGCACACCCTGGCGCGCCAGCAGGGCGCGCACGCGGCGAATCACGACACGGTCCTGAGCCAGCAGCGCCACCGGCCGGCGGCCGGCGTTGAGATGCTGGACTACGGC
>NZ_JBQVNP010000248.1:0-4465 GCF_052436255.1 Roseateles sp. | reverse complement strand
GTTTCACGCTGTTCGAGATCCGACGCAACCTGCCGCGTTGGTGGGTAGCGGCCGACACCGCCTGGGCCGAGAAGGCATCGCCCGCTGTGCACGAAGCCAGTGAAGTGGCCACGCGCGCCATGGTCGAGATGCAGGAGATCGACCAGCACCCCTGGTGGGCACTGCCACTGCTGGGCAACGGTGAGCCCGTCGCGGTACTGGTGGTGCGCCATCGCGAAGCTGGTGCCGCTGCCCTGCCGCCCGAAGTATTGGCTGTGCTGCGTGCCAGTTCAGGGCTCGCCGAGCCGTTGTTGCGACATTGGCGCGAGGCGGAACGCGGCCTTATCCAGCACGCGGCGGACACTGGCCGCTCCGGCTGGCGCAAGCTCTGGGGGCCTGGCCATCTGACCTGGAAGGTCGGCGCTGCGGCGCTGCTCACGGTGCTGGCCGTCTTGTTGTTGTGGCCCGTGTCCGATCGCGTCACGGCCCATACAATGATCGAAGGCCGGACGCGTCAAGTTGTGACGGCGCCGTTCGAGGGATTCATCGCGCAGGTGCTGGTACGCCCCGGAGAACAGGTGTCGAAAGGGCAGTTGCTGGCCCGCCTGGATGATCGCGAACTCAAGCTCGAGCAGGGCAAGTACAGCAGCGAGCGCAACCAGGCCGCCGGCAAGCTTCGCCAGGCAATGGCCGAACACGATGCCGCCGCGATGGCACTGGCACAAGCCGATGTGCAGCAGGCCGAAGCCCAGCTGGCGCTGGTGGAGTCCAAGCTCTTGCGTGCAGGGCTGGTCGCGCCGATGGACGGTCTGGTTGTGACCGGTGACTGGGCCCAGCAGATCGGCGGCCCGGTGGAGGTCGGCAAGGAAATGTTCGAGATCGCCACCACGGGCGGCTATCGCGTGGTGCTGCATGTGCCGGACCGAGACATTGCCCGGGTCAAGCCGGGCCAGAGCGGCATCCTGCGCCTGACCGGACAGCCGCAGACCACCTACGACTTCGAAGTGACCCGCGTCACGGCCACGGCCAAGGTGGAAGAGGGCATCAATGGTTTCCGCGTCGAAGCCGAGTGGCGCGGTGCCGTGCCTGCGTTGAGCCCGGGCATGCAGGGCGTGGGCAAGGTCGAGGTGGGCCAGGCCAGCCTGCTGACGGTGTGGACGCGCTCTTCGGTCGACTGGCTGCGGCTGAAGTTGTGGGGCTGGTGGTGGTAGGCGCCGACCGCCACTGAGAAAACGGCACGCCCATGCAGACACTTCTTTCCGAACACTGGCACGCCGTGCGCTTTCTGCGCCCGCGACTGCGTGAGGGTGTGCAGCCCTTGCATCGACTGCTGCGTGGCAAACCGTGGGTACTGCTGCTCGATCCGGTGACACAGCGCTTCCATCGAATGACGCCTCAGGTGTGGCGCGTGCTGCAACTGCTCGATGGCCGCCGCACGCTGGATGAGGTGTGGAATGCGGCCTGCGAAAAGGCCGCGGCATCGGGCACCAACGGTGCGACGCACGACGACACGATCTCGCAGCATGAGCTGGTGCAGTTGATGTCGTCGCTCTACTCGAACGACCTGCTGCAGACCCAGGTGTCGCCCGATGCCGACGAGGTTTTCGAGCGCTACCAGCGCCAGCAGCGCGCCAAGTTCAAGCAGAGCTGGCTCAATCCGATGAGCATCAAGGTGCCGCTGCTGTATCCGGACGCCTGGTTCGAACGCCGGGCCTGGCTCGCGCGCCTGCTCTTCCGCTGGCCCGTCCTGCTGCTCTGGCTTGCACTTGTGACGCCGGCCGGAATACTGGCATGGCAGCACTGGGCCGCGCTGACCGACAACCTCTCCGACCGGGTGCTCTCGGGCAGCAACGTGGTGCTGTTGTGGTTCACCTACCCACTGGTCAAGGCGGTGCACGAATGGGCGCACGGCATGGCGGTCAAGGCCTGGGGCGGACAGGTGCGCGAGATCGGCGTGATGTTCATTCTCTTCACCCCGTTGCCCTATGTGGATGCGACGTCGTCATACCGTTTTCCTTCCAAATGGGCGCGCGCGGCCGTGGCGGCGGCCGGCATCCTGGCGGAGCTGCTGCTGGGGGCCATCGCGGTCTATGTCTGGCTCATGGCCGAGTCGGGCTTGGTGACAGCCATTGCCTTCAACGTGATCCTGATCGCCGGTGTGTCCACCGTGCTGGTCAACGGAAATCCGCTGATGCGCTACGACGGCTACTTCATTGCCTGCGATCTGCTGGAGCTTCCCAACCTGGCACAGCGTGCCACCCAATACTGGGCCTACCTGTTCGATCGCTACGCGTTCGGCGCGCGCGATGCGCAGCCGCCGGTCGAGGCGCGCGGCGAGCGCGCGATCATGTTCGTCTACGGCGCGGTGTCGCCGGTGTACCGGCTGCTGATCAGCATCGGACTGATCTGGTTCGTGGCGTCGGAGTACCTGTTCGCAGGCATTCTGATGGGCCTCATGTCCGCCTGGTCCGCGCTCGTCATGCCGATCTGGAAAGGCTGGAAGCACCTGACCGAGGGCGCCGGACTGGCGCGCCGCCGCGAGGTCGCCATGCGCCGCACAGTCATCGCGCTGGCGGTCACCGCAGCCTTCGTCGGGCTCGTGCCCTTGCCCTTTCATTCGATCGAGCAGGGTGTGGTGTGGTTGCCCGAAGAGGCGATCGTGCGTGCCGAAGTGGCGGGCCATGTGGCGCAGAGCGAGCGGGCCAGCGGCGACACGGTGGCCCGCGACGCCCTGCTGCTGCGGCTCGACAGCCTGCAGCTCTCGGCCGACGCGGGTACGGCCGCCGCGGCCGTGGCTCAGACACAGGCCCAGTTGCGCAAGGCCGAAGTCGACGACGTGCTGCGCGCCGCATCCTTGCGACACGAGCTCTCGGCGCGCCAGGCGCGGTTCGATGAAGCCGTGCGCCGCGCCGATGCAATGGAGGTCAGGGCCGGCAGCGCAGGGCGCTGGACACCGGCCGCACCGACTGAACTGCCCGGCCGCTATGTCAAGCGCGGCGAAGTGCTGGGCTACGTGGTCAATGGACCTTCACGGCTTGTCCGCGTCGCCGTGACCCAGGAGGACCGGGATCTGATCGGTTCCCGGCTGCGCGGTGTTGCCGTGCGCCTGAACAACTCTCCGGAAGAGGCCATCGCAGCGCGCGTGCGCCGCCTGGTACCCGGCGGCGAGCTCGACCTGGTGTCGCCAGCACTTGGAACCAGCGGCGGCGGCCAGATCCCGGTGGACCCCTCGCAACAAGGCGGCACACGCACGCTGAAACGGGTGTTCGACATCGAGATTGAACTCGACCGCAATTCGCCCAGTGCCGTGTTCGGCGACCGCGCATATGTGCGCTTCGATCTCGGACCGACGCCATTGGCATGGCAGTGGTTCCTGCGTCTGCGCCAGGTGTTCCTGGCGCAGCTGAGTGTCTGAAACCGATGTCTCCAGCACTGAGTCCGGACCCGACCCTGGCACGCACGCTGGCTGGCAGCAGCTTTCGTCGCGCCGACACACAGCGCGACGAGCGCGGCGCTGAACGAGGCCACAAGGTGGAGCAGTTCTTGCGCAGCCTCTCGGGTTGGCTGCCACCCACGCGTGAGCGTGGCGGAAGCATCGCGTCGTTCAACAAGGCGATCGTCGACCTGGCGGCCACGCTGCGCGAGCTGCCTGACGAAGAAATCGCACTGCGCTTTCGTCGCGAACTGCAGGCCATGAAGGCGTCGGGTGTCGGTCTGCGCGATTCGCCGCGTCTCGTGGCTGTATTCGCCTGCATCGGCGAGGCAAGCCGGCGCGCCCTGGGCATGTGGCCGCATCCGGTGCAGTTCACCGGGGCCTGCGTTCTGCTGAGCGGTCGCTTGGCGGAGATGCAAACCGGCGAGGGCAAGACTCTGGTGGCTGGTTTGGCGGCCACCGCCATGGCCGGCTCGGGCGCGGTGGTGCATGTGATCAGCACCAACGACTATCTTGCGGAGCGCGATTGCGAGGAGATGTTGCCGCTCTTCGAGTTCTTCGGCCTGACCGGGGCCTGCATTCAGGGCGAAATGGAGCCCGACGAGCGACGCGGCGTTTACCGCCATTCGATCTGCTACGTGAGCGGCAAGGAACTCGTCTTCGACTATCTGAAGGATCGGCTGGCGGGGCACGGCACCATGCCCACGCGCGTCACGCAGGTGCGGCAGCTGTGGGCGTCGGGTTCCGCAGCGGCCAGCGAGAACGAACCGCTGATTCCCGCACTGCACTTTGCCATCGTCGACGAAGCCGACAGCGTGTTGATCGACGAGGCGCGCACACCCATGATCATCTCGCACGAAGCGCCAGGCCTTTACGAACTGGAGCTTCTGCAATGGGCCATCGCCGCGGCGGGCGCGCTGGTTCAGGGGCAGCATTTCCGTATCGCCGGCGCACGCGAACTCGAGCTACTGCCTGGCGCGGTCGAGGCTTGCCCGCCTTTGCCGGAAAACGTCCGTCCCGTCTGGCGGTCGGTGCAATGGCGAACGCTGCTGC
>NZ_JBQVNP010000247.1:0-4492 GCF_052436255.1 Roseateles sp. | reverse complement strand
AGGCCGACGGGGCCGGCGCCGAGCACCGCGACCGGCAGCGCCGCGTCGACGACCGGCGCTTCGCGCAGCGTCAGCACCATCAGCGCCGCGCAGGCCGGGCAGGCGCCCTGGAACTCGGCCGAGGCCTTCAGCGCCTGCGGGGCGTCCTCGTTCTTCATGCGCTTGAAGCCGTATTGCGCAAAGTACTCGGGTGCCGTCACGGTCAGCAGGTACAGCGCCGCGATGTCGCGCGAGCGCGCCTCGTGCAGCAGGCGCTCGACCAGCAGGCGGCCGATGCCCTGCTTTTGCAGGCCCGGCGCGACGGCGACCGAACGCAGCAGCGCGACCTGGCCATAGACCTCGGCACCGGCGCAGCCGACGACCTCGCCGTTGCTGGTCGCCAGCAGATAGGTGGGCAGGTGGGCCCGTGCGCCTTCGGTCGGCAGCTTGTTGGCCAGCAGCAAGGCCTCGACGGCGGGCCAGTCGGACGCGCCGGCCTGGCGCAGGGAGAGCAAGAGAGGGGGGGTGTTCAGCAACATGGTTTGGAATCCTGGGCGGGCTCCCGAGGCACTGTGGGCGATGTCGGTGGCAGGCAGCAGTTGGCTGCCGCGTCTTCGCGCAAGGCCTTCAGGAGCGTCAACAGCGAGGTCTCGACGGCGGCGCGCTCGCGCTCGCTCAAGGACGCCAGCAACTGCTGGGCATGCTCGTCGAGGGTCTGGTTCAGCTCATTGACGGTGCGTTCGCCGTCGGCGGTGAGCGTGACGAGCCAGCTCCTTGCGTCTTGCGGGTTCGGCTCCTTGCTCACCCAACCACGGGCTGCCATGGCCTCCACGGCACGCGACACCCAGCTCTTCTCCAGGCTGACCCGCGTGCCCAGCTCCGACAGCGGCAGCGGCCCGCTGCGCCCCAGCTCGGTGAGCAGATGGCATTGCGTGCTGGTGGTGCGGCAGCAGTCGGCCACGACGCGCTGGGCGCGGGTGTACAGGCGCGCGACTTCGCGCAGCAGGCTGCCGGGGGCGCTGGTGGTCTCGGGCGGGTTCATCTGGGTGTGTATAGCAACTATCCGGGCGCATGTTCGGTTCTGCCTTATCGGTTGTCAATAGCAACTACTTGGGTCAAAGAAACGGGGCCTGGGCCCCGCCGCTCGGTCAGACGGTCAGATGGCGCGCTGGTTCACGCGAGTGGACAATTCCTCGGCGCTCTCCTTGCGCTCGCTGTAGCGGTCCACCAGATAGGGCCCGAGATCGCGCGTGAGCAGCGTGAACTTGAACAGCTCCTCCATCACGTCGACAACGCGGTCGTAGTAGGCCGAGGGCTTCATGCGGCCGTCGTCGTCGAACTCGGCGAAGGCCTTGGCGACGGAGGACTGGTTGGGGATGGTCAGCATGCGCATCCAGCGGCCCAGCACGCGCAGCTGGTTGACGGCATTGAAGGACTGCGAGCCGCCCGACACCTGCATCACCGCCAGTGTCTTGCCCTGCGTCGGCCGCACGGCGCCCGAGCTCAGCGGGATCCAGTCGATCTGCGCCTTCATGATGCCGGTCATGGCGCCATGCCGCTCGGGCGAGGTCCAGACCATGCCCTCGGACCACTGGGCCAGCTCGCGCAGCTCCTGCACCTTGGGGTGGCTGCTGGGCGCGTCGTCGGGCAGCGGCAGGCCGCTCGGGTTGAAGATGCGCACCTCCGCGCCCATGGCCTCCAGCAGGCGGGCGGCCTCGAAGGTCAGCAGCCGGCTGTAGGAGCGCTCGCGCAGCGAGCCGTAGAGGAGGAGGAGGCGCGGCCGGTGCTGCGACGGCGCCGGCACCGCCAGGCGCTGCTGGGTGGGCGGGTCGAAGAGATCGGCACGCAGCGCCGGGAAGGTGGCGTCGGGAAACAGCAGCTCAGACATGACGGGTCTCCTTGGGCGGTGCGGTCAGCAGCCGGTGCGCGGCCACGGCCAGCGCAGCGCCGGCCAGCTCGGCCAGCACGAAGCCTGGCGCGCTCACCGGTGCGATGCCAGCAAAGCTGTCGCTGAACATGCGACCGAACACGGCGGCGGGGTTGGCAAACGAGGTGGACGCCGTGAACCAGTAGGCCGCGCCGATGTAGGCGGCGACCATGGCCGCGACCCGCGACGGCGGTGCACGCAGGATGACCAGCACCAGGCCGAAGGTGGCCACGGCCTCGGCGATCCACTGCCCGGTGCCGCTGCGCAGCCTGGCCGAGAACTGCAACAGGCTCATGTCGAACATCGCATGCGCCAGCCACGCGCCCAGCATGGCGCCGAACAGCTGCACTGCGACATAGGGCGCCAGGGCCTGCATCGGCAGCTCGCCGCGCCAGGCCATCACGGCGCTGACGGCCGGGTTGAAGTGGGCGCCGCTGATCGGCCCGAAGACCTCGATCAGGATGTAGAGCCCGCCAACTGTCGCCAGTGTGTTGGCCAGCAGCGCGAGGGCGACATTGCCGCCCGACAGGCGCTCGGCCATGACGCCCGAGCCGATCACCACGGCCAGCAGCAGCGCGGTGCCCAGGCCTTCGGCGAGGAGCTTGCGGGGCAGGCTCATGGTCAGCTCTTGGCGATCTCGGCCAGGGCCTGTTGCAGCTCGCCCTTGCCCATCGTGCCCAGCGGCAGTTGCAGCAGCTGCAGCATGCGATAGCCGATGGCCTGGCGCGTCAGCTCGAAGGCGCGGCGCTTGCCTTCGTCGCCGCCCTCGGCATGGGACGGGTCGGGGTAGCCCCAATGCACCTTCACCGGCTGACTGCTGCCGCCGAAGAACACCGGGCATTGCTCGGCCGCGGCGCTGTCGCAGACGGTGATGACGATGGACAGCGGCGGTGCGCCGTCCTGGCTGAAGGCGTCCCAGCTCTTGCTGAAGTAGCCGGTGGTGTCAACGCCGGCGTTCTGCAGCGCCTCCAGCGCGAAGGGATTGATGCGGCCGCTCGGTGCGCTGCCGGCGCTGTGCGCCTTGACGTCCTTGCCGAGCTTGCCGGCCAGGTGATTGAGCATGCCCTCGCTGAGGACGCTGCGGGCGGAGTTGTGGGTGCAGAGGATGAGGACGTGGGTGGTCATGGGGATGCTCAGCGGGTGCCGATCTGCTTGATCTCGTGTTGGATGGCCAGGGGTTGGAGCTTGGCAATGGGCAGGGCCAGCAGCAGCTCGATGCGGCGCTTGAGCGTGACGGCCACGTCGAGGAAGGCCTGGCGCTTGATGTCGTCGCTGCCTTCGACGGCGGCCGGGTCGGGCACGCCCCAATGGGCCGTCATGGGTTGCCCGGGCCACACCGGGCAGACCTCGCCGGCGGCCGAGTCGCAGACGGTGAAGACGAAGTCCATCATGGGCGTGCCGGCGGCCGAGAACTCGGCCCAGCTCTTGCTCCGAAAGCCGTCGGCCGGGACCTGCAGCGCGGTCAGCGTCTGCAAGGCCAGCGGGTTGACGACACGGGTGGGCTGGCTGCCCGCCGAAAACGCCCTGAAGCGCGGGTTGCCCAGGCTGTTCATCAGGCCCTCGGCCATGATGGAACGGGCCGAATTGCCGGTACAGACGAAAAGCACGTTGAAGGTGTCGAGCATGGGGGTCCGGTCAGCAGTTGGTGCAGGCGGTGGGGGTGTCTTCGACGGCGCAGGCGCTACCCTGGCAGCAGTTCTCGGTCAGATAGCCCAGCAGCCCGTTCATGTGTTCGAAGTGGGCGCGGTAGATGAGGTTGCGGCTGGCGCGCTCCTGCGTCACCAGGCCGGCGTTGACCAGCTCCTTGAGGTGGAAGGACAGCGTGGCCGGCGCCACGCCCAGGCCTTCCTGCATCGCGCCGGGCGTCAGGCCGGCATCGCCGACGACGACGAGGGCGCGGAAGACCTGCAGCCGCAGCGGCTGGGCCAGCGCAGCGAGGGCTTTGACGACGGCTTGTTCATCCATGATTCCATTATTATCGAATCATCGTTGGGTGCACAAGCCCCGCGATCAAGGCGGGGCTTTCAGCCGCGTGTCGGTGTGTCGAACTGTCGCGCTGCGAAGCGCCACACCATGCGCGAGGCATCCGGCCCGTTGGCGTCGCTGAAGCGCTGGCGCGCCGCGCCGCCGCTCCAGGCGTGGCCCAGGCCGCCGACCTCCACCAGCGTCGCCACCACCTGGCGGGCGCGCTTGAAATGGGTCACGGTCATCGGGTAGCGCTGGCCACGGCGCTGCTGCTGTGGTTCGCCCTCGCTGGCGCCGGCCGCTTGCGACCACATCTGCGCCGCGGCACCCGCGTTGCGGGCCGACACCACGCTGTCCGCCTCGCCGTGGATGACCATCAGCGGTGGCCAGTGCCCGACGATGTCGCCGGGCGCAAGGGGCGCGAGAGGCTCACGGCGGCCCCGCATCGCGCCAATGGCCGACACCGTCGAGCTGGCCGTGCCCGGTGGCACGCCCGAATGCATGACCAGGGCCTTGAAGCGCTGCGGATAGCGGGTGGCCAGCAGCGCCGCCATGCTGGCGCCGGCCGACAGTCCGGCCACGGCGATGCGCTCGCGGTCGGCGGCGTAAAGCACGCAGACC
>NZ_JBQVNP010000246.1:0-4522 GCF_052436255.1 Roseateles sp. | reverse complement strand
GGGCCGTAGCCCAGGCGGTTCAGCGCATGTATTGCGCGCTCATCAGCGCTCAGCGGTGCGGTGCCCGCCGCGGTCGTCGTCAGCGGCGCGGCCGGCACGCGGCCGGCCAGCACCAGGGCGCTGGCTATGGCGGCGCCACGGCCCAGCACAAAGCGGCGGTTTCTCATCGGCGATCTCCAGGGTCTCGCACCGAAGAATCGCCCGACTCGCGCTCGGCCGTGTGGCCGGCGCGCAAAGATTTGTAGGAAGGAAGGGGTGCTGCGCTCAGCCGGCCGGCTTCAGCGACCGCCCAGCCACTGCGTCAAACTGCGCAGCGTCGCCGCCACATCCAGCGGCTTGGTCCAGTGGCCGTCGTAGCCGTAGCGACGCGCCAGCTGCGCCGCGACGAACTCAGACTCGGCCGTGACGAGCACGGCCGGCACCGCCCCTGACAGGCCGGCGGCGCGCAGCTCGGGCAGCAGCGCGTCGCCGCCGATATCGGGCAGGCGCAGGTCGCACAGCACCAGGTCGATGGCCCCCGCGGCCACCAGGCGCCGCGCCTCGGCACCGGTGCGCGCCACCAGCAGCTCGCTGCCTTGATGCAGCTCCAGGATGCCCTGCATCAGCATCACATTGACGGCATCGTCCTCGACATAAAGCACACGACTCGGGCCGCTCGGCTTGCCGGTCGATGCCAGACCACTTGGATCTTGTTCGCTCGACGGGGCGAGGGTGGGGAGGAGAGTCATGGCAGCCTGCAAAGTTTGCTGCCGCAATTATCAAATCAATTGATACATTTGATCAATTCGCCCGCCCTCAAACCCAGGGTGCCCGACAAAATTTGCCAAAAAAGTGCGCGGCAACTGCCAGGCACTAGGCCAGGCGCCGACCCGCGCGCAGGTCGGCCAGGCTGCGGGCCAAGCGCGCCCAGCCCTCGGGCAGGGGCCGGCCCGGCGCCAGATCAGCGGTGGCCTCTTCGAGCGCCTGGGCCTGGGCCGCCAGCGCCGGTTCACCGAGCAGTTCCAGCACCGCCTTCAGCCCATGCGCTATGCGGCGCAGCGCGGCTGCATCGAGCGCCTGCGCGGCGGCATGCCCCTGGGCGATGTCATCGGAGAAACGCTCCAGGCAGCCTGCGCGAAAGCTGTCGTAGAGACCGCGGTCACCGCCGAAATGCTGGTGCACCGGGTCGGTACGGGCGTCGGTGGCGAAGGGCCGCGGCATGGCCCGGGCTGCGGTCAACAGCGCCGCCACGGTGTCCAGCAGTTCCGCCAGCGGCACGGGCTTGCGCAGCGTGCGGGTGACGCCGCGTGCGGCCAGCGCCGCACGGCGGTCGTCGTGCACGCCGGCACTGAAGACGACCCAGGGCGGCGCACCAGCCGCCAGGGCCAGGCCTTCGGCCAGCAGCGCCTCGGCCGAGCCGTCGGGCAGCATCAGGTCGCTGATGACGAGCTGCCAGCCCCCGCCGGCCAGCGCCTTGCGCGCGTCGCTCAGCAGCCGCACCACGGTCAGCTCCACGGCGGGTGCCGAGCGGTCATGGCGGGGCAGTTCCTCCAGCGCCAGCTCGACAAAGCGGGCAATCGAGGCGTCATCCTCGATCAACAGCAGACGCGCTCTCATGACGGGTGCCGTCAGGCCGGCCACGCCGCCCGGGCAGCAGCGGCGGCGGCAAGCAACGGCGGCAGCCGGGTGACCAGGTCGGTCTTGTGCACCAGGGGCACGCCGTCGAGCGCGAAGGCGTAGGGCTGGCGCTGCGATTCGTCCAGCGCGGTGACGACGATGAGGCGGCTGCGCGCGAACTGAGGGTGCGAGCGCAGGCTGCTGATCAGCGCGGCGCCGTCGATGCCGGGCAGCAGGATGTCGATGAGCAGCACATCGGGCTCCAGGCGGCCCGCCAGCGCCAGGCCGGCAATGCCGTCGGACGCGACATGCAGCTCGGCCGCCGGCAGCTCGCGCTTGACAACGAGGCTGACCAGGTTCTGGAAATGCACCGAGTCCTCGATCAGCAGGATGGTCAGCGGCCGGCCGGCCGCCGCGCCATCGTCCACCGCAGGCGGCGCAGCGGAGGCCGTGCCCACGCGCGCGGCCATGCAGGCCTCCAGTGAACTGCGCAGGATGCGGCGGTGGCCACCCGGCGTCTTCCAGGCCTGCAGCTCGCCGCGGTCCACCATCAGTTGCACCGAACGCACGGCCATGCCCAGCCGCTGGGCGGCTTCGGTGGTCGAACAGGTGTCGGGCATGGCGTTCACGCGGGGCATTTTGCCGAATTAATCCGAATGCGCCGAAATCGTGTATTTGATAAAAACGCTTTCATCGGACAATTCAACATCCAACGGAGCCCGACATGCCATCCACCGCCGCCCTCGACCAGACGCCGTGGACGCCGCCGGGGCTGGCTGCCGACCGCCACGCCGAGGAACTGAGCGCGCACCGCGTGCGCCTGGGCCATCTGGCCGAGGGCCTGGCCCTGCGGCTCGGGATGGCGGCCGACCGCGCCCGGCTGCTGCGCCTGGCCGCGCCGCTGCACGATATCGGTGAGCTCGACGTCAGCGCGGCCGCGGCCGGCGACGGGCCCAGCCATCTGCACAACCGGCCGCTGCGCGGCGCCGCCCTGCTCAGCGGCTCCAGCCTGCCGCTGTTTGCGCTGGCCGCCGAGATCGCGCTGCACCACCGTGAGCGCTGGGACGGCAACGGCTACCCCCAGGGCCTGCGCGGCGAGGCGATTCCGCTGTCCGGGCGTATCGTTGCCGTCGTGGACCACTTCGACGCGCTGACCCTGCCCGGCCGCTACCGCCCCGCCCGCGCCGACGACCGCGCCTTGGCGATGCTGGCCGAGCAGGCCGGTGGCGCCTTCGATCCGGCCATCGTGGCCACCTTCATCGCCCACGCGCCCGAACTGATCGCGCTGCGCGACCGCGTCAATGCAACGCGGCCAGGGGCCTGGGCGTGAGGCGGCTGGCGGCCGCGCTGCTCGCCAGCCTGGGCTTGGCAAGTGCCGCCGCGGCCCCCCCCGCCATCGGCCAGCGCGTCCGCGACAGCGGCGAGCTGCGCGTGTGCATCTGGCCCGACTACTACGGCGTCTCGCTGCGCGACCCGCGCACCGGCCGGCTCTCGGGCATCGACATCGACCTGTCGGCCGCCTTCGCCGCCGACCTCAAGGCCAGGCCCGTCTATGTCGACTCCTCCTTCGCCACCCTCGTCGACGACCTGCTGGGCGAGCGTTGCGATGTGGCCATGTTTGCTGTCGGCATGACGCCGCAGCGCGCCCAGGCGCTGCGCTTCAGCCGGCCCTACCTTGAAAGCGACATCTACGCCGTCACGACACGCAGCAGCCGCGTGGTGCAGCGCTGGCAGGACCTGGACCGCCCCGGCGTGCGCATCGCCGTGCAGGCCGGCACTTTCATGGAGCCGGTGATGGCGGCCGCGCTCAAGCACGCTAACCTCGTCATCGTGCGCCCCCCGGACACGCGCGAGCGCGAGCTTGAAGCCGGCCGCGTCGATGCCTTCATGACCGACTACCCCTACAGCCGCCGCCTGCTGGACAACGCCGACTGGGCCCGCCTGGTCGCACCGACCGCGCCGTTCTCGGTGCTGCCCTACGCCTATGCGGTCAAGCCCGGGGACGCCGCCTGGCTGGACACCGTGGATGCCTTCGTCGCCCGCATCCAGAAGGACGGCCGCCTGCAGGCCGCCGCCAAACGCCACGGCCTGAGCGCCATCGTGCGCAGCAAATGAAGCCCCTCGCCCAGTCCCGCCGCGCTGGACGCGGGCGATCCCGGTCGGTCCCCCTGGGGGACGGCGATGCTCGCGGGGAAGCCCCCGCTCGCACATCGCCAGGCGGGCCGGCTTGGGAGCGGCCCGGCGCTCGGCCCGCTTCCAGGCACTACGGCCGCCCAGCGTGGCCCGCCCTCCGCGCCGGGGTCAATCGGCCTGGGGGGCGGCCCTGACATGCCGCACCGCAGCCGCTGGCGTCCCAGCATCATCACGGCCGGCGCCGGCGTGCTGCTGGCCGCCACGTTGTTGGCCGGCGCCGGCTACGGCATGTGGCGCGAGAAGCTCAAGCTGACGGCCGATACCCATGCCCGCCAGGCCCTGCTGGCCCGCGTGCTGGAAGACCACGCCAGCCGCAGCCTCGACGCGGTGCAGATCGCGCTGGCCGGCCTGGCCGACGTGGCTGAACGCGGCGCGCCGCCCGAGGTGCTGCAGGCCCTGCTGGGCCAGACGCAGACCAGCCTGGGCTTCCTGCGCGGCGTGGCCCTGGTCGATGAGGAAGGCCGCGTGCTGGCCGCTGCCGACCCCGCCGACCGCGGCGTGCAGATCGCCCCCACCGCCCTGGGCACCTGGCCGGCTGCCGGGCGCAACAGCGTGGGCGGCTTTGTCCCGGCGCGCAGCCTGGCCGGGCTGGTCGGCCCGGCTGCCGTCGTGCCGCCCGGCGTCGGCTTCATCCCCGTGCTGCGCGGACTGACGCTGCCCGGCAGCCGAGGTGAAGAGCGCCCCGCCCTGCTCGTCGCCCTGCTCAACCCAGACGCGCTGGCCAATTTCCAGC
>NZ_JBQVNP010000245.1:0-4538 GCF_052436255.1 Roseateles sp. | reverse complement strand
TGGTCGACGTGACCGATGGTTCCGACGTTCACATGAACCTTGTTCATCATGTTTTTCTCCAGTTTGAGAGTTGAAAAGCCATCCGCTTCGCTGGCCAGGCGAAACATCCGGCGGGTTGTCGGCGCGCGCGCCAGACTCGGGGTGCCCGCCATGCGGGCAAAAGAAAAAAGCCTGCCGGGTGGACCACCCGACAGGCTTTTTCTTTTGCCTGAAGGATGGACCTCCAGGCGCACGAGGGCCTGGAGGCTCTACACGAACCACTCCGCGGAGTCGAAGCACGGCACTGCGCTGGCAGCGGGTGCGGCGAAGGGAAGTTCTCGTTCGGGGCTCATGTCCAAATCTCCAGCGAAGCAGGCGAAAAACAAAAAACCCGGTGGCTTGAGGCCTACCGGGTCTTGTGAAACTCAGGAGGCCTGAGCCTCCGGGTGCAAAGGCTCTATCTACGAAAGCAATTCGGCGCCAAAAGCGCGCAGGAAAGCCGCCGCAAAGGTGCGGGTCATCGATGCGTCTTGCGCGGTCAGGAACTGCTTCATGGGCTTCTACTGCGGCTGGTTGTTGGCCGCGGTGCAATGGTTGATCTTCAGGGGCGCGAAGGCTAACACCGCCATCGCGATCCGGCAACAGGAGCGTTGCATGCATGCAGCAACGGGATTTCCTCACCGGCTCTTCGGAACCCCTCTTTCCATGGGATATGCTGCGCGGCGTTTTTTGAACTTGGAGTGAATCGATGGAAGACGTGAAGATCCTTCAGATCATGCCCGCCGAAGGGTGGGTCGCTGTCTATGACGGCGGCGATGAAGGAGAGATGGAAGAACCGCTGGCCTGCTTTGCGCTGGTGCAGGTCGACTACAAGAATGGCGACGGCATCCAGACCGAAGTGCGCGGAATGGCGCCCGACGAAAAGGTCATGGGGTTCGTGGAAGACGCCACCAACTTCGTGACGGTCCGTCGTGCTGAAGAAGCCGAATCGGAAGACGAAGAGGACGGTGAAGCCGTCGAATAGGTTCTTCCTGGCAGAGCGCCGGGCACCAAAGACAAACACGAACGGACCCTTGAGGTCCGTTTTTTTATCGAAGGCAAGCATCTGTGGGAACCGGCCTCCCCCGTCGGGGGCGACGAGCCAGATAAGATAAAGGACTGACTTTTTTGCCACGTCGCACTGGACCGCGTACCGCTGGCTCTCGATCGACCTGTCCAATTCCTGCCGTCCCACAGACTCGCCGATGAGAAAGGCCCTGTTCCATCCTTCAATCTGGCTAGGCATCAGCATGAGCCTTGCCACAACGCTCGCCAGCGCAACGGCGGGAGTGCAAGTTGAAAAGATATCGCGGGACATGCCCGCAGCCGTTGCGCTCCCGGGGCCGGAAGAAGTTCTCCCCGCGACTGCCGCAGCCAGCGCACCCACTACGGGAGCCGCCTGGCTCACCGAGCGAAGAATCAACGCCGTCCGGGCTCAATGGCCCATCGAGGATGACTCCTTGCGCCTCGTGATCATGCGCTGGGGTTCCGTCGTGGGCGTCGAAGTGCGCTGGGACAGCACTCGCGACTACACGCTCACGCCCGAGGCACGTGCCGGAAAATTCACCGGGTCCTTCAAGGATGCGCTGTTTCAGCTCTCGCAGAAGTATCAGATGCTGGATGCGCCGCTGCTGCTCGAGTTCTCGGAGGACGGCACCGTGCTTCATGTGCGCGATCAGGAAAGTACCCGATAGGCCGTCGCCCTCGAAGCGAGCGCGGAAGTAGGCCGGCGAGCTTCTTGCTTGACCTGATCGCAGCAGCCGGTCGCGTTGCGCAGGAGGACTTCGATGCCGAATTTTTACTTGCCGCTCTCCGGCAATGTGCGCCAGGACATCAACCCCTGGACCTGGTTGACCAGGATTTCCAATGGGCAGCTCGGATTCATCAACATCAACATGGGCAAGTCGTCAGACCCTGCTCTCGAGCAGCAGATTCTGGATGACGTGGGCAGCTACGGGCGGCAGATTGGCCAACTCGGCGATGCGCTGGAGGCCGTTCTTGCGCACATGAAGACGGACACCTGGGATCCCAAGGCCAAGGAAGCTGTGGAGGCCTTCAGGTTCCAGCTCGCCGAGATCCGCCGGCTGAAGCGAAGCCGGGCTGACAACAAGACCTGACATTTCCCGGCGAACTCGCAGCTGCGAAGACGTCCGCCCTTCGACTCGGACAGTCGTGGGCCGGAAAGACGTTCAGGCCCCGATGGCGCAGACACGGCACGCCTCTATCTTGGAGCTGCCTCGAGCCAGCCACGCCTCATATCCGGAGCCGGATGCAAACACGGGGAACTGCTGTAGATCACAAGCGCTTGAAGGACCAGACCAGTTCGCAAACGGAATCGGCAAAGGGCTCATGAGAATTTGTATATCCTGGCACGACATTCAGGAGCCCGAATGAACATGAACATCGATGCTCGCCGAAGGGTGATCCTCCTGTTGGTGCTTGCAGTCATGGCAGGACTCTCGTTTCTTGTCGGGTATCCAAGACGCGATTCGCCCACACCGCAACAAGCCTGCACACGGAAGTGCTCAGACATCAAGAAAGACGGCTACCTTGTTTATCGAGGTCCCGCAACCCCGAAAGACAAGACGTCCGATCTCGAGTGTGAGTGCCGATGATTGCGACTTGCTGAGGGAACTGGATTCGCCGCAGAGCTGCTGGAAACTCCACGCGACCAACCGAGCTTGTGCTTCAGTCGGCTAAGAGCCATCCATCGCCCGTTGGGCGAACTTGGCCCACAACCAGTCATTCGAGAGAAACATGCATTTCGAAACCAGCGATGAGTTGCTGAACTTTGTAGAGAACTGGGTAGGCTTCAGTGGCCCAGGATATGACTATGACGCTAAAGGGCTGCTCCTCCTTCTGAGAGCAAGTCTCAGAAACATGCAAAAGCATTTCATCGAAGGCGATTTCGAGGACCTGAAGGACTTTTTCAGCGATGAAGAGCGGGGGATTCTGAGCAAACTCCTGCATTCGCGCGAGTGAATCAAGAACGACTCCTGCCAGCTAACACCAGGCCTTCGACTCCCCCTTCAATGCGATCCACACGCATGGCCGCGCAAACATCAAACGGTGGCTCTCGCAACGTGTGAATGACGGCCAGGATCCCTTGGCGCCGACGGTCTGCCCGGCTACAGTCCGCCAGAAGACGTAGTTCTTCGGGACTCCCACACCATGCAAATTGAAGCTTCAAACAGAACCGCTGCAGTTGCTGGCGCGTGGGCGTCCTTCGGACTGGTGCCATTCGAGAGATGGATGACGCAACACCATATCGATTCGGTTCTTGCCCACAACCTTTTGTGGGCGTCTGCCGCGACAGTGTTCTTCATCTTGCCCCTTTATTTCCTTGTACTCGGCCACGGTAGTGAGCCCTTCCGCCGAGCATGGTTCATAGACCCTGCGGACAGCGCACGATACGCTGTCACCGCGAAACGCATGCTCGCGTGGTTCGTCTCTGCCGGCATAGTTGGTTCGCTCTGGTCCTCGGCCCTATCACTGCTGGCTAAGTGAGCTTCCCTCAAGACGTTCGCGGCGAAGACCGGCCCCTTCGTGGGCAACGAGACTCGACCAACAGCGGTCCTAGCCCGTTTGAACCGGACCTCACGCGACACGACTCCCATGAAGATCGACACGAGTAGACTCCGCGGCTTTTCCTTTCCGCAGAGGAGCGACCCGCGATGACGATCCTTGACGCCGGCCCCTACTTCCACGGCACTCGCGCGGACCTTCAGGTGGGCGATCTGCTCACGGCAGGCTTCAGGTCGAACTACGACGACCGCGTCGTCATGAACCACATCTACTTCACCGCATGGCCCAAGGGCGCTGGGCTGGCCGCTGAAATGGCGAGGGGCGACGGCCGGGGCCGCGTCTACATCGTCGAGCCCACGGGAGCCTGCGAGGACGATCCCAACGTCACCGACAAGAAGTTCCCGGGCAATCCCACGCGTTCATACCGAAGCCGGCAGCCGCTGCGAATCGTCGGTGAACTGGAGACCTGGGAACCCTTCGATCCGGAGTACGTCCGGCAGCTGAGGGAGCGCGTGCGCGTTGGCATGGGCGAGATCATCAATTGAATCCCGTCTGACGTACGCGCACTGGATTGAGATCGGTAGTTGCTCAAGCTCGAATGCACCGGGCACGAACCGGAGATCGAAGTCGGTGACAGGCGTGAGATTTCGGAGCTGACCAAAATCCAGATCCGCATCCGGCCAGGACCAGACATCCGATGCCTTGAACCAAGGTGTCAAGAAATAGCTTAGAAATACTCAGAATGATGGATTGGATCCCTATAGTCTTCGTCACGTTCAAGGTTCTCGTGTTCGGCACGGGCATGTTCTTCGCCATCAAGTGGCACTATGAGCGAGGGAGGAAGGAGAAGCAGAGCGCGGCGCTACGCGCGGGCGGCAAGGTGGCCGCAGTCTTCGTGCTGGTGCTCTTGGGTCTCTCGCTCCTCACCTTCGGCCTTAGCAGGATGCTCGGTTTGGATTTGACCTTCCCATGATGGAAAAGAATGGTCGGCCGAT
>NZ_JBQVNP010000244.1:0-4562 GCF_052436255.1 Roseateles sp. | reverse complement strand
GCGCCTGGCCACGCAGATCCGCTCCAACCTGTTCGGCGTCATCTACGTGCTCGACGAGCCCTCCGCCGGCCTGCATCCGGCCGACGGCGAAGCACTGTTGAAGGCGCTGAAAGACCTGAAGGCCGCGGGCAACTCGCTCTTCATCGTCGAGCACGACCTGGGCCTGATGCGCGAGGCCGACTGGATCGTCGACGTCGGACCGGACGCGGGTGAGCTGGGCGGCCAGGTGCTCTACAGCGGCCCGCCGGCCGGGCTGCAGTCCGTGGCCGCATCGCGCACGGCGGCCTACCTGTTCCCGCGCGGGGGCGCGGCACGCCCGGCGCGGCGCCCGCCGCGCGGCTGGCTCAGGCTCGAAGGCGTGGCGCGCAACAACCTGCGCGGAGTCGACGTCGATTTCCCGCTCGGCTGCTTCACCGCCGTGACGGGCATCTCGGGCTCGGGCAAGTCCAGCCTCGTCAGCCAGGCGCTGGTAGACCTCGTCGGCCAGGCCCTCGGCCACGAGCCGCCCGCGCCCGAGGCCGGTGACGAAGACGACGAGCCGTCGCGCGAAGTCACGCACGGCCGCATCGCGGCTGGCGCCGAGCACATCCGCCGCCTCGTGCGGGTTGACCAGAAGCCCATCGGCCGCACGCCGCGCTCCAACCTCGCCACCTACACCGGCCTGTTCGACCACGTGCGCAAGCTGTTCGCCGCCACGCCCGCGGCACGCACCAAGCGCTTCGACGCCGGCCGCTTCTCCTTCAACGTCGCCAAGGGCCGCTGCCAGACCTGCGAGGGCGAGGGCTTCGTCAGCGTGGAGCTGCTCTTCATGCCCAGCGTCTACGCGCCCTGCCCGGCCTGCCACGGCGCGCGCTACAACGAGGCGACGCTGAGGGTGAAGCTGCGCGACAGGAACATTGCCGACGTGCTGCGCATGACGGTCGACGAGGCGTTGGGCTTCTTCGCCGACGACGCGGCGCTGGCGCGGCCGCTGGCGTTGCTGCAGCAGATCGGCCTGGGCTATCTGCGCCTGGGCCAGCCGGCCACCGAACTGTCGGGCGGCGAAGCCCAGCGCATCAAGCTCGCCACCGAGCTGCAGCGCGCGCAGCGCGGCAACACCCTGTATGTGCTGGACGAACCGACGACGGGGCTGCATCCCTCGGACGTGGACAAGCTGCTGGCGCAACTGAGCGGCCTGGTGGATGCGGGCAACACGGTGGTCGTCGTCGAGCATGAGATGCGCGTGGTGGCGGCCTGTGACTGGGTCATCGACATCGGTCCGGGCGCCGGCGCGGAGGGCGGCAGGCTGGTGGCCTGCGGTGTGCCCGAGGCTGTGGCCCGGACCGAAGGGAGCCGGACGGCGGCGTATCTCATGGGTGCCCTGCAAGGCCCGGCGACTTGCTCGCAGCCACCATAGCCTCGCGATGGAGGCCTTGGCGCACGCGGCGGCGGCGCGCTGGCGACCACCCCCATGAACCGGCGGTCACCTGCGCCGGTGGTACCCATCCATCAGCGGTGTTGCAGACATGCCATGCAGCACGATGGAGCTGGCAATCGTCGCCAGCACGGCCCCGGCGAGCGGCGTGCCCCACGCGGGGTCCATGCCATAGCCCACCGCAAAGCTCAGGTAGTACAGCGAGCCCACGCCGCGGATGCCGAACCAGGCGATCAGGCGCCGCTGCGCGCCAGACGTCTGCGGCCCGCGCACCACCGCGTAGACCGCCAGCGGCCGGATCACCAGCAGCACGACCGCTGCGAAGACGAAGAGCTCCCAGCGCCACTCGACCCAGGCCAGCAGCGCACCGATGAGCAGCACCACCGCCACTTCGGACAAGCGCTCGCACTGCCCGCTGAAGCTGTCGAGCCGGCTGCACTGGGAGGCGTCCTTGATCGGATCGGCCCGCTGGTCACGCTGCTTCTCGATGGCGCTCAAGCCAGCCCCGGCGGCGAACACCGCCAGAAAGCCATAGGCATGCAGCGCCAGCGCAACGCCATAGGCCAGCGCGATGAGGCCGAAGACCAGGAATTCCTCCGACTCCAGCGGATGGCCCTGACGGCGCAGCCAGGCCATGCCCTGGCCGACCCAGCGGCCGCAGAACCAGCCGACGGCCAGGCCGGCAGCAATTGCCCAGACGAGATCCACCGCAAACCAGCGCCAGCCGCCCGCGCCTATCGCGTGGTGTTGCAGCAATCCCAGGCCCAGCATGATGGCCGGGAAGGCGGTGCCATCGTTCATGCCGCCCTCGGCGGTGATGGACATGCGCACGGCATCGCGGTCCCCCGGCTCGCGGATCTGCACGTCGGAGGCCAGCACCGGATCGGTCGGCGCCAGGATGCCACCCAACAGGACCGCGGCACCGAGCGGCAGGCCCAGCCAGGCATGACCGAGCGCCGCGATCATCGCGACCGTGAGCACCATGCCCAGGGTCGCCAGCCGCACCGGGATGCGCCAGGCCCGCCAGACCATCGGAAGCTGCAGCCGCAGGCCAACGGCGAACAGCGTGATGAGCACCACGACCTCGGTGATGACCTCGATCACCTGGTGGTGCTGCCACAGGTCGAGTGGCAACAGACCCAGGCCCCACGCACCGGCCAGGGCCCCCACGCCCAGGTAGATGATGGCGGGAGACAGCGGCAGGCGCTGCACCAGGTGCGACGAGAACGCCATCAGCACCAGCACGACGCCCACAAGGACGAACCACAGGATCAACATGCTGCGCTCCCCGGTAGCGTGCGCCGCGCGGCCCCGGCCGGCCTGCTGGGCGGCAACGGCAGCATGGCCACGCTCAAAGCGTCAGCTTGCCATGCACGCCATCGTCGGTCCGCTGGCCCGTGAGGGCGCCGAACAGCATCTTGATACCCGCGACGGCCGTGCCATGGCGGTTGTCCCAGTACTCGCCGCTGGCCGGGTCCACACGCAGCAGGCAGATGCGCGGGTCGTCCTGCCCCTCGGTGAACCAGGCGCGCAGCTTGGGCGACCACAGCCGGTGGATGGTCTCCCTGTCCGTCACCTGGGCGGCGCTGCCGTCCAGCTTCAGGTGCCCGCCGTTGTCGCCCTCCTTGAAGAACAGCGTCACGCGGGGATCACGGTCGAGCTCGATGGTCTTGTAGCTGTCGATCTCCGTGAAGAACCACAGCCGGCCGCCGGCCTCCACCTCCACGACCGTCATCGGCCGCGCATGCAGACGTGAATTCAAGCCGACGGTGCAGAAGAAGCAGCTGTCTCCCGCCTCGACGAGGTCGACGATCTTCTGCGCGGCCGCCGGGCCACTCAGGTCTTCTTCGGTGCCGACCTTGTCGTCGGACAAGGGCATGCGGCTGGCGTCGTTCATCTCGGCTCCTTGGCGTATGAGGAATGCTGCAGCCTAGGCAGCCCCACCCGTGCGGGCTGTCGGCCGGCAGGCCGAGACGCCGTCGGAAACAGCCGGCCGCCTGTGCTCCTACAGCCGCTTAGGTGGTGACCGACGTCGGGCGCGCCAGCCACTGCCTAGATTCAGCGTCAGTACCGGCGCGGCGCGCGTCCAACGGTGCATGCCGCGCAAGGGTGGCGGCCCTACCATTCCGCCAAGTTCAATCGCCAGGACCTCCCCATGACCTATTGCGTCGCGATACGCCTGCGTGCGGGCCTGCTGTTCGCTTCCGACACCCGCACCAATGCCGGCATCGACCACATCGCCAGCTTCCGCAAGATGCACCAGTTCCAGATCCCGCATCAGCGCGAGATCGTCGTGCTGACCGCGGGCAATCTGGCCACAACGCAATCCGTCATCTCGTTGCTGAACCAGCGCCTGCAGGGCGAAGGCGACCACCTGCTCAAGGTGCCCACGCTGTACGACGCGGCCGTGCTGCTGGGCCGCACGGTGCGCGAGGTGATCGAGCGCGACCAGGACTCCAACGACCGGCGCCACAGCGTCGACTTCGGCGCCAACTTCCTGATCGGCGGCCAGATCAAGGGCGAGGGGCCGCGGCTGTTTCATGTCTATCCGCAGGGCAACTTCATCGAAGCGACGGAGGACACGCCCTATTTCCAGATCGGCGAGAGCAAGTACGGCAAGCCCATCATCGACCGCGTCATCAACTACGAGACGACGCCGCTTGACGAGGCTGCCAAGTGCACCCTCGTCAGCTTCGACTCGACGATCCGCTCCAACCTGTCGGTCGGCCTGCCCATCGACATCCTCATGCTGCGCGCCAACCAGTTTGAGCAGGCCATGAAGCCGCCGCACCGCATCGAGCGCGATGACCCTTACTTCCTGGCGCTGCGCAACGGCTGGAGCGCGGGCCTGCGCAAGGTCTTCGACGACCTGCCGAATGAGCCGTGGTTTGATGCCTGACATGGAGCCCCTCGCTCGCGGGTACACGCGCGGTCCCCCGAGGGGACGGCGATGCTCGCGGGGGAGGCCCCGCTCGCACATCGCCTGACGGGCCGGCTTGGGAGCGGCCCGGCGCTCGGCCCGGGTGGAGCCCCTCGCTCGCGGCTACACGCGCGGGTCCCCCGAGGGGACGGCGATGCTCGCGGGGGAGGCCCCGCTCGCACATCGCCTGACGGGCCGGCTTGGGAGCGGCCCGGCGCTCGGCCCGGG
>NZ_JBQVNP010000243.1:0-4596 GCF_052436255.1 Roseateles sp. | reverse complement strand
CTGACCTCGCGCATCGGCCTGGGCATGAGCGACAGCATCCTGCCCGAGAGCGTGAACTCCAACACCTTCATCGTGCGTCCGGTGGGCGGCAACACGCTGGCGGGCACCTACAGCGTGCAGCTGGGCATCGTCAACTTCCACCCCGCGGTGCCGCTTTCTCCCGGCACCAGCTATGAGGTGTTCCTGCCGGCCAACGGCGTGAAGGACTATGCGGGCAACGCCATCGCGGCGGACTACAAGTCGGTGTTCCACACCGGCAACGCCGCCGAGATCGGCCTGATGCACTACTGGTCGCTGACGGGCAACCTCTCCGACCAGATCGGTGCCAACAACGGCACGCCCGCCACCGGCGACGCCTTCGAGAGCATCGGCCTGAACTTCGCGAACCGCACGGCCGGCGTGCCGCTGAAGAGCGACACCGTGGCCACCGTGCTCGGCGGCAGCGCCTCGCTGAGCTTCTACATGAAGACCACGCAGGCCGGCGGCCCGAACTCGTGGACCGCGCCCGGCATCTTCGGGCGCGACCAGTCCGGCGGCGCAGACGACGTGTTCTGGGGCTGGCTCGACAACAGCGGGCGCATCAAGCTGTCGGTCGGCAACGACGCGGGCACCACCTCAACGGCGGCGGTGAACGACGGCACCTGGCACCACGTGGTGATGACGCGCGACGCCGCATCCGGCGCGCAGGCCGTGTACGTGGATGGCGTGAAGACCACCTCCACCGGCTCCACCGGCAACAAGGGCCTGTCGAACAAGTTCGCCGTGCTGGGCCAGATCCAGGGCAACACGGCGCTCTTCAAGGGCACGCTGGCGGAAGTGCGCGTCTACGGCCGCGTGCTGAGCGACACCGACGTGAGCACGCTGCGCGGCCAGGCCATCATCGGCGACCCCGGTATCGGCGGCGGACCGAAGCTGGTCAACGGCCAACTGACGTTCAACCCGGCCACGCTGGGCAGCAACGGCGCGCAGTACCGCTGGAACTTCGGCGACGGCACGCAGACCGCCTACTCGAACCAGGCGAACTACGGCTACACCTACACGCGCCCCGGCCACTTCACGGTGACGCTGACGGTGAAGGACGCCAACGGCCGCGAGACCTTCTACACCTACAACCTCACGGTGATCATGCCGGTGACGGCAACGGCGCCGAGGCACACCACCAACATCGTGGGCGACGCGAACTCGGTGTACTCGGTCAACCCCGACAGCGGCACCGTCGCCGCCATCGACGCGCAGAGCCTCGTCAAGCGCTGGGAAGTGCGCGTGGGCGACGAGCCCAAGACGCTCGCCATCGGACCCGACGGGCGCCTCTGGGTCACGGTGCAGGGCGAGGACAAGCTGGTTGTGCTCAACGCGGCCGACGGCAGCCTCTCGGCCACCGTGCCGCTGGCCTACGGCAGCGGCCCCTACGGCGTGGCCTTCACGCCGAACGGATCGAAGGGCCTGCTGACGCTGGAGAGCAAGTCGGTGCTGATGAGCTTCGACCCGAGCAACGGCGCCACCACCGGTGCTGTCGCGCTCGACGGTGCGCTGCGCGGCATCGCCGTCGAGTCCGGCTCGCAGGTGGCCTACGTCACCCGCTTCAAGTCGAAGATGACGGGCGGCCAGCTCCACAAGGTGAACCTGCAGAGCATGAGCGCCATGAGCACCATCGCGCTGCCGGTCGATACCACCACGGTGGACACCGAGAGCCGCGCACGCGGCGTGGCCAACTACCTGAGCCAGGTGGTGATCTCGCCCGACGGCGCGCGGGCGGTGCTGCCTTCGAAGAAGGACAACATCGTGCGCGGCAAGTACCGGGACGGCAACAACCTGGTGCACGACCAGACGGTGCGCTCCATCCTGTCGCAGGTCAACCTGCAGACGGCGGCGGAGGAGTTCGGCGAGCAGATCGACTTCGACGACCGGGCGCCGGCACGCGCCGCGCTGTTCTCCCCTTCAGGCGACTACCTGTTCGTCGCGCAGATGGAAGGCAACCGCGTCGCCATCGTCGATCCGTACAGCCGCGCGGTGCGCGGCGAGATCAACGCCAGCAGCGCGCCGCACGGCCTGTACCTGGACGCCACGCGCAAGCGGCTGTTCGTCAACAACTTCCTGGCGCGATCGGTGTCGGTGCACGACGTGGCGACGGTGCTGTCGTCGGAAACCAATGTGCCGACCTTCCTGCAGACGGTGTCGACGGTGGCGGCTGAGCCCATGTCGCCGGCGGCGCTGCGCGGCAAGCAGGTGTTCTACAACGCGTCGGACCGCCGCATGAGCAAGGACAACTACATCTCCTGCGCGAGCTGCCATGCGGACGGCGGCGACGACGGCATGGTGTGGGACTTCACACAGCGCGGCGAGGGCCTGCGCCGCACCATCAGCCTGCAGGGCCGGCGCGGCATGGGCCACGGCAAGCTGCACTGGACGGCGAACTTCGACGAGCTGCAGGACTTCGAGAACGACATCCGCAACGAGTTCGGCGGCACCGGCTTCCTGACCAATGCGGACTTCGCCGCCACCTCCGACCCGCTGGGCGCGCCCAAGGCCGGCAAGAACGCGCAACTCGACGATCTCGCGGCCTACCTGACCTCGCTGAACAAGTTCATGCGCAGCCCGGCGCGTGCGGCGGACGGCAGCCTCAGCGTGGACGCGGCGCGCGGCCAGACCGTGTTCAACACGGCGCAGTGCGCGACCTGCCACACGGGCGCCACCTTCCGCGACGGCGTGCGGCATGACGTGGGAACGATCCAGGCTTCCTCGGGCAAGGGCATGAACCAGCCGCTCGCCGGCGTGGGCTTCGACACGCCGACGCTGCTGGGCACATGGAACACCACCGCGTTCTTCCACAACGGCCAGGCGGCCACGCTGCAGGACGTGCTCAACGGTGGCCACGGCAACGCCTCCAGCCTGCCGGGCAACGACGTGGTGGCGCTGCGCGAATACGTACGTTCGCTCGACAACGACCCGACGCCGGTGGTCACGCGCATCCGCTCGAACCACAGCAACCTGTGCGTGAACGTGAAGGGCGCGGCGACCACGAGCGGGACGACGGTGGTTCAGTGGCCGTGCGGCAACGCCGGCAACGAGCGCTTCACCGTGACCCAGCTCGGCGGCGGCTTCGTGCAGTTCAAGGCCGAGCACAGCGGCCTGTGCCTGGCGCAGAGCGGCACCGCGACGACCAATGCGGCCGTGGTCCAGCTGGCCTGCTCGGCCGGCGACACGACGCAGTGGAGCCTGGTCGGCGCGGCCCTGCGCAACCGCGCCTCGGGCTCGTGCCTGGACGTGCCGAACAATGCGACGGCCCAGGACACGGCGCTGATCACCTGGACCTGCAACGGCGGCAACAACCAGAACTGGACACAGCTGCCATAACAGGCAAACCCCCAGGCTTCGCGCACTTCGTGTCGCTGCGCCAACCCCCTTGCAGGGGGCAACACCTGCGGCCCGGCAAAGCCGGTTCCGCGGTGTTCCGCGAAGGAGCCGCCCGTTTCACGGGCGGCTTTTTTCTTTGTGCGGCATTGGTGGCGGCACCTGCTCCATGACCTCCCACGTCATGGACCATGCGCAGCCGCTCTGGGAAAGTACGTCCATCGAGGCAGCAACCAGTGACTCGATTCACCAACCAACCAGGAGAAAACACCATGACCGGCTTCAACATCCTTCCCCTCGCAGTTGCACTGCTGATCGGCGTCGCCGCCCTCGGCTCGTGCCTCGGCATCGGACTGGTCGGCCAGAAGTTTCTGGAGAGCACCGCGCGCCAGCCCGAGCTGGTCGACACGCTCCAGACCAAGTTCTTCCTGGTGGCGGGCGTGACCGACGGGGCGTTCATCATCGCCACCGGCATCGGCCTGTGGTTCGCAACGGCAAATCCTTTTGGCTAACCCCCAGGCTTCGCGCACTTCGTGTCGCTGCGCCAACCCCCTTGCAGGGGACAACACCTGCGGCCCGGCAAAGCCGGTTCCGCGGTGTTCCTGAAAGAGGCCCGCGCATCAGGAAGCAAGACGACGTATTGGCACCATTCGTGCTAGCACTGTTGACACCGAATTGTTTACAGCTAAAGTATTTAGCCATCAACGGTTTGATGTCGCCGGTGCCGCATGGGGCGGTGCCGGTGCGTTGTTTCTGCATCCTTCCCTGCCGGAGAACCCATGAGCCACCTGCCCCCGAAGTCGCCCGCGCTGCCGCGCACCCTGCTCTCGCTGCTGCTGTGCGGCTCGGCCCTCGGCACTGCAATGTCCGCCGCGGCCGCGCCCGTCAAGGTGGGCCTGGCCCTCGACATCTCGGGGCCCTTCGCGGCATTGGGCGCCGAGGCACGCGACGGCTTCGCGCTGGGCATCAAGCAGCTGGGCGGCAAGCTCGGCGGACAGGACGTCGAATTCGTGCAGGCCGACATGGCCGGCAGCCCCGACCAGGCCAAGCAGCTGGTCGACCGCATGATCCAGCGCGACAAGATCGACATCTTCAGCGGCCCCATCGGCTCCAACGTGGCGCTGGCCGTGGGCCCGACGCTCTTCAACGCGAAGGTGCCGTATCTCTCGGCCAACGCCGGCCCGAGCCAGTTCGCGGGCGCGCAGTGCAATGCCTACTTCTTCGGCACCGCCTACCAGAACGACC
>NZ_JBQVNP010000242.1:0-4617 GCF_052436255.1 Roseateles sp. | reverse complement strand
ACCGGCCACGGCGTGCTGGCCTCGCTGCACACCAACGACGCCGTGTCCGCCGTCACGCGCATGACCGACATGGGTATCGAGCCTTTCCTGCTCTCGTCGCCGCTGCCGCTCGCGGCCTCGAATTCGAACCGTGCCATTGCTGCGCGCCCTCGTCCTATGCGTCGCGCGTCACGCGCATGATCTCCTCGGCGGTGGTCACGCCCTCGCGCACCCAGCGCTGGCCGTCCTCCCGCATGGAGCGCATGCCGTGCTTCGCAGCCGCCTCGCGCATGGCCTGCTCGTCGCCGCCCTCGTGGATCAGGCGGCGGATGTCGTCGTGCACCACGAACAGCTCGTGGATGCCCGTGCGGCCCTTGAAGCCCGAATTCCCGCAGGCCGGACACCCCACGGGCACGTAGACGACGCTGCCGTCGAGTTGCTCCCGCGGCGCCTTGCATGCGGAGCACAGGCAACGCACCAACCGCTGCGCGAGCACGCCGAGCAGCGACGACGAGAGCAGGAAAGGCTCGATACCCATGTCGGTCATGCGCGTGACGGCGGACACGGCGTCGTTGGTGTGCAGCGAGGCCAGCACGCCGTGGCCGGTGAGCGAAGACTGCACCGCGATCTGCGCGGTCTCCAGGTCGCGGATCTCGCCGATCATGATGTTGTCCGGGTCCTGCCGCAGCGCCGCGCGCAATGCCGCGCCGAAGGTCATGCCGATCTTGCCGTGCACCGGGATCTGGCCGATGCCGGGCAGGTCGTACTCCACCGGGTCTTCCACGGTGAGGATGTTGCTCGTGCCCAGGTCGAGCTGGCCCAGCGCCGCGTACAGCGTGGTGGTCTTGCCGCTGCCGGTTGGGCCGGTGACGAGCACGATGCCGTGCGGCTGCCGCACGAGCCGCGTGAGTTCGGCCAGCGTGTCGTTCGCCATGCCCAACCGTTCGAGCCGCAACCGGCCCGCGTCTTTTTCGAGCAGGCGCAGCACGGCGCGCTCGCCGTGCGCGGTGGGCACGGTCGACACGCGCACGTCGATCGGCCGTCCGCCCACTCGCAAAGTGATGCGCCCGTCCTGCGGCAGCCGTTTCTCGGCGATGTCGAGCTGCGACATGATCTTGATGCGCGAGATCAGCGCCGCGTGCAGCGCCTTGCGCGGCGCCACCACGTCGCGCAGCGTGCCATCGACGCGGAAGCGCACCACCGAATGGGTCTCGAAGGATTCGAGGTGCACGTCGCTCGCGCCGTCGCGCGCGGCCTGCGCGAGCAGCGCGTTGATCATGCGGATGACCGGCGCGTCGTCCTGCGCGTCGAGCAGGTCGGTGACGGCGGGAATGTCCTGCATCAGCCGGTCGAGATCGACCTGCTGCTCCACCGCGCCGACCACCGAGGCGGCGTCGCCGGCATCGGCGTAGGTGGCGCCGAGCAGCGCGTCCATCTCCTGCGATTCGACCTGGCGCAACGGCAGTTCGCCCAGCTTCAGGCGCGCCTCGACGACAGCCCAGCCCGGCGTGCGCCGGCACACCAAGAGGCAGGGTGCGTCGCCCTCGATCCGCACGACGATGCGATGACTGCGCGCCCACGCAGGGGGCAGCGCGATGCCGGGCGTCGGCGCGTTCATCGGATCGCCCCTGTGCCGCGCGTCACGGCGCCGTCACCACTTCGGGCTTGTAGCCCAGTTCGCGCAGCACGGTGACGGCGTTTTCCACCGCCTGCGGATCGGACGCGACGTCGGCGCGCACCAGGCTTCCTTCTCCACCCGGCCCGCCCACGATGTAGGCGCCGATGCCGCTGATGCGCACCCGCTTGACGATGCGCACGGCGTCCTGCTCGGCTCTCACGTCGGCAATCTGCACGACAGCGACCTTGCCGCCTCCTCCCGCCCCTCCGGCGCCCGATGATGCGGCGGCATCGGACTCCACGGTCACGCCCACCGGCAGCTTCGAATGCATCACCGGCGGCTGCGGCGCCGCTTCGGCGGGCCGTTGCCGGACAGCGCTGGCCGACGCAGTCGGCGGCGGTTTCTGTTCGCGCGTACGGTCCCAGCTCTGGGGCCGCAGGTCCACCTCGGGCGCGTCCGCCGGGCCCGGCTGGCCGATGGGTGGCAGCACGGGCGCGCCGGGGTCTGGCAGCAGGCCGTAGGGCATGGTCTTCAGGCGGCCCTGCTGCGTGCGCATGAAGTTGTAGCGGTCCAGCGTGAGGCCGTGGCCCGCGTTCGCGTCGCGAATCACGTAGGGCCGCAGGAAGATCATCAGGTTGGTCTTCACGCGCTGGCGCTTGTCGTAGCGAAACAGGCTGCCCAGCACCGGCACCGATCCGAGGCCCGGCACGGCATCGGTGCCGTTGGTGACGTTGTCTTCCATCAGCCCCCCGAGCACCATGATCTGGCCGTCGTCGACCAGGATGCTGGTGTCCAGCGCCCGCTTGTTGGTGACGATGCCGCTGGCGGCCGACGAGGCCTGGTCGTCGATGCTCGAGACTTCCTGGTAGATGTCGAGCTTGACGGTGCCGCCCTCCGAGATCTGCGGACGGATGTTGAGCTTGAGGCCGATGTCCTCGCGCTGGATCGTCTGGAACGGGTTGGTGCTGCTGTTGCCGTTGGTGATGTACTGCCCGCTCACGAAGGGCACGGTCTTGCCCACCATGATCGAGGCCGCCTCGTTGTCCAGCGTGAGGATGTTGGGCGTCGACAGGATGTTGGCGCCGCCCTTGGTCTGCAACGCTCGCGCCAGCAGCTTGAGGTTGAGGATCTCGCCCACGCCCGGCAGCTTGACGGTGCCGTCGACGATGCCGACGTTCAGGCCCCTGGGCATCGCCTCGATGGTGTTGCGCGCGTTGGGATTGAGCGTGGCCGCGCCGAAGTTGGTGCCCCCGCGCACGCCGCGCCCGTTGCCGCCGCCCGCCATCCACTGGATGCCCAGCTCCGAAGCGTCGGTCTCGTTCACTTCGACGATCAGGCTCTCGACCAGCACCTGGGCGCGCCGCTGGTCGAGCGTGTCGATCACGCGGCGCAGGCTGCGGTACATCGGCTCGGGCGCGGCGATGATGAGCGTGTTGGTGGTGGCGTCGGCCTGCACCGTCACGCCGCCCGACGAAAACGCGGCGGAACCGCCGGTGCCCGGCACGCCGCCCTGCGTGCCATTGCCACCCGCGCCCGAGGAAACGCCGCGCAGGCCGCCGGTCGCCCCGCCGCTGCCCGAGGTGCCGCCCGTAGCGCGGCTCGCACTGCCGTTCGCCGACGAACTGCCGCTGCTGTTGCTGCTGCCGCCGTTGCTGCCACCCGCCCCGCCTGCGCCTCCGAGCATGCCGCCCGAACCCAGTGCCGCGCGAACCGATCCGGCTCCCGTGGCCGAGGTGTCGGGCGACTCGCCCGTCAGCAGACCGCGCAGCACGCCCGCCAAGTGCACGGCCTGCGCGTTGCGCAGGTAGACCACGTGCAGGTTGCCGGGATCGCTCTGCGCGTTCTCGAGCTTCGCGACAAGCTCGCGCGCGAGCGCGGTGCGCCCCGGGCTGCTGGAGCGGATGACGATGCTGTTGGAGCGCGGGTCGGCCAGCACCACGATGTCGCGCTTGCCCTTCTCTCCGCTGCCTTCGAGCAGCTCGGTGGCGAGCCCTGCGATGTCCACCGCCACGCCGTTGCGCAGCTTGACGATTTCCGAGTCCAGCGAGGTCGGCGTGTCGATGCTTTCGATGATGCGCGCGAGGCGATCGAGGTTCTCGATGTAGTCGGTCACGACCAGCGTGTTGTTGGCCTGGTAGGCGGTGATGGTGTTCTCGGCCGCGATCAGCGGCTTGAGCACCGGCACCATGGCCTCGGCGTTCTCGTAGTTCAACCGGAAGGTGCGCGTCGCCATGCCGCCGCCGGCGTTGCGCGCGTTGACCGCGCCCCCCTGCAGCTTGGCATCGGCCACGGGCACGACGCGGCTCACCTCGCCCACGTCGACGATCGCGAAGCCGCGCATGCGCAGCGCCGAGGTCAGCATGCCGTAGGCCGTAGCCGAGGACACCTCGCCTTCGGAGACCAGCGTGATCTGGCCCTTCACGCGCGGGTCGAACAGGAAGTTGCGGCCGAGGAAACGGGCCAGCGCGGAGATCACGGAGCTGATGTCGGCATCGACGAAATTCAGGACCACCTTCTCGTCCCGGTCGCTACGCGCGGCCTGTGTCGATGCAGCACGGTTCTGCGGCGGCGCGGTCGTCGCGGCATCGGCGGCCAGGCCGGCCAGCCCCAGGCAGCACGCCATGGTCCATCGGCGCATCGTCGCGCCCTTTCGATCTCGTCTCACGGGCCATCCTTGTAGAGTGAGGTGGACTGCAGGTTCACGACGCCGCGCACATGCCCCTGCAAGCCGGCACCGGCTTCGGCGGCGCTGTCCGCGCGGTCGAGTACGGCGCCGACGACTTCGAGGTCGGCGCGCGCCGAAACCGCCAGCAGCCATGGGAAGACGGAAGCCGCGGGCACCGGTTCGTCGAACTGGATCCGCCATGCCTTCGCCGGCGCCGCCTTGCCGGTGCCGGCCGGCGCGTCGTTCACCACGACCTGCACGCGATAGCGGCCTTGCAGGCCCGCCCGGTCCAACCCGGCCTGCGGCGATTCACTGGGCCCCGCGCCAGACTGTTGCCCGCGCGCAATGGGCACGT
>NZ_JBQVNP010000241.1:0-4660 GCF_052436255.1 Roseateles sp. | reverse complement strand
AAGGTGGCGCAGATGTATTCATCCATCCAGACCGGCAATTCGCAAGGCATGCAGACCCTGGACCAGAACCTGACCGACCTGGTGAGGCGCAACATCATTTCTCCGGCGGAAGCGCGCTCCAAGGCCAAGTTCCCCGAGAACTTCCCCGGCTGACCTCAATTCATAGGCAACCACAGAGGCACAGAGACACAGAGGAAGCCGACTCTCATGGCTGTTCCCTCCGTGCCTCTGTGCCTCTGTGGTTGCATTTCCTAGGATCCCATCATGGAACGCGACCAGGCCTCGAAATTCATCAACGACCTGCTGCGGCTGATGCTGTCGCGCAAGGGCTCCGACCTCTTCCTGACGGCGGAGTTCCCGCCGGCCATCAAGGTGGATGGCAAGCTGACCAAGGTGTCGCCCCAGCCGCTGACCGGCCAGCACACGCTGCAGCTGGCGCGCGCCATCATGAACGACAAGCAGGCGGCCGAGTTCGAGCGCAGCAAGGAGTGCAATTTCGCGATTACGCCGCATGGCGTCGGGCGCTTCCGCGTCAACGCCTTCCTGCAGCAGGGCCAGGTCGGCCTGGTGCTGCGCACCATCCCGTCGACGCTGCCGACCATCACTTCGCTGGACTTGCCTGTCGTGCTGCGCGAGGTGGTGCAGCACAAGCGCGGTCTGGTCATCGTCGTCGGCGCCACCGGCTCGGGCAAGAGCACGTCGCTGGCCGCGATGATCGACGAGCGCAACGAGACGACCTACGGCCACATCGTGACCATCGAGGACCCGATCGAGTTCGTGCACCCGCACAAGAACTGCATCGTCACGCAGCGCGAACTCGGCCTGGATACCGACAGCTGGGAGGCCGCGCTGAAGAACTCGCTGCGCCAGGCGCCCGACGTCATCCTGATGGGCGAGCTGCGCGACCGCGAGACCATGGAGCACGCCGTTGCCTTCGCCGAGACCGGCCACCTCTGCATGGCCACGCTGCATGCCAACAGCGCCAACCAGGCGCTGGACCGCATCATCAACTTCTTCCCCGAAGACCGCCGCCAGCAGCTGCTGATGGACCTGTCGCTGAACCTGCGCGCCCTCATCAGCCAGCGCCTGCTGCCGCGCCGCGAAGGCAAGGGCCGCGTCGCCGCGGTCGAGATCCTGCTGAACACGCCGCTGATCTCGGACCTGATCTTCAAGGGCGAGATCACCGAGATCAAGGAGCTGATGAAGCGTTCGCGCGAGCAGGGCATGCAGACCTTCGACCAGGCGCTGTTCGACCTCTACGAGGCCGGCAAGGTGACTTACGAAGACGCACTGCGCAACGCCGACTCCGTCAACGACCTGCGCCTGCAGATCAAGCTCAACAGTGAGCGCGCACGCAGCGGCGACCTGTCCACCGGCACCGAACACCTGACCATCCTTTGAGCATGAACACCCGCACCTACGACCCCGTTCCCCCGCGTCGCATCGCCTTCCTGGGCCTGGGCGTCATGGGCCATCCGATGGCCGGCCACCTGGCGCGCGCCGGCCACCACGTCACGGTCTACAACCGCACGCCGGCCAAGGCCGAGGCCTGGGTGCGGACCTATGGCGGCAGCTTCGCCGCGACGCCGGCTGCGGCGGCACAGGGCGCCGAGTTCGTGTTCTGCTGCGTGGGCAACGACGACGACCTGCGCGCCGTCGTGCTGGGCGATGCGGGCGCGTTGGCTGGCATGACGTCGGGCGCCATCCTCGTGGACCACACGACGGCCTCGGCCGCCGTCGCGCGCGAACTGCAGGCCGAGGGCGGCAAGCGTGGCATCGCCTTCATCGACGCGCCGGTATCCGGCGGCCAGGCCGGCGCGGTGAATGGCGTGCTGACGGTGATGTGCGGTGGCGACGCCGCGGCCTTCGACATGATGAAGCCGGTGGCACTGGCCTTTGCCAAGGCGGTGACGCTGCTGGGCGGGACGGGCTCGGGCCAGCTGGCCAAGATGGTCAACCAGATCTGCATCGCCGGCCTCGTGCAAGGTCTGGCCGAGGCGGTGCGCTTCGGCCAGAACGCAGGCCTGGACATGGCCCAGGTGCTGGACGTCATCGGCAAGGGCGCGGCCCAGAGCTGGCAGATGGACAACCGTGGCAAGACCATGGTCGAGGGCAAGTTCGACTTCGGCTTTGCGGTGGACTGGATGCGCAAGGACCTGGGCCTGGTGCTCGACGAAGCGCGCCGCAACGGCTCGCGCCTGCCGGTGACCGCCTTGGTGGATCAGTTCTATGCGGACGTGCAGGCGCAGGGCGGCAACCGCTGGGACACGTCCTCACTGATCAAGCGGCTGTAGCGCGGGTCTCGACCCGCGCTACACCGGTTTACTGCTTCTTTGGCGTGATGCGGGCGAGTTCTTCCTCGCTGATGATCTCGAACGCCCGCACCACCTTCTTGACGCCGCCGACCTGACGCGCGATCTCGGTGGCGCGGTTGGCCTCGCGCTCGCTCACGCGGCCCATCAGGTAGACGGTGCCGCGCTCAACGACCACGTAGAAGGCATTGCTGAGCAGGTCGCGCGCATCGATGAGCCGGGCCTTGACCTTGCCCTGGATGAGCACGTCGTTGGAGCGGCTGCTCAGCGAGCTGTGCATCGTCACCTCGGCTTCGTTGAGCACCTTGGTGACGTTCTCGACGCCGCCGACGATGCGCTCCACGGCGGCGTGGTCCGCCTCATTGCGGGCCTCGCCCGTGATCAGCGCGACGCGGTTGTAGCTGTTGACATTGATGTGCACGCGGTCGCCGAGCTGCTCGCGGATGCGCGCGCCGGCCTTGATCTCGATGGTCTCGTCCTCCAGCTGGGTGGCCGAGGTACGGCGGTCGGTGGCGACGTTGACGCCGCCCACCATTGCGCCGCCGATCAGCAGCGGTGCGCAGCCGGTGGCAAGCAGGCTGGCCAGGACGGCGGCGGTCAGAGTCAGGGAGAATTTTTTCATCGGGATTCCGTCAATTGGTTTACTCGTCGCTGCCCAGCAGTTGCAGGTCGACGGCGTCGGCCAGGGCATGCATCAGCACGCGCTGGGCTTCGACAACGCGCGGCTCGCGGCCGTGGCTGACGCGGATCTGGATGTCGGTGTCCAGCAGCAGGCCGCGCCACTCGTCGGCGGCGCCGGGCGGCTGGGCGGTCAGGGCAATGATGCTCATTTCCTGCGCATGGGCCACCGCCAGGGCCGGCTGCCAGGCGTCGCGCTGCTCGCGCAGGGGCTCGATCATGACCAGCACGTCGCCGGGGTGGCCATGGGCCTGCAGCAGGCGCGCAATGTCCAGGCCGGCGGCGTCGCGGGCTTGCGCGGCCAGGCTCCACGCGGCCAGGCCAGGGCGTTCCTGCTCGAAGCGGCCGGCCAGGCGGGCAGCCAGGTAGTCGGCGTCCATGCTGGCCAGGCCGTGCGCGGCGCAGAGGATGCGGTTGCCCCCGGTGATGGCGTCCACCACCATCTGTGCGGCCATCGCCAGGGGGCGGGCCAGTTGCTCGGCGGCCTGGTAGAGCAGGTCGGCGCTCTCGAAGAATTGCTGCTGGATGCGTTGCTCGATCATTGGGGCCGGATCATAGTCAGCCGGTATCGAAGGCGCCCTGGAGCCAGGTCAGCTGGTCTCCATCGAGTGCGACCACATCGAATCGGCAGGGCGGCGGGCAGGCATGGCGCAGCAGGTAGTGCTGGGCGGCGTAGATCAGGCGCTGCTGCTTGCGTGTCGTGACGCTGGCTGCCGCGCCGCCGTGGGACATGCCGGCCCGCGCGCGCACCTCGACGAAGACCAGCGTGCCGTCGGCCGCGCGCATGATGAGGTCGACCTCGCCGGCGCGCCGTGCCGGGCCGGCGCCGACTCGATAATTGCGCTCCAGCAATGCCAAGCCCGCGCGCTGCAAATGCGCGAGCGCCGCGTCCTCGCCCGCCAGGCCGATTTCGGCACGGTCGGGTTTCGAACGAGAGCCCCACTTGAACATCGATGCCTCTCTGCTTCGCCAGGCTGCGCAAGCCGCGGCCGGTGGCCAGCAGTATCCGGCCGCCACGCTCTACCTCGTCGCCACGCCCATCGGCAACCTCGCCGACCTGAGCCTGCGCGCCATTCATGCCTTGAGCCTGGTCGACGCGCTGGCCTGCGAGGACACGCGCCAGGGCGGCGGGCTGCTGCGCCATCTCGGCCTGCACAAGCCGCTGATCGCGCTGCACCAGCACAACGAGCGCGAGGGCAGTGCAGCGGTCATCGCGCGCCTGGCGGCGGGCGAGCGTGTGGCCTATGCGTCAGACGCCGGCACGCCGGCCATCTCCGACCCCGGCGCCGTGCTGGTGCAGCAGGTCGCGGCGGCCGGCTACCGCGTGCTGCCGCTGCCCGGCCCCAGCAGCGCGGTGACGGCGCTCAGCGTAGCCGGCGACGCGACGGCCACGGCCTTCGCGTTTGCCGGCTTTCTGCCGACCAAGGCTGGGGAGCGCCGCACGGCGCTGCAGGCGCTGCTGGGCGTGCAAGGCCAGAGCCAGGTCGTGTTCGAGGCGCCGCACCGCATCGTCGAGCTGATCGCGCTGCTGGCCGAACTGGCCCCTGAGCGCCGGGTCACCGTCTGCCGCGAGCTGACCAAGCAGTTCGAGACCGTGCACACCGCCGAAGCGGCGACGCTGCCCGCGTGGCTGGCGGACGACGGGCAGCGCCAGCGCGGCGAGTTCGTCC
>NZ_JBQVNP010000240.1:0-4757 GCF_052436255.1 Roseateles sp. | reverse complement strand
GCCAGGCATACAGGCCGGCCGGAAGCCCGGGCGACTCGCGTGCGATAGTCACTTCGGCGTCGTGTCCGCCGAAAAATTCGACCAGCTGTTCGGCTTGGCGCAGTGTGATATTGATCATGCGTCCTTCCTTCTGAAAATCTTGGTGAGTCGGCCGTCCACGGCGTGCCCGCGCTTGAGCAGGGCGCGCGCAATGACGGCTTGTTCGGTGTGGCTCTGCGGCACCTGGCGCACGAGCCCGAGATAGCTGTTGCCTGCCGCGTGGAGCTCGCTGGCCGGCAGGCTTTCGATGCGGCGCAGGGCGGTGCGCAGCGTGCGCGGCCGCGTGGTGTGGCACCACGGCTTGATGACGTGCCCGACGAAGTCGATACCGCGCTCAACAGGTTGCAGAATCGTCTTGCGCGGGTTCAGCCGCACCTGCAGATTCGAGGGCAGGAAATCGTCGATCTTGGCGAGCGCGTCGTTGAGCCACTGCGGAGATTCGTGCAGCAGGACGAAGTCGTCCACATAGCGCACATAGCGGCGCGCTCTCAGCTGGTGCTTGGCGAACTGGTCAAGGCCATCCAGCAGGACGTTCGCGAAAAACTGGCTGCTGAGATTCCCGATGGGCAGCCCGACGTGCGCTGGCGCGTTGAACAGGCTCTTGTGCGGCGCGACGCGGGCCAGCAGGCTGCGCGAGCTGCGCAGGTCCACGTCGGTGCGCGGGTCGTGAAAAAGCACCAGTCGTGTCAACTCCTGCCACCACGGCTCGGCCACGCGGCGCAGGATGCGCTCGAAGAGTGTCTGCTTGTCGATGGAGACGAAGAAATTCGCCAGATCGCATTTCAGATACCAGGCCTGATGGCTCCAGTTCTGGGTGATCGAGCGCACATCGCGCTCGAGGCGCTTGGCGGCGTAGAGCGTGCCGCGGCCGGGGATGCATGCGCAGCTGCCGGCATCGAATCCGGCATGGAAGCGCGGCGCGATGCGGTTGTAGAGCAGGTGGTGCACGATCCGGTCCGGAAAGTCGGCAGCCCATACTTCGCGCGGCTTCGGACGCGTGACAACAAAGCAGATGCTGCGGCCGGGCCGATAGGTTCCTGCCAGCAGCGAATCGCGCAGGCGGCAGAGGTTGCGCTCGGCGTGGGCCTCAAAGGCCTGCGCACTCGCGCTGTGGCGCTTGCTGCGCCGGCAGTCGAGCCAGGCCTGCACCAGCTCGGCCATAGGAAAAGGGGCCTCCCCGAGGGAGGTGGATGAATCCGCGGACAGCCCGAACTCGATGCTCGTTGTCCTTGTCGTTCCAGTCGCTGTTGCCGTTCTCGAAGTCCTGGACGAAGGCGTTGTTGCGCGAGTTCTGCGTGATGTCGAGCTATCTACGTCGCCGGACCGAAGGCTTTCACCGATCGGCTCGGAAACTGCGCCGGACCAAAGCGCGAGCTGCTGCCCGCCGGTATCCGTGGTGCGCATGGCGGTGGGCTTGTGGCCCAGCGGCTCGACCGGATTCATAAAACGCACGGACATGAGGGCCTTGACCGTCATGCAGCAGGCGCTGTGGAAAGGGTTGCGGCGGTCTGCTTACGCCAGCCGCCGGCCTGTGCGCCGACGGCATCCAGCAGCTCGACCGACTGGGCCCAGAGCTTGGATGAAATCAGGCGCTTGTCATGGCTGACGCGCAGCATTGCCGTCGCGGCGCGAAGGTGGCGCAGCAGGTTCTCAAGCTGCTGCAGCCGCTCTTCGCCGCGGCAGGCATTCGCCGTTGCCATGGACTCCAGCATCTCTACACAGAGGGCGTGGATCTTCTCGCCCAGGCTGCGTTTGAAGGCGCGGGGCATTTGGGTCTGCACGTCCACGGCGAGCGACAGGAGATCGCAGCCGTGCTTGTAGATGGGAAGTTCGCTGTAGAGAGCCATGGGTCTGGAAAAAATTGCGCGAACCGGCGCTGCGCGCCGGTGAAGGGTTTAAGTGCTCAAGGGTTCAAGAGAACCCAGCGGACAGCCCGAACTCGATGCTCGTTGACCTTGCCGTACCAGCCGCTGCCGCCGTCCTCGAAGCCCTGGACGAAGGCGTAGTAGCGCGAGAACTGCGTGCTCGACCAATACCAGTCGTCCTCGCTGAAGTGCTCTTTCGCATGGGCGTGGGCCAGCACGAGGTCGACGCGGCTGGGCAAGTGGAAGTCGGTGTGCCCGTCTTCCGTGTAGGCGGCAGCCCAAGCTGCGGCCGGGTGCTCGTTGCCGCTATCCAGCAGCGCCGCGGTGTTGGCGCGGCCGTCGAGCATGCTCTTGGCGCCCGGCACGTCGACGTAGGGTCCGAAGGTGAGGGCTTCGGCTTCGGCGGTACCGAAGACGAGATGTCGGGCGGGAAGGCCTGCGGATGCCGCGACGGTGCAAATGAATCGCCCGCCCTGGCCGGGCCAGATCTCGCCGGCAGCAGGAGGGGTGAGGGTGGAAGTGGTGGTTCCCATGTTGGCTCTTTCGTGGAAAAAATTCGTCGAGCCGGCGCTACGCGCCGGTGAAGGGGTTAAGCGGTCAAGAGGTCAAGTTGAATCCGGCGGACAGCCCGAACTCGATGCCCGCGGCCCTTGCCGTCCCAGTCGCTGGTGCCGTACTCGAAGTCCTGGACGAAGGCGCTGGTGCGCGAGGTCTGCGTGCTGGTCCAATACCAGCCGTCCGTGCTGAACAGCTCGGGCACGTTGGCGGCGGCCGAGTTCAGTTCGCCGAGGCTGGGGAGATACCAGTCGGTGTGGCCTTCGATGTCGAGCGCGCGCACGCGCAGCGCTGCCGGGCATTCGGCCAGCGCCATCGCGTCGGTATTGGCCTTGCCATCGGTGCGGCTGGTGGTGCCGGACACGTCCTTGCCGTACTCGCCCCAGGCGCTACGGAATTCGCCCGCTGCGGCACTGGAGACGATCAGGGCGAAGGGCGGCTGTTCGACGCCATCGACGCGGGGTGCGCGCAGGATGGCCGCGAAGAAGCCGCCCTGGCCGGAAATCTCGGCACCGAACGCCGGGAGGGAGAGGGGTTTGACATTCATGCTGTGCTCTCTGTGGTTGAAAAATTTCGTGGACCGGCGCTGAGCGCCGGTGAAGTGGTCAAGCGTTCAAGGCGTCAAGTCGAATCCAGCGGACAGCCCGAACTCGAAGCTCGGTGCCCTTGCAGTCCCAGGCGCTGTTGCCGTGCTCGAAGTCCTGGACGAAGGCGTTGAAGCGCGAGTACTGCGTGCTCGACCAATACCAACCCGATTTCTTGAACAGCTGCGGCGCGCAGATGTAGGCCATCAGCAGGTCGAGACGACTGGGCAGATGGAAGTCGGTATGTCCGTCGGCGGAGTACTCGGCAGCCCATTTCGCGGCTGGGTGAGATTCCGGATGCGCGAGCAGAGCGGTAGTGTTGGAGGCGCCGTCGGCGTGGCTGCCCGCGCCGGGCACTTCAACGTTCGGCCCGAATGTCAGGCCCTCGGCCTCGCGGCCGCCAACGATAAGGTGCCTGGCGGGCAAGCCATGCAACGCCGGCAGCGTGCAGATGAAGCGGCCACCCTGGCCGTTCCAATACTCACCGGGCTGCGGCGTGTCGCCGATGTAGGCGGCGGTCGCCAGCGGCTCCAGCGAGCGCAGCGTTTCGCCTTCGAGCATTGCCGACGGCAGGACGGACAGATGGATGGTGGAATTGGAAATGTGAAGTTGCACAGTGGCTCCTGGTGGTGATCAGTGGTTGATGGATTGCGAGACTTGGCGGCGCATGCGTGCAATCGAAGCAGTCATGGCTTCGCGCATTTGCTGAGGGGTGCTGTTGCGCACCATTTCTTCGTAGACTTCGAGGCCTTCGGCCATGGCAGCCAGGCCGGGCCCGTCGAACCCGTAGCGGCCATGCCGGCCGCGAATCTCGTCGCAGCGGATGAGTGCGTCACGCGCGGCGAGCATCGGCGCTACGCAGCGCTGGTGGATCTGCTCAGCCCGCACCACGCCGACGTTGATCGCGGCAGCCAAGCGGTCGAACAGGTCGTCGTCGGTGCTGCCTGCCTTGAGGTCACCGAGGGCGCTGTGCAGCTTGGTCATGATGTCGTCGGCGATCGCTGACGACATCGGCTGGCGGGCCGCGATGATTCCGGCCCAAGCGGTGGGGTTCTTTGCGTGGCGCTTCATGCGACCTCCAGAAAAGGGTCGCCTTGGTCGCACAGGCCGTAACTCGAACTGCAGCCTCCGACTTCGTTCTCCTGCTCGTCCAACAGGTTGAATTGCTTGCCACCGCGGCTGGTCTTCGACCACTCGATGCGCGCCCAAATGTTCAGATCGGCAAAGACGACGCGGCGATCCTTCGCCGGATGTGCATCGGCCATGAAGGTGGAGAAGCCGCGTTTGCTGCACTGGCCGACGCGCCACTCCCAATCGGCGATACGCACCGGATGCTCCGGGAAGCGCGCAGCGATGGCACGCAGCTCGGGCTTGCTGCAATTGATGCACGGCATGCAACCCACGCGGTTCATGTCCTGCAGGTAGAGTGGATTGGGCTTGACGCCACGCGATGCAGAGAAGGCGAGGACTTCCGCGGCGGTGTTGTCGACGATGGGGCGCGCGATCCAGAGGCCATTGCCGACGCGCTCGAACTTCTTCGCATGGCGGCGGTTCTCGGACTCGTCGCGGCGGATACCCTGCCACGAGATCACCTTGTGGCCGGCCTCCATCAAATCGAGCTGAAACCCCACCGCCATGTTCGTCTTCAGTTCCTCGGTACAGAACTGCGCCTTGCGCGAAGGGAGGCGCCCCTTCCACATGCACAGGTCGAGGA
>NZ_JBQVNP010000239.1:0-4780 GCF_052436255.1 Roseateles sp. | reverse complement strand
GCGCTGCGGCCACCGGGGCGGCGGCTTTCCTGGGTGCGGCCGCGGGGGCTGCGGCGGGCGCCGGCGGCCGGCGGCTGGCGCCTTTGTCGGCGTTCAGCTTGATCCAGTGGAAGACCGCGTCGGCGGCCTTTTGCGCACGCTCCAGATCGGCCTTGGGCGCTTCTTGTTGGGCGCGGGCGGGATGGGCCAGCAGCAGCAGCAGTGCGCCCGCAATGGCGGGCAGGGCAAGCGCCAAAGAGGGGCGCGGTCCAAGTGTCATGACAGCTCCACGAAGACGATACGGCCGGCGGCAGGAGGCTGCAGCCAGCGGCGGACTCTAGTGAGAGTTACAAATGGCGGCCGTCCGATCGTGCCGCTTCAGACGAAAAATTGCCGGTTCTGCCGCCCTGGCAGCGTCACGCCTTGCCGGCCAGGAGTGCGCGGCAGCGCTTCTCGTGCTGCTGGATCTCGGCCAACGTCACCTCGATGTCGTGGCGCTGCTGCTCAAGCTGGTTGCGGTGCTGCGCCAGGATGGTGAGGAACGCCCGCAGTTGGGGCGCGGCGCTGGCCTGGCTGTCGTACATGTCGACCAGCTGCTTGATCTCCTGCAGCGGCAGGCCCAGGCGCTTGCCGCGCAGCGTCAGCTTGAGCCGCGTGCGGTCACGCGGCGTGTAGACGCGGTTGCGGCCCTTGCGGCCGGGCTCCAGCAGGCCCATGTCCTCGTAAAAGCGGATGGCGCGCGGCGTGATGTCGAACTCGGCCGCCAGCTCGGTGATGGTGAAGGTGGGCTGGGGGGCTTCGGTCGCGGCGGTGACAGGGCGGCGAGGTGGCATGGCTACACTCGATTGACGTTAACGTCAGTCTAAGTCCAGCCGAGCAGCATCATGGCCAACCCGCGCGAATCCGAATTGCATTACCCGTTGGGCGACGCCCTGCCCGGCCCCGGCGAGGCGCTGGACCTGGCGCCCGGGCTGCGCTGGGTGCGCATGGGCCTGCCCTTTGCACTCGACCACATCAACCTGTGGCTGCTGCGTGACCGCATCGACGGGCGCGAGGGCTGGACCATCGTCGACTGCGGTATCGCCAGCGACGAGACGCGGGCCAACTGGCAGACCGTGTTTGCCGAGCGCCTGGACGGCCTGCCGGTGCTGCGCGTCATCGCCACCCACTTTCACCCGGACCACCTCGGCCTTGGCCACTGGCTGACCGAGAAGTGGAACTGCCGGCTGTGGATGAGCGCGACGGATTACAACCTCGCGCGTCTGGCCAGCGGCTCGACGGTGGGCATGGGCGGCGCGTCGGCTGCGGCCTTCTTCGGCAGCCATGGGCTGACCGATCCTGATGCGCTGGAGAAGATCCGCGCCCGCGCCGACTACTACCCGAGGATGGTGCCGGTCGTGCCGGCCAGCTACCGGCGCTTGATGGACGGCGGCGAGATCGACATTGGCGGCAAGACCTGGCACTGCATCGCCGGCTATGGACACGCGCCCGAGCACATCAGCCTGTTCTGCGCGCAAGCCAAGCTGCTGATCAGTGGCGACATGGTGCTGCCGCGCATTTCGACGAATGTCTCGGTCGTCGACGTCGAGCCCGAGGCCGACCCGCTGACGCTCTATCTCAACTCACTCGAGCGCTACCTCGATCTGCCCGCCGACACGCTGGTGCTGCCCTCGCACGGCAAGCCCTTCACCGGCCTGCATGCGCGCATCGACCAGTTGCAGGAGCACCATGTCGACCGCCTGGCCGAAGTCGTGGCGGCCTGCCGCGCCGCGCCGACGCACGCGGCCGGCCTGCTGTCGGTGTTGTTCAAGCGCAAGCTCGACCTGCACCAGACCACCTTCGCCATGGGTGAGGCGATTGCCCACCTGCATGCGCTGTGGCTGAAGGGCGAGCTCCGGCGCGACCTTGGCGCCGACGGCATCTACCGCTTCCTGCCGGCCTGAACCGGCGGCCAAAAAAGGAAAAGCCGCCGCGGGATCAGCCCGGCGGCGGCGTTTCGGCCTTCTATCGGTACCCTTCTCTCCCTCTGTCCACCAGCTTCAAGCCGGCTTGGGGTACCCGTGGTGACAGCGTCGGAGCGAAGTGTTGCTGAACGTGTCGGCGCGCGGATGACACCGGCCGGGGAATATTCACCCGCCACCGTATTTCGGGCCGAGCGCCGGGCCGCCCAGGCATGGCCGTCGCCCCGGGGGACCCACTGGAATGGCCCGTATTCAGCGCGGCCAGACCAGGCGAGGGGGTCACTGAACCACGATGGATTCCTCACGCAGCGCCTCGCGCGAACGCTCGAAGTCAGGCAGCACGGAACGCACCGTGTCCCAGAAAGCCGGGCTGTGGTTCATCTCCCGCAGATGCGCCAGCTCATGGGCGACGACGTAGTCGATGATGGCCGGCGTGAAGTGGATGAGACGCCAGTTCAGGCGAATGGAGCCGTCCGCACTCGCGCTGCCCCAACGTGTCTGCGCCGACGACAGCCGCAACCCCTTCATCGTCACGCCCAGCGCCTCGGCAAAGCGCCGGCAGCGCGGCAGGAAGTCCTCGCGGGCGCGGGCCTGCAGCCAGGACTGGGTCAGGTCGCGGATCTGCTCGGCCGAAGCGCCCAGGGGCAGCGGCAGGCGCAGCTGGCGCGTGGCGGTGTCCCACACCACCTCGCGTTCCGCGGGCGCCAGCACCAGCGTCAGCGCCTCGCCGAAATAGGGCAGGTGGCCGCCATCCAGCCACTCGATGCGCGAGGCCTGCACGCGCTGCTGGCGTTCGCGCTGCTCGACGAGCTTGCGCAAGATCCATTCGCCCTTGTGATGCAGGGCGCGCTCGATGTCGTCGATCGGCACCCAGCGCGGCGCGCTGACGCGCAGGCCCTGGGGCCCGACGACAAAGCCGATGCTGCGCCGACGCGCGCGCTTGAGTTCGTAGCCGACGCGGTGCTGGCCCAGCCACAGTTCCCGGCGCGCGCGCGACGCGCCGGGCTCGGCGGGCGTGATCTCCGGCATCACATCGAACAGCGACAGCTGGCTGTCCTGCAGGAGTGGAGCCGGGCGCTTGCTGGGCATGTCGGCGTCAGTGCGAATCTTGGGTTTGATCGAGTGACTGCCGCGGAGCCGGCTTTGCCGGGCCGCTGGCAGTGCCTCCTTCGAGGGGGGCGGCGAAGCCGGTAGGGGGTGGGCTGTACGCGTCGGGGTCGAGGCGGCGCATCTCGCTCTCGATCCAGTCCTTGACCTCGTTCATCAACTCGCCCGGTGCGCGGCCCACCGACGGAATCTGCCTGCCGATGGAGACATCCACCACGCCTGGGCGCAGCAGAAAGCTCTTGCGCGGCCAGCAGCGCGCGGCCGTCGCGGCGATGGGCACGACGGGCAGGCCGGCCTCGATGGCCAGGCGTGTGCCGCCGGTCTTGTAGTCGCCCACCTCGCCGCGGGCGATACGTGTGCCCTCGGGGAACATGATGACCCAGTTGCCCTGGCCGCCCAGGCGCTTGCCCTGGGTCAGCACCTTGTTCCAGGCCTCGGTGCGGCGGCCGCGGTCAATGTGGATCATGTCCATGCGCGCCATCGCCCAGCCGAAGAAGGGCACATAGAGCAGCTCGCGCTTGAACACATAGGCCAGCGGGTGGCTGAACAGCGCCGGGTAGGCGAAGGTCTCCCACGTGCTCTGGTGCTTGGACAGCAGCACGACGCCGGCGCGTCTGTCCGATGCCGGCGGCAGGTTCTCCATGCCGTGGATGCGCCAGCGGATGCCACAGATGAAGCGGGCGCTCCAGATGGCGACCTTGAGCCAGCCGGCGCAGGCCCAATAGACCGGGTCGCCGCGGCGGAAGATGGACAGGATGAGGACGCCGCTGGCCCAGGGGATGACGGTGACGATCAGCACCAGCACGAAGATCAACGAGCGAATCGCGCTCAACAGGTTGGACATCAATTCAGGTCTCCGGCCTGGGTGTCGGGGGCGAGGACCTGGCCGCGCTGCTCGGCAACGCGGCGGCGCTCCGCCTGGATGATGACTTCGGCGCAGCTCGCCAGGTCGTCGTGCACGCGGGCATTGGGTACCTGCACGAGCAGGTTGGCAAGCTCCTCGGTGCCGAGGTTGCCGAAGGGGCCGGTCAGCACGAGGTGGGGGATGCAGCCCGCGTTCTGGGCCGTCAGCAGGTCGGTCAGCGACGCGCCGACCATGTGCACCGTCGGCAGCTCGACATCGAAGCGCTGGCCGATCTGCTGGATCAGCCCTGGCAGCGGCTTGCGGCAGTCGCAGCCTTCCTCGGGCGTGTGCGGGCAGAAGAAGGCCGCGTCCAGGCGCCCGCCCTTCTCGGCCAGCAGCTGGTTCAGACGCAGGTGCACGGCGTTCAGCGAGGCCATGTCGAGCAGGCCGCGGCCGATGCCGGCCTGGTTGGTGGCCAGCACCGTGTGCCAGCCGGCATGGTTCAGGCGTGCGACGGCTTCCATCGCACCCGGCAGCGGGTCGAGCTCCTCCGGCGCCTTGACGTGGTCGTCGCGGTAGCGGTTGAGCGTGCCGTCGCGCCCGAGGATGACAAGCTTCATGCCGTGTGCGTGGTCGGCGCGCATCTGCGATTTCTTCAAGTCGCCAGGCGCGACAGGTTGGCCACGCGGTTCATCGCCGCGTGCAGGCGACCCAGCAGTGCCAGGCGGTTGGCGCGCAGGGCGGGGACCTCGGCGTTGACCATCACGCCGTCGAAGAAGGCGTCGACCGGCGCCTTCAGCGCAGCCAGGGCCTTGAGCGAGCCGGTGTAGTCGTGCTGCTCGAACAAACGGTCAGCGGCGGGCTGGACCTCGGCGATGGCAGTGGCCAG
>NZ_JBQVNP010000238.1:0-4800 GCF_052436255.1 Roseateles sp. | reverse complement strand
CACCAGGCTGCGCAGGTGCGTGGTCTTGCGGCCGCACTGCCAGGCCGGGTCTTTCACCTCGCGCGCCAGCGAATGCCCGTGCTGGCGCAGGAACCAGCGCGGCACCGTGTGGGCCGAGGTCTTGCGATACACCACGGCGTTGCGCCAGCCCTTCACCTCGAACAGGTACACGCCGGCCTCGCACACCAGCGCCACGTCGAAGCGGGCGGTGGGAACGGCGCTGCCTTCGTACATCGGGATGACGAGGTCGCGCAGCACGTGCATGCGTCCGAAGGCGGGCTGAAACGCGGCAGCGAGCTGCTGGATGGCCAGCGCGGTCGCCGTGCTGCTCGCGGATTCGCTTTCCGGGGAGGTGCAGACGCGGCGCGCGGGCGCGGCGGGGTCCGGCTTCTTGTGTCCGTGGCCGGCCAGCGTGAGCAGGGGGCGGGCCGGGACTTTGTGCAGGGCAGTGGTCATGTAGGGCTCCTTCGGAACTCAAGGATTGCGCAACTTTCGGGAGACTTTGTGCAGAAACGGCAATTGATCGGCTTGCCCGCTCTCTCCGGTCCGCAGGTCGGCGACGGTGTCGATCGATGCGCCGCTTCCGATGCTTCCCATGAGCACGACCCATGCGAGCGCCAGCTCGCCGTTGGCTGCGGCCAGTACGTGGAGGTCGAGCAGCAGGCCCTGGAAGTCCTCCATGAGCTGCACTTCGGAAATCTCGCCACGGTCGCGGCGCAGCTTCGACGCCTCGAAGGCCTGTCGCGCATTCACGACGCGCGCGTACGCGGTGTTGGCGATGTCGCTCTGCATCTGCAGGCGGCGCAGCGCCTCGGCGACCTGCTCGCGTGCCTGCGCGATCGCACGCGCATAGAGGGGCTTGCCGGGCACTTCGATGTCTAGCGTCTCGTCGGCCGCCGCGTCGATGGAGCCCGCAGGCATCGCGGATGGATCGGCGTCGTAGAGCGCGGCAGCCAGGTTGATGTCGTTCCTGTTGGCAAGCACCGCCATCGGCAGTTCGCGCGGCACCTCGGCCGCGAAGCGGGGCAATGACTTGTCCTGCAGCGCGTCGGCAAGCATCTCTTCGAGCGCGGCGTTCGACATGCGGCACTGCCTGGCCAGGTATGCGACGTAGCTCGCGCGCTGGGCCTGCAGCTTGCCGATGGTGGCCTGCGCGGCGGCTTGGCGTTCTGCGAGCTGCTTGGCGAAGTCGTCGTGCGGCAGTGCGTCGCCCTTGATGAGCAAGGTCTGCCGCGCGACCGCCGCGCGCGTGTTCTCGAGGTAGACGAGTTCCAGCGTCTTCACCTTGAGTGCGATGTACGTCGCGGCAATGCCCGCTTCTGCATTGCCTCCGCGCGATGCAGCCATCAGGCCGTTCATTGCCGGGTCTTCGAAGCCGGCCCACCACGATTGCGAGCCCGCGTCGGCCTGTGCGCGCGTGCGCGCCTTGTGGTCGACGAACATGCCTGCCGCGAGCACCGAGGTCGAATGGACCATCGCGATGCTCGTGCTGGCGCATGCGGCGGCCAGTGCGCCGCACATCGTCGCCATCAGGATTCGTGAGCGCGTCACACCAGGGTCTCCAGCTTCGTCATGAGCGGATCTTTTCAGGCGATCTGGGAGAAATTTGAAGGACGGTGCAACAGCCCCGCACACGGGTTTGATGTGCGCGCACAACACTCCATGCGCGACACGGCCGAACCACCAAATTCCTCCCGAATTGGGCGAAACCATGCATGCAGCCGGTCGATACCGAGCGGCCGCATCAGACCTGAAACTGGAGAACCCTGAATGAAGAAAACCCTCACGGCATTCGCTGCCCTGGCCGTCTGCGGCCTGGCTTCTGCCCAATCGTCGGTCACGCTGTTCGGCGTCGTGGACGCCGGCCTGACCTACCAGTCGACGACCTCGCGCGACACCACCACCGGCGCGTCGGTCAAGCAAAGCAAGACGAGCCTGGGCAACTCCGCCTACAACTCCAGCCGCATCGGCTTCCGCGGCACCGAAGACCTGGGCGGCGGCCTGGCGGCGAGCTTCTGGCTCGAAGCGCCCATCACCAACGACGACGGCGCCACCGGCATCTCCACCTTCGCCCGCCGCTCCACCGTGAGCCTGTCGGGTGGCTTCGGCGAACTGCGCCTGGGCCGCGACTACACGCCCACCTTCTGGAACGACACCGTCTTCGACCCGTTCGGCACCAACGGCTCGGGCACCAACGTCATCAGCACCGTCAGCGGCAACACCACCATCAACAACGCCAACTACGTGCGTGCCAGCAACTCGATCGGCTACTTCCTGCCGCCGAACCTGGGCGGCTTCTACGGCCAGGTGCAGTACAGCCTGCACGAGAACGCCAGCACCGACGCGACCAGCACCACGGCCGCCTCGAGCAGCAGCGCGGGCCGCTACGTGGGCGGGCGCTTCGGCTACGCCAACGGCCCGCTGGACGTCGCGCTGGGCGTGGGCCGCAGCACCGTGGTGGACACCACCGCGCTGGAGCGCAGCGTGCAGACCATCAACCTGGGTGCTTCGTACGACTTCGGCCCCGTGAAGCTGTTCGGTGAGCTCTCGAACGTGAAGAACAAGTTCGACTACACCGCGGTGGCCGACAGGCACGACAGCTACAACGGCTACCTGATCGGTGCGACCGTGCCGGTGGGTGCGGGCCTGATCCGCGTGGCGTACTCGCAGGTCCGCTACAACGAAGGTACGGCCGGCATCACGGGCGAAGACCCGCTGGCGCGCAAGTTCGCGATCGGCTACGTGCACAACCTGTCCAAGCGCACGGCGCTGTATGCGACGGTGGCGCGCGTGAACAACCGCAACGACGTGAACTACACGGGCAGCCTGGTGTCGGCGAGCACCACGGGCTACGGCAGCACGGGCACGAGCTACACGGGCCTGCCGCGTTCCTCCACCGGCTACGACTTCGGCATCCGCCACGCGTACTGATCCTCTGATCGCTTGAGGATGTGACGGGGCAGCGGGGCCGCCGCAAAGGCGCCGCGCTGCCCGTTCCGGCCGCGCAATGGCTTGCGCGGACTCTGGAACACGCTGCACTCGGGAGGGAACCTCTGGGCAGCGAGGAGAAGGTGCCGCATTTCAAGGCAGTCAAATGAACAAACAGATATCCGCGCTCGCGCGCTGGTTGCGCGCGTCCGTGTTCCTGCTCGTCGCCTTCGGGTCGCTCACCGCGGCGCAGGCGCAGAACAGGATCGAGTCGGTCACGGGCTCCTTGCAGGCAGGCAGCGAAGTGCTGCGTGTCGATTTCTCCGAACCGCTGGCCGCCGAGCCGGGCGGTTTCGCCATCCAGTCGCCCGCGCGCATCGCGCTCGACTTTCCGGGCATGACCAGCAGCCTGGGCCGCGAGGCCATCGAGATGAGCCAGGGCAACCTGCGCTCCGTCAACGTGGTGCAGGCCGGCGAGCGCACGCGCCTCGTCATCAACCTCAAGCAGGCGACCGCGTACAAGACCGAGGTGCGCGGCAAGTCGCTGCTGGTGACGCTCCAGCCCGCCGCGGGCCCGGCGCTGGCGACTTCCACCTCGGCCACCTTTGCCGAGAACCGCAACCGCGACGTGCTGCCGCTGCGCGACGTCGACTTCCGCATGGGCACCGAGGGCGCGGGCCGCGTGGTCGTGTCCCTGCCCAATGACCAGGTCGGCGTGGACATCCGGCAGCAGGGCAAGGGCCTGGTGGTCGAGTTCACGAAGTCGGCGCTGCCCGAGGGCCTGAACCGTCGGCTCGACGTGTCCGACTTCGGCACGCCCGTGCAGACGGTGAGCATGCAGCAATCGGGCGACCGCGTGCGCATGGTGATCGAGCCGCGCGGCGAGTGGGAGCACAGCGCCTACCAGAGCAACAGCCAGTTCGTGGTGGAGGTGCGCCCGCGCAAGGTCGATCCGACCAAGCTGACGCAGGGCGTGGGCTACAACGGCGAGAAGCTGTCGCTGAACTTCCAGAACATCGAGATCCGATCGCTGCTGCAGGTGATCGCGGACTTCACCAACTTCAACATCGTCACCTCCGACTCCGTCAACGGCACGCTCACGCTGCGGCTGAAGGACGTGCCCTGGGACCAGGCGCTGGATATCATCCTGGAGGCGAAGAACCTCGGCATGCGCAAGAACGGCAGCGTGCTGCGCATCGCGCCGGAAGACGAGCTCAACGCCAAGGAGAAGCTCAGGTTCGAATCGCAGGCGGCGATCCAGAGCCTGGAACAGCTGCGCACGCAGTCGTTCCAGCTCAACTATGCGAAGGCCGCCACGGTGGCGCAGGGGCTCATGGGTACCGGCAGCAGCGCCGGCGGAAGCAGCGGCGGCGCGGGCGGGGCAACGCGCATCCTCAGCGCGCGCGGCAGCGTGCTGGCCGAGGTGCGCACGAACCAGCTCTTCGTGACCGACATTCCCTCGCGCCTCTCGCAGGTGGCCGATCTCATCCAGAAGCTCGACGTGCCGGTGCGGCAGGTGCTGATCGAGGCGCGCTTCGTGGAGGCCACCGACACCTTCAGCAAGTCGCTGGGCGCGAAGCTGGGCGGCGGCTTCGTCAACGCGAACTCGTCGGTGGGCGTGACGCCTTCGGTCAGCTCCAGCACCACGAGCGGCGTGACCACCACCACGAGCACCAACACCTATTCGAGCACCAGCTTCGTCAACCTGCCCGCGACCAGCACCACGGGCGACGCGGTCGGCACCTTCGCGCTGTCGCTGTTCAACTCGGGCCTCACGAAGATGCTCAACCTCGAGATCTCCGCGCTGGAGGCGGACGGCAAGGGCAAGGTGGTGTCGAGCCCGCGCGTGGTGACGGCCGACCAGACCAAGGC
>NZ_JBQVNP010000237.1:0-4828 GCF_052436255.1 Roseateles sp. | reverse complement strand
CCCCCCCGCCACGCCCCCCCCGCGGCTGCCGTCCAGCGCCGCCACCAGCGTCTCGCCGGGCCTCTAGAGCGTGACGCCGGCCGAGAAAGTCACGAAGACGTCCTTGCCCTCGTGCTTGAACAGCGCCGCCGACAGCGAGCGCTGCAGGCGCAGCAGCACGGCCTGGGCTTCGTCCAGTGGCGTGTCGGGCAGCATCAGCACGAACTCCTCGCCGCCATAGCGCGCCACCAGGTCGCCCGGCCGCAGCGAGGCCTGGGTGCGCTCGGCCAGCGACTTCAACGCGATGTCACCGGCATGGTGGCCCAGGCTGTCGTTGAGCTTCTTGAAGTTGTCGATGTCCAGCAGCGCCAGTGCCAGCCTGGGGTCAGGGCTGGCCTCACGCTCGGCCTTGGCCTGCTCGATGCCGAAGGCCTGGATGAGGCCGCGGCGGTTGGCCACCTGTGTGAGTTGGTCGGTATGGACCTCGTTGGACAGGCGGCGCAGCTCGCCCTCCAGTTCGTCCACACGCTGGGTCAAGGCGGCGGCGCGGTCATGCTCAAGCGTCAACCGTGCCTGCGTCTGCGCCACCAGGCCCTGTACGCTGCGACTTTCCTCGACCATCTCGCGCACGGTGCCGGCCAGGCTTTCCAGCGAGTCGGCCTGCTCGATGGCTTCGGCGTAGCGGCCCACGCTGGTCTGGAACCGGTCGGTGTGCTGGCCCAGCTCGCCCAGTTCGGCCAGCATTCGCTGGATCAGGCCCTTCAGCGAGTCGCGCGCCCGCGACCGCTCATCGCGCAGCGCACGCTGGCGCTCGCGCGTGCCGGTCAGCAGCTCGGAGACGGTGCGCACGCCGCGCCCCGACAGCCCTTGCGACAGCGCGTTGTTCATCGCTTCGGCCTGGCCGCGTGCCCAGGAATCGTCCTCGGCCAGGTCGACCAGGCTGGCGCTCAGCTCGCGGCAGAGGCCACCGAGCTCGTCGAACAGATGGCGGCGGTGGTCCAGCAGATGGCGGGCGCGCAGGCACAGCGCGGTCATCTGGGTGGCGCGCTCGGCGTTGGCGCCGCCGCTCCTGAGCTCGGCCTGCGCGGCTTCGAGTTCGCGCATCAACGCGTCGGCCGGCGTGGCCTCGGTTTGCGGCGAGCGCAGCGAGTGGCACACGGTGGCATTGAGTTCGCCGCTGATGTCGGCCCAGTGCGGGCTGGCGTCAACCGGCGTCGGCGCATCGTGCAGGCCGGTGCGGCCGAGATCTCCAAATCCGCTGCTGTCCCGGAACCCCGTCTCGGCGAAGGTGCTCTCTGAGAAGAACTGGCTTGGCGTGCCGCCTTCCTCGTCGGTCTCCACGCCGCTGCCGTCGCCGTCCTTGTCCCAGCTTGCCACGAGCTGGCCCAGGCGCTTGACGAGCTTGCCGCTGTCGCTGCGGCCGAGCTCCAGCACGCGCTGGATGCCGTCCTTCCGGCGCGCCAGCGTCCAGTGCTTGCCACCCCGCTCCAAGCCGCGCACGAGGCGCTCGATGGCCTGGGCCAGGGCCTCGGCCTGCGCCGCGGGGCCGGCCACGTCGAGCAACTTGTCGATCTGGCGCTGCAGTTCGTCGAGCTTCTGGTCGCGCAGCGCGGTCTGCAGATCCTGGCGCGCCGTGCCGGAGGGCAGGGCCAGGGCGATCAGCTTGGACATCAGCTGCTGCAGGCGCTCCGGGACGGCGCCATTGGCGGCGGCTGCGGGTTCGCCGCCGCCCTCGATGGCGTAGGCGCGCGCGTAGTTCTCGGGGGTTGGCTCCAGCCGGGCCTGCGCGAGGCGCTGCAGCGCGGCCTTGGCCAGCTGGGCCGGCGGCAGTGGGGAACGCATATCAGTTGTCCCTCTTGCCGAGCACGCCGCACCAGAAACTTGCGGGCAGAGCGCCGGGCCGCACCCAAGCCGGCCCGCTTTGGCGATGTGCTTGCCGGTCAATCCGGCAAGCATCGCCGTCCCCCCGGGGGACCGGCCAAGGTACTCCTTGGACGAGGGGTTTCATCTTTTAACGTTGCCCGCGCGATGCCACATCAGTGCTGCCGTCGGCCGGCGTGATCCAGGGCGCCTTGCGCGGCAGCACGGTCTGCGCGATCCAGCGCTCCAGCTCGTCGGCCGGCAGCGCCTTGCTGAACAAAAAGCCCTGCATCAGCGAGCAGCCCAGGCGGTGCAGCACCTCCATCTGGCGCAACGTCTCGACGCCCTCGGCGACGACGCGCAGGCCCAGGGCGCGGGCCAGCGCGATGATGGCGGTGACGACGGCCGAGCTCTGCGGCGTGATGCCGAGGTCGCGCACGAAGGTGCGATCGACCTTCACTTCCGAGATCGGCAGCGTGGTCAGGTAGGCCAGCGACGAATAGCCGGTGCCGAAGTCGTCAATGGAAATTTCGACGCCGACTTCGTTGAGCCGATGCAGAGACGGAATGACGTTCTGCAGGTCCTTCATCAGGTTGTTCTCGGTGATTTCGAGCTGGATGGACCGGTGCGGCACGCCGTAGGCGCTGACGCATTGGTGGATGTGCTCGACGAGATCGGTGCGCTCGAACAGCCGGCTGGGCAGGTTGACCGCGATCGAGTCGCTGAAGCCGAACTGCAGCTGCCAGAGCTTGGCCTGGCGCGCGGCTTCCTTCAGCGCCCATTCGGACAGCGGCACGATGAGACCGGTTTCCTCGGCCAGCGGGATGAAGTCGGCGGGTGGCACCAGCACATTGCCGCGCTGCCAGCGCATCAGGGCCTCGGCGCCGACCATGCGGGCGGCGCGCACGTCGATCTTGGGCTGGTAGTGCAGCACGATCTCGTTGCGCTCCAGCGCCTTGTGCAGCGCGCTCTCCAGCTCCAGCTTCTGCTTGCCATGGCCGGCCAGTTGCGGCGAGTAGATGGCAGACGCGTTGCGGCCCTGGCTCTTGACGGCGTACATCGCCACGTCGGAGTTGCGCAGCAGGTCGGCCATGGTCTGGCCGTCGCGCGGGTAGATGGCGATGCCGACGCTGGCGGTGACGAAGCATTCCTGGCCGCCGACGAAGATCGGTTCGCGCAGGGCGTCCAGCACGCGCTGGGCGACGCGCTCGGCGTCGCGCTCGTCGGTCACCTCGGGCAGCAGGGCGACGAACTCGTCGCCGCCGAGCCGGCCGACGGCCTCCAGGCCGCGGTGGCTGCGGTTGCCCATGCCATCGAGCACGCCTTCCAGGATCTGGTCGGAGTGGCGCACGCAGCTGCGCAGGCGGCGGCCGACCTCGATGAGCAGTTCATCGCCGGCCGCATGGCCGAGCGTGTCGTTGATGACCTTGAAGCGGTCCAGGTCGATCAGCAGCAGGCCGACCTCATGGCCGCCGCGGCGCGCGCTTTCGATGGCGCGCTCGACGCGGTAGATCAGCTGGCGGCGGTTCGGCAGTCCGGTCAGCGCGTCGAAATGGGCCAGCTGGCGAATGCGGTCCTCGGCCTGGCGGCGATCCGTCACGTCCTTCAGGATGCCGGTGTAGCCGCTGACGCCACCCTGCTCGTTGAATTCAGGCTCGGCCTCGATGTGCACGACGCGCTGGCGGCCATCCGGCAGCGTCAGCGGCAGGTCGGTGACCAGCACCGAGGTGTGGGCGACCACGTCGCGCAGCAGGCGCAGGAAGACATGGCGGTCGTCGGCCGGCACCATGCGCATGACGCCGATGAAGTCCAGCCGGTCCTGGGGGCCGCGGCCAAACACGCGCAGTCCTTCTGCGGAAATCGCAAAGCTGGCCGTCGTGTCGCGCCACCACTCGAAGCTGCCCATGCGGGCCAGGTCCTGGGCGCGCGCCAGCTTGGCCTTGCTGCGCTCCAGCTCGATGCGCGTGCGCGAGCTGCGCAGCAAATAACGCAGCCGGCCGTCCAGCAGGCTCCATTGCGGCGACTTGACGAAGAAGTCGGTCGCGCCGGCCTGGTAGGCGCGGTTGATGGAAGCCTCGTCGTCCAGGCCGGTCAGCATCAGCACCGGCAGGGATTCAAAGCCCGGCGTGGCGCGCAGCAGCGAACAGGTCTCGAAGCCGTCTAGCTCGGGCATCAGCGCGTCCAGCACGACGACATCGGGCGTGCGGGCAGACAGCAGGCCCAGGGCCTCGCTGCCGCTGGCGGCCTCGGTGACTTCGAAGCCGCGCTCGCGCAGGGCCGCGGCGGTCAACAGCAGATTGACCTCGTCATCGTCCACCAGCAGCACACGCGGACGCGGCGGCAGATCGTCAAGGGCTTGACCGGGTGGCAGCATGAGGCGCTACTTAAAGTAGCGCGGCCAGGGCCGCGCGTACCTGTTGGATGTCTTGGAGCATAGCGTCCAACTGCTCCGACAGACCCTGCACCTGGCCGTCGCGCACCATGGTTTCGATCTCCGCGCAGCGCGCGGACAGTGCCATGGCGCCGAGGCTGGCCGATGACGACTTCAGCGTGTGGCTGACATGCCGCACGACAGCGAGGTCAGGCGTGGCGCCTTCGCGGGCACGGGCAAGGTCGGGAAGCAAACGGTCCAGTGAGTTGGAGAAGGCGTTCACGACGCGCTCCAGCAGCTTGGTTCCGCCACTCGGGTCAAGCTCCCGCAGGCGACGGATCGCTTCGAGATCGAGCAGGGCTGCGGGATGGGAGGCGGTCATGGTCAAGCGGCGGGTCTGAGGACTCGGCAGCTGCAAATGTAGCTTGGCTGAGTGGGGGGGCAGACGCGAAGGAATGCACAGATTCGGCGGCCCGCTAGGTGTAGTTTCTCAGGACGTTGTTCACCTCAAACCCCAGCCGTGAGGCGGGAGGTTTGTGGCCGGTGGCGGAGTGAGGGCGATGGAAGTTGTAGTGCTGCATCCAGGGCGCAAGCTCAGCGGCGCGGACGTCGGAGCTG
>NZ_JBQVNP010000236.1:0-4958 GCF_052436255.1 Roseateles sp. | reverse complement strand
CTGGCGGCGGCCGCGGCGGGGGAAGCAGCACGATCGACGGCGGCCCGTACCGCGTCGTGCACAGACAGCGGCGCGGCCAGCCGCGCGGGCGCTTGCGCCTGCGCGCCGACCGCGATAGCCAGCAGCGCCGCCGCCAGCAGGAAGCGCTGCGGCAACGGGCGGCCGCAGTACGGGCGCGGGCACACCAGCGCACGAGGTGAATGAGACATGAGAGCGATCTCCAGAGCACATGTCGCGGCGCATCGGCGCCGGCAACGCGAGAACTTGACTGCCTGGCGCCGAAGGCGGCAGGTCACGAGCGCGCCGCAAGCGCGCAATCGCGAGTCAGTTCGTCGCTGGAGGTCGCCAGGGCGTGGCGCCCGGTGCCGAGAGGGCCGAAACGAGGCCCGCCTGCGGCCCGCTGGAGGCAGCGGCAGCGCCCGCCGTACCCGGCTTGGACGCTGGAGCCATGGCCGGCGGCGTGTTGCAGTCGGTGCCCAACTTGCACAAGTGGCCGGTCGCCGCGTAGGTCTGCATGTCGTTGCAGCAGTCGGCCAGCTCGGCCGGGTACGGATCGCCTGCGGTCGGCAGGGTCTGCATCTCCGCCTCCATCGGGCAAGGCGCCTTCTCCAGCGCCCGCACGGCCCCACCCTGAAGGGCGAGGCCCAGGCATACCAGGATGAGAAGGACGCGACGGATCACGGCGGCAGTTTATCCAAGTCGGCGGCCGCCGCCCTCGAACTACCGCTGAGCCGGGATCGCGGTCACCGGCAACACCACGTCCCCGCACTGCGCCCGGTGCCGCAGCGCATGGTCCATCAGCACCAGGGCCAGCATGGCCTCCGCGATGGGCGTGGCGCGGATGCCGACGCAGGGGTCGTGGCGGCCGAAGGTTTCCACCGTGGTGGGGTTGAGCGCGCGGTCGATGCTGGCCTTGGGCGACCGGATCGAGCTGGTGGGCTTGATGGCGATGGACGCGACGATGTCCTGGCCGGTGGAGATGCCGCCCAGCATGCCGCCCGAGTTGTTGCTGGCAAAGCCCTCGCGGCTCAGCTCGTCGCCATGCTCGGTGCCGTTTTGCGCGACGACGCCGAAACCGGCGCCGATCTCCACGCCCTTGACGGCGTTGATGCCCATCAGCGCATAGGCGATGTCGGCGTCCAGCTTGTCGAACAGCGGCTCGCCCAGGCCGACCGGCACACCGGTGGCCTCGACGCGGATGCGCGCGCCGACGGAGTCACCGGCCTTGCGCAGCGCGTCCATGTAGGCCTCCAACTCGGCGATCTTGCTGGCGTTGGCGGCGAAGAAGGGGTTGGCGCCCACATGCTGCCAACCCTCGAACGGGATCTCGATGCTGCCCAGCTGTGTCATGCAACCGCGGAACTCGGTGCCGAACTTCTCGCGCAGCCATTTACGGGCGACCGCACCGGCGCCGACCATGGGCGCCGTCAGCCGGGCCGAGGCGCGCCCGCCGCCACGCGGGTCGCGCACGCCGTATTTGCGCCAGTAGGTGTAGTCGGCATGGCCGGGGCGGAAGGTGTCGAGGATGTTGCCGTAGTCCTTGCTGCGCTGGTCGGTGTTCTTGATCAGCAGGCAGATCGGCGTGCCGGTGGTGACGCCCTCGTACACGCCCGACAGGATTTCGACCGCATCGGGCTCGTTGCGCTGGGTGACATGGCGGCTGGTGCCGGGGCGGCGGCGGTCCAGCTCGGGCTGGATGTCGGCCTCGCTGAGCGCCATGCCGGGCGGGCAGCCGTCGATGATGCAGCCGATGGCCGGGCCATGGCTTTCGCCGAAGTTGGTGACGCGAAAGAGTTCGCCGAAGGTGCTGCCTGACATCCGGCGATTCTAGGAGGCGCCCAAATGCAAAAGCGGCCTGCCAAGGCCGCCTTCACGGGTTGCGAACTTCTCAGAGCTTGGACTCGGGCTCCGCGTTCTCTTCCACCGGCCAGTCGCGGATATAGGCCTTGAGCATGCGGTTCTCGAAGTCCTGGCTGTCCACGACGGCCTTGGCCACGTCGTAAAGCGAGATCACGCCCATCAGGGTCTTGCCGTTCATGACGGGCATGTAGCGCGCGTGCCGGCCCAGCATCATGCGGCGCACTTCGTCGATCTCGGTTTCGGGCGTGCAGGTCAGCGGCGCGTCGTCCATGACCGTGCGCACGATGGTCGTGCCGACCGCGCCGTTGTTCTTGACGACGGCCGAGATGACCTCGCGGAAGGTCAGCATGCCCACCAGGTCGCCATGCTCCATGACCACGAGCGAGCCGATGTCTCGCTCGGCCATCACGGCCAGGGAATCCTTCAGCGGCTCGTCGGGCGTGACGGTGAACAAGGTGCCACCTTTGACACGCAGGATATCGACGACTTTCATGGGAGGCTCCGAGGCAAAACGCATGGGCAACATAGCACACAATGCCGGCGCCACCACCCCATGAAAAACACCCATGCCGGGCTTCGACACCCTCGCTTTGCATGCCGGCGCGGCGCCCGATCCGGGCACCGGCGCGCGGGCCACGCCGCTGCACCTGAGCACCTCCTTCGTCTTCGAGAACAGCGAGCACGCCGCCTCGCTGTTCAATATGGAGCGCTCGGGCCATGTCTACAGCCGGCTGTCCAACCCGACGACGGCGGTGTTCGAGGAACGAATGGCGGCGCTGGACGCCGGCATCGGCGCGATCGCCACCGCCAGCGGCCAGGCGGCCCTGCACCTGGCGATCTGCACGCTGATGGGCGCCGGCGGCCATGTCGTCGCCAGCACGGCGCTGTATGGCGGCAGCCACAACCTGCTGCACTACACGCTGCGTCGTTTCGGCATCGAGACGAGTTTCGTCAACCCGCGCGACCTGGACGCCTGGCGTGCCGCCATCCGGCCCGAGACGCGGCTGCTGTTCGGCGAGTCGCTGGGCAACCCGGGGCTGGACGTTCTCGACATTCCTGCGGTCTCGACACTGGCGCACGAGGCCGGCCTGCCTCTGCTGGTCGATGCGACTTTCGCGACCCCCTATCTGCAGCGCCCTGCCGAACTGGGCGCCGACTTGGTCTACCACTCGGCCACCAAGTTCCTGTGCGGCCATGGCACCGTGGTGGGTGGCGTGCTGGTGGATGCGGGCAGCTTCGACTGGCAGGCCGCGCACGACCGACACGGCCGGTTCGCGACCTTGTGCGAGCCGTATGACGGCTTCCACGGCATGGTGTTCAGCGAGGAAAGCACCGTCGGCGCCTTCTTGCTGCGCGCGCGCCGCGAGGGCCTGCGCGACTTCGGCGCCTGCATGAGCCCGCACACCGCCTGGCTGATGTTGCAGGGGCTGGAGACGCTGCCGCTGCGCATGGCCCGCCACGTCGCCAATGCCCAGGCGGTGGCTGAATTCCTGCTCGGGCACGAACTGGTCGAGAAGGTCGCCTACCCGGGCCTTGCGACCCACCCCGACCATGCGCTCGCGCAACGACTGCTGCCCCGCGGCGCCGGCGCTGTGTTCTCCTTCGACCTGAAGGGCAGCCGCGAACAGGGCCGTGCCTTCATTGAGGCGCTCAAGCTCTTCTCCCATCTGGCCAATGTCGGCGACGCCAAATCCCTGGTCATCCACCCGGCCAGCACCACGCACTTCCGCATGGACGATGCGGCGCTGCGCAACGCCGGCATCGGCCCCGGCAGCATCCGCCTGTCCATCGGGCTGGAAGACCCTGCCGACCTGATCGACGACTTGAAGCGGGCGCTCAAGGTGGCGGCGAAGTCGGGAGCGGGCGCATGAAGCTCGTCGTCGACGACCAGGAGGCCTATGCCTACACCGGCGGCAAGCCTTTCGACCCGGCCCTGCCCTGCGTCGTCTTCATCCACGGCGCGCTGAACGACCACAGCGTGTGGACGCTGCTGGCGCGCTGGTGCGCCCATCATGGCTACGGCGTGCTGGCGGTGGACCACCCCGGGCATGGGCGCAGCGCCGGCTTGCCGCTGCCCAGCGTGGAAGCGCTCGGCCAATGGCTGCATCGCCTGCTCGACGCGGCCGGCGTGGCCAAGGCGGCCCTGGTCGGCCACAGCCTGGGTTCGCTGATCGCGCTGGAAGCCGCCGAGCGCGCGACGGCGCTGGTCATGGTCGGCACGGCCTACCCGATGAAGGTGTCGGAGACGCTGTTGACGACGGCCCGCGAGCGACCCGATGCGGCCATCGACATGGTCACGGCCTTTTCGCATTCACTGGCGAGCGCCAAGCCCAGCTTCCCTGGACCGGGCGCGTGGTTGCGCGGCGGCTCGACGGCCTTGAAGCGGCGCATCCAGGCGCGCCAGCCGGGACTCAATCTCTTCGAGCACGACTTCAAGCTCTGCGACGCCTATGCCAATGCCGAGGCTGCGGCAGCGCGGCTGGCCTGCCCCGTCACGCTGATCCTTGGCGCGCTGGACCAGATGACCTCGCCCAAGCAAACTGCCCTCCTCGAAGGCCTGCTGAAGCCGCAGGTGCAGCGCCTGCACGCCGGCCACGAGATCATGGCCGAGGCGCCCGATGCCATGCTCGCTGCCCTGCGGCAAGCGCTCGCGGCCGGCCGATAGCAGCGGCACGCCAGCGCCTGGGCATGCCCCCTTGCCGTTGCGGCCCGACCCGCGCTTCAATCGGGGCATGAGCACCGAACGCTTCGCCCGCTTTGCCGACTTCTATCCCTTCTACCTGCGCGAGCATGCGGACCGCAGGAACCGGCGCCTGCATTTCATCGGCACGACCCTGGTGCTGGTCTGTCTGTGGCGCTTGTTCGCCACCGGCCAGCCGGTCTGGCTGCTCAACGGCCTGCTCTGCGGCTATGGCTTTGCGTGGATCGGCCACTTTTTCTTTGAGAAAAACCGGCCGGCGACCTTCAAGTACCCGCTTTACAGCTTCATGGGCGACTGGGTCATGTATGCCGACATCTGGCGCGGGCGGGTGAAGCTCTAGGGCCTGTTAACACTACGGCAACGGGTCGCGTTGTGGCCAGAAAGGCCGCGAGCAAGG
>NZ_JBQVNP010000235.1:0-4965 GCF_052436255.1 Roseateles sp. | reverse complement strand
GGCGCGGGCCATGTGCTCGGCGCGCTCCCGCATCAGCCGCTCGGCCTCGCGGCGCTCCGCGCGGGCGCGCGCGCTTTGCTGGCGGCGCCGGCCCAGCCACAGCCACGCAAGCACGACGGCAGCCGCCACGGCGGCCAGGGTCCAGGTCAACAGCTCGTTCATCGTCGGGGCGAAAGTGCTAGGTCAGGTCGCACATCATCGCGCCGGCCGGTGTCTGGTCTGCGAACAGGCCTATCGCCGGCCCGGCCGGGGGCGTCGTTTGTCACGCCGGCGGGGCTGTGTCTCAGCGCTGCGGGGGGAGCATCAGCCGGGCGGTCGCCAGTGGGCTGTCGGCTGGATCGCCTTCATCAGGGATGCACAGCGTCAGCGCAAAGCCCAGCACCGACACGATGAGCGTGGCGGTGAAAAGGGCGCGGGCGGACTTGAGCATGGCCAGGATAGTGGGCCACGGCGACGGTTGGCGCGCCCCCTAACTCACCAGTGAATGCTGACGACGTCCTGGCAGCAGGCTTCAGCCGGCCGGCGTCCGCCTGTACTGACCGGGCGTCGCCCCGGTGCCGGCTTTGAAGCGCTGGCTGAGATGACTGGCGCCGGCATAGCCACAGGCGGCGGCGATGTCGACCAGCGGCAGGGCGGTTTCGCGCAGCAGCGTGCGGGCGCGGTCCAGGCGCCGGGCGGCGACCCAGTCGTGCACGCTGCAGCCCATGGAGGCACGGAACATGCGCGCGAAATGGAACTCGGACAGGTGGGCCTGGGCGGCGAGCTGGCGCAGGCTGAGAGTGGCGCTGTCGAGGTGGGCGTCGACAAAGTCCAGCACGCGCCGCCGGGCGGCGCCAGCCAGGCCACCGGCTGAACGTTCGGCGCGCTGGCGTTGCCGCGGCCGGGCGGCATGCAGTACGAGATGGTCCAGCGCGGCCTGGCTCAGCGTGTCGATGCGCAGGCGCTCGGTCGGGTCCTGCCAGTCCAGCGCCGCGACGCGCTGGCCCCAGGCGGCGAGGGTGGCGTCCACGCCGAAGATGCGCTGCGCCAGCGTGATGGCGCGCGGCTCGGCGTCCAGCAGGCGCACCGCGCGGTCCGCCCAGGCGTCGGCCGACAGGTAGAGGTGGACGAAGCGCAGCGGCCCGGCGACGTTCCAGCGCGACTCGTGCTCGGCGGGCAGGATGCAGTGGCAGCCGGGCGAGCCGGTCTCGCGCGGCGTCTCGATCAGGTGGGTGGCGTGGCCGCCCTGCAGGTAGACCGACAGCGTGTGGTGGCCCGGCCGCTGGTAGTCCATGCGGCCGCCGTCGTTGTGCCACTGCACCAGGCGCAGGCCGTCGGTCAGCGCCAGCTCACGTTCGCGGCGTGCGTTGGAGCGGCCCAGCACCTCGAAGACGGGTTGCTGGTCGGTCGCGCCGGCGGTCAGGGAAGCCATGGTGCGATGCTAGGGCCGCGGCCTTGCCCGTGCCGCGCCAGGGTCGACGATGCGCAGGAATCTGCAATCGTGTGGCGGCCCGGCGCGCGATGCTGGCGGCATGAATGCATTGCTGTATGGGCTGGTCGTGCTGATCTGGGGCACGACCTGGATCGCCTTGAAGTGGCAGCTGGGGCCCGTGCCCATTGCGCTGTCCATCGCCTACCGCTTCGGGCTGGCGGCCCTGGTGCTGTTCGCCTGGCTGGCCTGGCGGCGCCAGCTCGTCGTGCCACGGGGGCGAGCGCTCACCTGGGTGCTGGCGCAGGGCCTGTGCCTGTTCTGCCTGAACTTCGTCTGCTTCCTGAACGCCAGCCAGACGCTGCCGAGCGGCCTGGTGGCGGTCGTGTTCTCCAGTGCGGCGCTGTGGAACGCGCTGCTGGCCCGTGTGGTGCACGGCCGGGCGGTTGCGCCGCAGGTGCTGGGCGGGGGCGCGTTGGGCCTGGCTGGTCTCACGCTGCTGTTCTGGCCCGAGATCGCCAGCCAGCAGGCCGGGGCGGGCACGCTGACGGGCCTGGCCTGGGCGCTGGCCGGCACGCTGTGCTTCTCGACCGGCAACCTGCTGTCGGCCGCGCTGCAGGGCCAGGGGCTCAAGCCGGTGCAGACCAATGCCTGGGGCATGGCGGTGGGCACGGCCATCCTGTGTGGCTACGCCCTGGTCTCGGGTGTTCCGTGGGTCTTCGACGCCAGCCCGCGCTATGTCGGCGCCCTGCTCTACCTGGCCATCCCCGGCTCGGTCATCGGTTTCACCGCCTACCTGACGCTGGTCGGGCGGTTGGGACCGGAGCGGGCGGCCTACAGCACGGTGCTGTTCCCGGTCGTTGCGCTGAACGTGTCGGCCTGGGTGGAAGGCTACCGCTGGACGGCGCCGGCGCTGGTTGGACTGGCGCTGGTGATGGCCGGCAATGTGCTGGTGTTCAGGAAGAAGCCCGCCGCTTCTCCAGCAGCGCCATCGCCTCGCCCACCAGCCCGCGCCTGAAGGCCAGCACGCAGACGATGAAGATCAGCCCGGTGACGAGGCTGACCGATTCGCCCAGGCCGTTGAACCAGGCCACGCCGGTGGTGTCGGCCAGCAGCTTGCCGAAGTCGCCGATCTTGTTCTCCAGCGCGATGATGACCAGCGCGCCCACCATCGGGCCCACCAGCGTGCCCATGCCGCCTACCAGCGTCATCAGGATGACCAGGCCGGAGGTGGTCCAGATCGCATCGGTCAGCGTGGCAAACCCCAGCACCAGCGTCTTGGTCGCACCCGCCAGACCCGCCAGGCCCGCGGACAGCACGAAGGCCAGCAGCTTGAAGTGGCCGGTGTCGTAGCCGAGCGACGTGGCGCGCGCCTCGTTCTCGCGGATGGACGTCAGCACCTGGCCGAAGGGTGAATGGACGATGCGGTAGATCAGCCAGAAGGCGGCGATGAAGATGCCCAGCACGACATAGAACAGCGTCAGGTCGTTGCCGAGATCCAGGCCGAAGAAGCTGCCGCGCGGCACCGACTGCAAGCCGTCCTCACCGCCGGTGAAGGGCGCCTGCAGGAAGACGAAATACAGCATCTGCGACAGCGCCAGCGTGATCATCGAGAAGTAGATGCCCGAGCGCCTGATGGCCAGCAGGCCGAACACCAGGCCCACGGCCGCCGCAGCGCCCGCACCCACCGCCAGGCCCAGTGGCGCCGGCAGGGCCCAGACCTTGAGCGCATGGCCGGTCACATAGGCGGCCGTGCCGAGGAAGGCCGCATGGCCGAAGGACAGCAGGCCGGTGAAGCCCACCAGCAGGTTGAAGGCGCAGGCGAACAGGGCGTAGCACAACACCTTCATGACGAAGATGGGATAGACGCCCAGCGCCGGCAGCAGCGCGATGGCGATGAAGAGGGCGACGTACCCGAGCAGCTTCTTGTTCATTACTTCTCTTTTCCGAACAAGCCGGCGGGGCGGACGAGCAGCACGATGGCCATGACGACGAAGACGACGGTGTTGGACGCCTCGGGGTAGAAGACCTTTGTCAGCCCCTCGACGACGCCCAGGCCCAGGCCCGTGACGATGGAGCCCAGGATGGAGCCCATGCCGCCGATGACCACCACGGCGAACACCACGATGATGAGGTTGCTGCCCATCAGCGCCGACACCTGCAGGATGGGCGCGGCCAGCACGCCGGCAAACGCCGCGAGTGCCACGCCGCCGGCATAGGTCAGCGTGACCATCAGCGGCACGTTGATGCCGAAGGCCTGCACGAGCTTGGGGTTCTCGGTGCCGGCGCGCAGCTTGGCGCCCAGCGAGGTCTTCTCGATCAGCGCCCACACGGCCAGGCAAACGGTGATGGACGCGACCACGACCCAGGCCCGGTAGTTGGGCAGGATCATGAAGCCCAGGTTGGTGGCGCCCTGCAGCTGCTCGGGTACCGAGTAGGGCTGGCCGGACACGCCGTAGAAGCTGCGGAACACGCCTTCGATGACGAGGGTGATGCCGAAGGTCAGCAGCAGGCCGTAGAGGTGGTCCAGCTTGTAGAGCCACTGCAGCATCGTGCGCTCGATGACGATGCCTAAAGCCCCGACGAGCAGCGGCGCCAGGCCCAGCATGACCCAGTAGTTCAGCCCCAGCAGGTCCAGCCCCATCCAGGCCAGGAAGGCGCCCATCATGTACAGCGCCCCGTGGGCGAAGTTGATGATATTGAGCATGCCGAAGATGACCGCCAGGCCCAGCGACAGCATCGCGTAGAACGAGCCGTTCACCAGGCCGAGCAGCAACTGGCCGAGCAGGGCGGGCAGTGGAATACCAAACAACTCAGTCATGGGGCGTCAGGTTCAAAGGCACCACAGAGGCACGGAGACACAGAGGAAATGCAAGGGAGCTTCAAAGGCTGCTTCTCAGAGCCTCTGCGCCTCTGTGGTTGCATTTCATCGGCCCTCAATGGACTACTTCTTGACGAGCGGGCACTTCGAGTCCGCGAGCTTCGTGTATGCCTCGTTCGCGGGGATGGTCTGCACCACGTTGTAGTAGTCCCAGGGCTCCTTGGACTCGGACTGCTTCTTCACCTGCATCAGGTACATGTCATAGCGCATGCGGCCGTCGGGCCCGATCTCGCCGTTCTTGGCGAAGAAGTCGTTGACCTTGGTGGCCTTCATCTTGGCCATGACCTTGTCGGCGTCGTCGGTCTTGGTCGCGTCGACGGCCTTCAGGTAGTGGGTCACCGCCGAGTAGTCCGCCGCCTGCAGCATGGAGGGCATGCGCTTCATCTTGCCGAAGAAGGCGCGGCTCCAGGCGCGCGACTCGGGGCTCTGGTTCCAGTACCAGCCATCGGTCAGGTACATGCCTTCGGTGGCCTTCAGGCCCAGCGAGTGGATGTCGTTGATGAACATCAGCAGGCCGGCCAGCTTCATCGTCTTGGTGACGCCGAACTCGTTGGCGGCCTTGATCGAGTTGATGGTGTCGCCACCGGCATTGGCCAAGCCGAGGATCTGCGCGCCTGAGCCCTGGGCTTGCAGCAGGAAGGAAGAGAAGTCGCTGGCCGACAGCGGGTGCTTGACG
>NZ_JBQVNP010000234.1:0-5104 GCF_052436255.1 Roseateles sp. | reverse complement strand
GGCGCAGCGTGTCGCCCCAGCGCGTCAGCAGCATCTCGCGCACCGCCGCGGGCGTGAGGCGCTGGCCTTGCGCCGACAGCGCGCCGGCCGAGGCACACAGCAGGCCCAGCATGAAGATGGCGCCGCGGTGCGTGTTGACGCCGCCGGTGGCCGCCAGCATGCGGGCCTCGGCGGCGATGCCGCAGCGCTCCAGCTCTGCAAAGGAGGCGCCGCACGCGCCCAGCTCGGCGATGCGCACGAAGTAGCTGCGCAGCGCGAACAGGCTGCGCATGAAGGTATGGGCGTCCATGTCGGCGTGGCTGCCACGGTCGGTCAGCGTGACGAGGCCGGGCTTGGGCGTCAGGGCAAGTTCATCATGCAGGGCCAGCGTGGCGGCGCGGCCGATCTCCTGCACGCCCGGCACGCATGACGCGGCAGCGAGCAGAGGCCTCATGCGATCACTCCGGTGCCTTCGAACTCATGGAGCGCCGTGGCCATCGCCGCGCCGTGCAGGCGCTTGACCAACAGCGTCCGGGCCCGGCCGGCGCGCCAGGCCTGCCATTCGCGCCAGGCCACTGCGGCATTGCCGTCGAACACCAGTTCGCCGTCCAGCCGCAGCGTCGGCGCCTCGAAGCTGCCCAGCGCGGCTGCCACCGCATCCGCCTGCTGCACGTCGTCCACCGCCATCCACAGATCGAGATCCGAGCCCTCGCGCAGGTGGCCCAGGCCGGTGAAGTGCTCCCATCCGTGGCTGCCATAGGCACGCGCCGTCACGCCATCGGCCTGCAGCCGTTCGGCCAGCTGGCGCGCCGCCACGCGCGCGCTCGCAGGCAACTGGCCGAGTACCTGGTCGAGACGCGCAAACTCGTCGAAATACAGCACCTCGACCAGCGGCACGCGCAGCGCGAGGCGGCGGCGCTGCCAGCGGCCCGGCGCGCACAGGCCCAGGGCGATGGTCTCGCCGTCATGCTGGGACTGGCGGGTGACGACGAGGGGCAGGCTCTGCCCGGCCCAATGCCGCAGGCAGTCGCGCGCGGTCTCGTCCCAGCTGCCGCCCAGCAGGCGCTGCCAGCCCGCGCCAGACAGCCAGGCGATCTGGTGGCGGTGCAGCGGCGTCATGGCGCGTCCAGCACCAGCTGGGTCACGCGGGCCGCCATCCGCCTGCCGCCGCGTGCGGCGCCGTCGGCGGCGCGCTGGTCGCTCGTCGGCGCATTGGCCAAGGCCTCACGCAGCGCCGCGGCCAGGTCGCCCTGCCAGAGCTTGCGCACGCCGCCCATCGCCACGTAGTTGTCCACGCCGGGCGCGAACACCGGATTGCAGGCCGACAGCTCGGCCAGCAGCGCCTCGGGCAGCTTGGTGACGCGGGCCATGGCCGGCAGCCGCATGACGCGGATCTCGGCCTCGGGCAGCGCGTCGCAGGCGTCGGCGATCAGGCCCGACGCGATGAAGCCGCCGGAGAGTGCTTGGTCGTAGACGAGGCCGAGCACGCGGTGGCCCCGGCGGCGCGCGAGGTCGATGCACATGCCAAGGTGGGCCATCGCGCGGTTGATGCCGAGCAGCTCGTCGCGGCGGCGCAGCTGCTGGCCCTGGGTGTCGATCAGCAGCAGCATGGCGCGGCCGGGGTGCTGCGCCATCGTGTCGAGCACGGCACGGGCCTGCGCCAGCGCAAGCTGCACGCCGACGGGCGCATGGTCGGTGCTGCCGATGACCGTGAGCGGCTGAGCGTCGAACTCGACGCTGCCGCGCAGCAGGTCGCCGTCGCGCGTGATGCCGTGAGCGGCGCCGAACAGTTGGATTGCGAGCGTCTGCCAGTCCATCAGCGTGCTCCCATGGGCTGCAGTGCGGCCACGTCGAGGTCGGGCACGCGAGCGGCATCCGCCACACCGGTCGAGGCCCAGAACGCGACCGCGTCATTACCCTCAAAGCGCAGGCGCGCGGCGAGCCTGGCGTGTTCGTCCTCCAGCGCGTCCGGCGTGACCGGCCGCGATGCATCCAGCGCCGCGATGGCCGCCGCACGGAAGGCGGCAACGTCGTCCTCCACCAGCGCGTCGCAGTCGCCACTCAGCCAGCGGTGCTTGCCGCCGGTCGTGCGCCAGACGAGGGCCCGGTCGCGCGAGTCGAACTCCTCGACCCCATGCGAGGCCTCGATCACCTCGGGGCCCGACATGGCCAGGCGGCCCAGGTCGCTCATGACGATGTGGTCGGCGCAGCGCGCGACGATGCCCATGCCGCCGAAGCAGCCTCCTGAGCCACCGATCAGCACGATCACCGGGATGCCGGCCGCGCGCACGTCGAGCAGCGCGCGCATCACCTCTGACACGGCAATGAGACCGGCATTGGCCTCGTGCAGGCGCACGCCGCCGGACTCGGCCAGCAGCAGCACCGCCTTGGGCCGGTCGCGCAGCGCGCGCTGCATCAGGCCGACTAGCTTGGCGCCATGCACCTCGCCGACACCGCCGCCCATGAACTCGCCTTCCTGGGCCGCCACGAAGATGGGCTGGCCCGCCAGCATCGCGCGACCGATGGCGACACCGTCGTCGAAGGCCGAAGGCACGCCCAGCTGCGCAAGATGCGGGCTCATCAGCCGCATGGCGGGCGGCAGCCATTCATGAAAGCTGCCGGCATCGACGAGCCGCGCCAGGCGCTCGCGCGCCGAGCATTCTGCGTAGGAAATCATGGCTGCAGCTCCTGCGCGGCCTGGTCCAGCCGCAGGCTGACGACGGCCGGCGTGGCGCCCATGTCGTGGATGGACAGCAGCACGCCGGCGAGCTGGTGGCGCTGGTGGAAGTCGCTGACGACGGCCGACCAGATGACACCGAAGCCGCGCGCCGAGGTTTCGATGTGGACGCGGCAGTCGCTGCCGGCCACAGGCTCCAGCAGCACTTCGAGGTTGCCGGAGCCGACGACACCGACCAGCACCGGCGCGAAGGCGCCCGCCGCCCGCGTGCCGGCGAAGACGTAGTCCAGGGTTTCGAGGCCAGGGGTGCTCATCGTCATGTCCTCACCAATTGCGGAAGCGCTTGGGCGGGCAGTAGAGGCCGCCCGAGGCGCGCACGAGGTCGCGCATGCTGCGCGCGGCCAGCAGGTTGCGAGTGGCGTCGCGCGGGTCGATACCGAGGTCCGCGGGCCGGCGGATGACGCCGCGGTCGCGCAGGTTCTCCACCATGCGGGCGTCGCGCGCCAGGCCCACCGCCGTGTAGCCGGCCACGCCGCGGATGGCCTGCTCGCGCTCCGCGTCGCTGCGGCACAGCAGCAGGTTGGCGATGCCTTCCTCGGTCAGGATGTGAGACACGTCCTCGCCGTAGATCATGATCGGCGGCAGCGCCATGCCGGCCTGCTCCTGCAGGGTCCAGGCGTCGAGCCGCTCGACGAAGGCGGGCTGCATGTGCTCGCGGAAGGTCTCGACCATCTGCACCACCAGCTTCTGCCCGCGCGGCGTGCCGGCGGCTCCGCAGCGCCCGGCGCGAGCCTCGGCGCCAGCCTTGAGCCAGGCTGGGCTGGCGTGGCGGCGACCGCGGGCATCGGCGCCCATGTTGGGCGCGCCACCGAAGCCGGCGATGCGGCCCAGCGTGGCGGTCGAGCTGTTGCCGTCGAGGTCGATCTGCAGCGTGGAGCCGATGAACATGTCGCAGGCGTAGTGCCCGGCCGCCTGGCAGAAGGCGCGGTTGCTGCGCAGGCTGCCGTCCGGCCCGGTGAAGAAGACGTCGGAGCGGGCGCGGATGTAGTCCTCCATGCCCAGTTCGGAGCCGAAGGAGTGGACTGAATCGACCCAGCCGGCCTCGATGGCCGGGATCAGCGCGGGGTGCGGGTTGAGCGCCCAGTGCCTGCCGATCTTGCCCTTCAGGCCGAGCGACTCGCCATAGGTCGGCAGCAGCAGCTCGATGGCCGCGGTATCGAAGCCGATGCCGTGGTTCAGGCGCTGCACGCCGTATTCGCCGTAGATGCCCTTGATGGCCATCATGGCCATCAGCACCTGGATCTCGCTGATCTGCGCCGGGTCGCGCGTGAACAGCGGCTCGATGAAGTTGGGGCTGGGCGCCTTGACGACGAAGCTGACCCAGCCGGCCGGGACGTCGACGCGCGGCAGGCTGTCCACGATCTCGTTGACCTGGGCGATGACGATGCCGCCGGAGAACGCCGTGGCCTCGACGATGGCCGGCGTGTCCTCGGTGTTGGGGCCGGTATAGAGATTGCCCTGGGCGTCGGCCGCGTGCGCCGCCACCAACGCCACCTTGGGCGTCAGGTCGACAAAGTAGCGCGCGAACAGTTCGAGGTAGGTGTGGATGGCGCCGATCTCGATGCCGCCTGCCGCGACCAGCCTGGCCAGGCGGGCACCCTGCGGGCCGCTGAAGCTGAAGTCCAGCCGCGCGGCGATGCCGTTCTCGAACAAGTCCAGGTGCTCGGGCAGGGCCAGCACCGACTGCACCATGTGCAGATGATGGACGCGCTGCGGGTCGACCTGCACCAGCGCCTTGGCCAGGAAGTCGGCCTGCTTCTGGTTGTTGCCCTCCAGGCAAACGCGGTCGCCGGGCTCCAGCACGCATTCCAGCAGCGGCACGATGGCGTCGGCGGCCACGCGGCGGCCCTGCACACCGGCCAATGCCGCAGCGCGCGACAGGCGCTCGCGGCGCTGGCGGTCACGCTGGTTCCAGGCGGGGGCGTTCATCGGGTTCTCCTGCGTTGCAGCCGCAGTGTGGAAGCGGCCGCCGGGCCGATCAATCAACCTCGCCGACCGACGTTTACGCGCGCTGCAAATGTCGGCCGAGAACGTTCCGCTTTGGGTAAGCGTTCGCCGGTCTGGCTGATTGATCGGGCGGCGGCCGCGCGCTTACCGTGCGACGCCAGCGCGATGCCGCCAAGGCCCAGGCCGCTGACTCACAAGACAGGAGACATCACGATGAAACGCCGCACCCTTCTACCCGCGCTGCTGACCCCCTGGCTGGCCCAGGCCCAGGGCAGCAAGCCCTACACCTGGATCGTCCCCTTCCCGGTCGGCGGCGGGACGGACGCCTTTGCCCGGCCGCTGACGACGGTGCTGACGCGCCAGCTGGGCCGCCAGGTGATCATCGACAACAAGGGCGGCGCCGGCGGCACGGTGGGCGCCGGCCTGGCGGCCAAGCTGGCG
>NZ_JBQVNP010000233.1:0-5122 GCF_052436255.1 Roseateles sp. | reverse complement strand
GTACACGATGATGCTGTGCGTGGCCTGGTCGTTGGCGAGGAAGTCGAGCACCTGCGGAATGTCGACCGAGGTATGCGGGCCCAGCGACACCACGCTCGAGAAGCCCACGCCGTTCTGGTGTGCCCAGTCGAGCATCGAGGCCGTGAGCGCGCCGGACTGCGCCACCAGCGCGAGCGGTCCGCTCCTGGCCAGCGGGCCGGCCACGCTGGCGTTCAGGTGCAGCAGCGGACGCTGGAAACCCAGCGAATTCGGACCCAGCAGGTGCACGCCCTCGCGGCGCGCGATCTTGCGCCACTGCGCTGCCTGGTCGGCACCGATACCGCTTGAAAGAACCACTGCCGCCTTGCAACCGATGCGTCCGGCGATTTCAAGCGCGGCAGCCACGTCGCCCGGCGCCAGCGCGATCAGGGCGAGGTCGGCGTGGGTCTGCGCCAGTTCCTCGAGCGTGCCCTTGGTGCGCACGTCGAGGAAGCGCAGGGTGCCGTCGAAGCGGTCGGCGCGGAAGGCCTCGCGCAGCGTGCGGCCGGCCGGCGTCTGCCCGCCCGGGCCATCGGCATTGCCGACGAATGCCACGATGGAGGCGGGCGCGAAGAGCGGGGTCAGGAAATGCTTGTCCATGCCTGGAATTGCCTCGTCATGGGGAGGGACCACGTGCCTTGTTGTCCATGGTCTCTCTCCCGTGTCTATGGGATGGTTCGGGGTACGCCGTAACTCTATTCTCACGCCGCCAATCCCTTCAGGATGGAGATATGCCACATCTGACCGCGTTGACGCGCCGCAAATTGCGCTTCCTCCCCCAGGGAGGCAATGCGCCTCACGGCGCGGTGGCCCTGGCGTGCTGGAACTGGGCGTTGACAGGCTTCAGAGCCGTCCAGAACGATCCGACCGGGATGTTCGACTTTGTCAGCTACGGCCCTTACAACGAGCCTTCCATATCCCTACAGCACGCCGTCCAGACAGCCGGTGCCGGAGGTGCTGCCTGGTTCACGCCGGCGAACAGGCAGCGCCTGTCCGACCTCGAGGAGGCATGGATGGACCAGCGTGGGCCAGTGGCAGAGTCGCCGGCACGTCTGGCCGAACTGCATCGAGTCAGCACCGAGCTCGTCAAGTGCTCGATCGAGCTGAACGGCCTGACTTGGTCGCTCGCGCCGACGCCCTACAAGGTGGTGATGTACTACCGCACTCAAGTCAACGACCGTCTGGATGGGGTTGTGTTTGCCGGCCCGAACTTCACCCACTGGTGGCTGCAGATCGACGAGGGCGGGGCAGCTGGCCACAACGACGGCATCGAGGCCTTCCCGGGCAATGCGAACCTGGACATACGCCGCCCGGAATACGCTACGAGCGCGACGCAATGCAGGGTCTACATCAACGAATTGCATGCCGAGCATGTCACGCGCATCACGAACGCGGTGAATGCCGTGGCGGCAGGCAACCATCCTGCAGGCGTTGTCCACCACGCCGCCATGGCCAATCTCAATACCTGTGCCATTTGCGGCCAGGCGCTGCTGAGCGGCATCAAGGGGGCCTTTTCGTCCAACGGCCGACATCACTGCCGCTGCTGCGGCAGGACCGTCTGCGCCAATTGCTCGCCGGCCACGCGTGCGCCGTTGCTGGGCGCGCGCGCGGCGATCGGTGGCGGGGGCGGGCCGCACCGCGTCTGCATGTACTGCTGAGTCGGCCGCCGGGTCGCGCGCCCGGTCAGGCCTTGAGGCCGGGAGTCCACCGAAGGCGCGATGGCGCGGAGTGTTGACCTAAGTCATGACGTGGTCAGCGCGCATGGCTATATTCAAGGCTCCATGCAAAAACGTATCGGCGTGATATTCGTCTCCCGACGAAATTCATTACGCAGCATCCTGGCCGAAGCGTGCCTAGCGCACCTGGACCCGAAGAGGTTCTCGGCGTCTTCCTGCGGCCAGCCCGGACAGGTCGTCCGCGAGTTCCATCCTGCTGCCGTCGCCGCGCTGAAGAGCGCGAGCATTCCCGTTCCCGAGCGGCTGCCGCGCAGCTGGGACGAACTGGTGCGCGCGAATGCCGCGGCGGCGGATTTCGTCATCACCCTCGACGCCGCCACCGAGCCGCGCCAGCCGCGATGGCCCGGCCAGCCCGATGCGGCGCTGTGGGAATACCCCGACGTGGCCGGCGGAGCCGACCCCGACAAGGTCGCGCACGACGCGGTCCTGACGCTGTTCTCGCTGCGCCGCAGGCTGGAACTGCTGGTGAGCCTGCCGATGCAGGGGGCTGACCGGTCGGCCGTGCGATCCGATGTGCGGGACCTGGGGTATCTGCGGTAGTCCGCCGGTAGCTCATTCCGATACCACCGCTGATCGAGCCCGGCAATCGCGAGCTGCCGACGGATGCTCGGGCCCATCCGAAACTTCACGACAGGACGACCCGATGGACGTGGTACTCGTACACGGCATCTTCAACAACGGCAACATCTTCAGGCGCATGGTGCGGGCGCTCGAGGCCGACGGCCATCGCTGCTGGGTGCCTTCCCTCAAGCCCGCCGATGGCCGCAAGGGAATCCATGACCTTGCGTGCAAGCTCAAGGCCTACATCGACGCACATGTGGAGCCCGATGCGCCGATCGCCATCGTCGGCTTCAGCATGGGCTGCATCATTGCGCGCCAGTATCTTCAGGTGCTCGGCGGCATCGCCCGCGCCCAGGCACTCTTCGCCATCGCCGGGCCGCACGAAGGAACCATGACCGCCTATGCCTACCCCGGCCGCGGCGCCAGGGACATGCGGCCGCGAAGCCCCTTGCTCGAGAACCTGAGGAAGACCGAGAACTGCCTGGACGGACTGAAGCTCTTCACGTACTGGACGTCCCTGGACCTCACGATCCTGCCCGCCACGAGCAGCAACTGGCGGCGCGCCGCGAGCAGCCTCGATGCGCGCGCCTGGTTGCACCGGCTCATGCCCGGCGACGCGAAGGTCTGCGCCGACATCACGCGCCGCGTGTGCGCGCTGTGACGTGGCGTCGATGCCGCCTCACTCCAGCGTGAACCCGATCTTCAACGTCACCTGCCAGTGCGCCACCTTGCCATCGACCACGTGTCCGCGCGTCTCGGTGACGTTGAACCACTGGATGTTGCGCACCGTCTCGTGCGCCTTGGCGATGGCGGTCTGCACCGCGTCCTCGATGCCGGTCGGCGAAGAGCCCGTGAGTTCTAGTGTCTTGTAGACGTGGCTGGACATGGTGTCTGTCTCCTTCAGGGTTGATGGGCGAGGGGCCCGGAAAACATCGTAGTCCCGTTGCGGGCGTCAGTGAACGAATCCGCCCTTGACGAAGCGAACCGGCTCGGCGTCCATGCGGGCGATGAGGGCGCCGAGGCCGTCCGGAGCCAACGGTCGCGCGCCGGACGATGGGGGCTGTTCGGTACGGCACAGCAGGTCGTCGTCGCTCCATGCACCCTTGCCGGGTTCGCCGCGTGCGCGCAGCCAGCCGTCACGGTCGACGATGAACTGGGTGCCTGCGAGTTGCGTGGTCGCGGCAATGAGCGAGAAGGCGGCCCACGCGGCGGGCGAGGCGACGGTGCAATCACCAGACTGCGATGCGCTGGCTCCGGCATCCGGCGCGAGAGTCACGGTGACGAGGCGCGGATCGTCGAGCAGCGGCAGCGCTTCGGCACCAGTTGCCACGATTCGCAGCCGCTGGCCTCGCCAACTGCCCAGCCTGCGGGGCGGCTTGCTGCCACATTGCACGGTCATGTCCGGCGGCGCGATCGGCTGGGTCCACAGGCCGGCTGCGCGCAGGCTTTCGCCAGCGCCCTGGGCTTTCATGAAATCGATCAGCGCCCATGCGTCCGCATCGCCCAACGTGGAGCCGAAGCCTGGCATCGTCGTGTTGCCGCGCCGGTCGCGCATGCCGTTCAGCAGATGCCAGAGCAGATCGCCATCGGCGCGCCGCCACAGCAACGGGCCCGAAAGGTTGGGCGGCCACACGGGCTGCGTGGAAGCCAGCGGGCCTTGCCCGCGCCCGTCGGTGCCGTGGCAGGCCACGCATTGCGCCGTGTAGAGCCCGCGCCCGCGCTCGATGCTGTCGGCCGTGAATCCTGTTGGAGACGACTGGAAGCTCGTCGGGTACGCGGGCACCAGCACGACATTGGCCTCGGGCCAGGGCGCAGCGACGACCAGCAGTGTGGCCAGAGCCATCAGCCAGACGCGACGCCGGCGCCAGAGCAGGGCGAGCACCAGCACCAGCAGCGCCGCCGAAAGCAGAACCACCGTGAGCCCGAGCCTTCGCGCCTGCCCGAGATCGATCAGCAGGTTCTCGCCCGACAGCCGCAGCGCCCACGGCCATGCCGGCTGGCCGTGCGCATGAGCGACCAGCCCCAGTGCATCGAGCACGCGCAGCAGCTGCAATTGCACACCCTGCAGCAGGCCGATCAGCAGATTGAGCCAGCCGGCCTCCGGCGGACCGCTCATCTCAGGTCACCACGTGGCGTCGAGTCCCAGGTGCTTGAGCGCCTCGTGACGCAGCTCTGCGAGCTTCGGGTCGCCGCGATGGCGCGGGTAGGGCAGGTCAACCACCAGCTCCGCCGCGATGCGCGCGGGCCGGTCGCTCAGCACGATCACCCGGTTGGCGAGGAACAGCGCCTCTTCCACGTCGTGCGTGACCAGCAGTGCGGAGAAGCCGGCGCGCTGCCACAGGTTGACCAGCTCGCTCTGCATCGCGATGCGCGTGAGCGAATCGAGCTTGCCCAGCGGCTCGTCGAGCACCAGCAGCTGCGGGTCGTTGACCAGCGCGCGCGCCAGCGCCACGCGTTGAGCCATGCCGCCGGAAAGATGGTGCGGAAAGGCCTTCGCGAACTCGGTCAGGCCCACGAGCCTGAGCGCTTCGTCGACGCGGGCACGTTGTTCCTTCAGCACGCCGCGCGCCTGCAGGCCCAGCGCCACGTTGTCCCACACGCTGCGCCATGGGTAGAGCGTCGGGTCCTGGAACACGACGATGCGTGACGGATCGGGCCGCGTGATGGCCTCGCCGTTCTGCGTGATGGGGCCGGTGGTTGCGGGCTCGAGCCCGGCCACGAGCCGCAGCAGCGTCGACTTGCCGCAACCGCTGGGCCCCAGCAGTGCGACGAATTCGCCGGGGCGCACCTGCAGGTCGATGCCGTCG
>NZ_JBQVNP010000232.1:0-5167 GCF_052436255.1 Roseateles sp. | reverse complement strand
GCCACCCGCCCAAGTGCCCAACTACCGCGCCATCGTGCAGACGCAGGGCCCGGCCGTCGTCGGCATCACCGTGGCCGGCCTGCACAAGGCCAGCGGTCCGGACAGCGCCGCCATGCCGGGGCTGGAGAACGACCCCTTCCTGCAGTTCTTCCGCGGCGTGCCGGGCCTGCGCATGCAGCCGCGCGGGCCGCAGCCCTTCCGCGGCCAGGGCTCGGGCTTCATCATCAGCCCCGACGGCCTGGTGCTGACCAATGCCCACGTCGTGCGCGACGCCAAGCAGGTCACCGTCAAGCTCAGCGACCGCCGCGAGTTCCAGGCCCAGGTGCTGGGCAGCGACCCGGCGACCGACATCGCCGTGCTCAAGCTCGCCGACGCCAAGGGCCTGCCCACCGTGCAGCTGGGCGATGCGCGCCAGGTGCAGGTCGGCGACTATGTACTGGCCATCGGCGCACCCTATGGCTTCGAGCAGACGGCCACGCAGGGCATCGTCAGCGCCAAGGGCCGCTCGCTGCCGGGCGATACCAGCGTCGTGCCCTTCATCCAGACCGATGCGGCCGTCAACCCCGGCAACTCGGGCGGCCCGCTGTTCGACGCCTCGGGCCGCGTGGTCGGCGTGAACGCGCAGATCTTTTCGCAAAGCGGCGGTTTCCAGGGCCTGGCCTTCTCCATTCCCATCGACGTGGCGCTGAAGATCAAGGACCAGATCGTCGCCCACGGCAAGGTGGAGCATGCGCGCCTGGGCGTCACCTTGCAGGACCTGTCGGCGCCGCTGGCCGCGTCCTTCGGCCTGAACGCGCCCGATGGCGCATTGGTGGCCAGCGTGCAGCCCGGCAGCGCTGCCGCCAAGGCGGGGCTGAAGGCGGGCGACGTCATCACCTCGGTCGACGGCGAGCCGGTGCGCGTGGCCGGCGATGTGTCCAGCCGTGTGGGGCTGGCACGGCCGGGCGACAAGCTCAAGCTGGAGATCTGGCGCGACAAGACGCGCATCAGCGAGACGGTGGCGCTGGGCCGTGCCGACAAGGACGTGCAGGAGGCCAGCACCGCACCCGAGGGCGGCCAGCTGGGACTGGCGCTGCGGCCGCTGGAACGCCAGGAGCTGCGCGGCTCGGGGCTGGACCATGGCCTGCTGATCGAACGCGTCACCGGCCCGGCGCAGCTGGCCGGCGTGCAGCCGGGCGATGTGCTGCTGGCACTCAACGGCAAGCCGGTGCAGAACATCGACGAGGTGCGCGCCGCGATGAAGGAGAGCCCCAAGCAGGTGGCCCTGCTGGTGTCGCGCGGCGGTCAGCAGATCTTTGTTCCCGTGAGGCTGGGCTGATGACATAACGGCGCGACAAAGCTCCAGCAGAATGGCGGGCCCACCACAGCCCGCTGTTCTTTTCATGTCACCGCTGCCCGCCTCGCGTGTCGTCGATGTCGATGGCCGTGCCGTCGAACTGCTGCTGGCCGGCCAGGGTGGGCCGACCGTGGTGCTGATCAACGGCTCGGGCGGGCCGCTGACGGGTTGGATGCGTGTGTTTGCCGGCATCGCCGCGCAGACGACCACGCTGGCCTACAACCGCCCCGGCGTGGGCCGCAGCGCCAAGCCCACCGAGCCGCAGACGGCCGGCGCGATGACGGCGGACCTGCACCGCCTGCTCGCGGCGCTCGACCTGGCGCCACCCTATGTCTTGGTCGGCCATTCCTTCGGCGGGCTGATCGCCAACCTGTTTGCACGCCGGCACCCGGGCGAAGTCGCCGGTGTCGTGCTGCTGGAGGCCTCGGCGCCCGAGGACCTGACCGCGCTGAAGGCGCACGAGAACGCGCTGCAGAAGGGTCTGGCCTGGCTGATGAACCGCGTGGCGCCGTTGCACCCGCACCACGAGACGCGCCACACCGAACGCTCCGCCGCCGAGCTGGCCGCGGCGCCGCCCTTCCCGGCCGTGCCGCTGCGCGTCGTCACCGGAACCCAGCCGGCCATGGCCTGGGCCACCAGGCCCGAGTTGCTGGCCGCGCGCGCAGCCCACCAGCGCGGCCTGGTGGCGCTGTCGCCGCTGGGCCGCCAGGTGCTGGCAGAGAGGAGCGGGCACTTCCCGCAGTTCAGCGAGCCGGCGCTTGTCGTGGCGACCGTGCGCGAGCTGCTCGCCATGCGGGGCTGACGTGATGCCCGCCCGCTGGGTGCTTGCCGCCGTCCTCGCGTTGGCCCTGGCAGGCGCATGGCGCTGGCTGGCCGATGTGCCGGCACCGCTGCCCGCGCCAAGCGCTCCCCTGCCGCTGCCACTGCCCTCGCCAACCCCCGTCAGCCTCCCCGGCACGGCCGCATCCGGCACCGCAACCGCGCCGGCAGCAGCGCCGCCCCGGGTCACCCGGTCGCTCGCGTCGGCACCGCGCATCGGCTCGGAAGGCTATGGCCCGCACATCGAGCGCGCCCTGGCGGGAACGGATGCCGCGGCGGCCTGGGAAGCGGCGCAGTGGCTGCGCAGCTGCGACGAGACCGAGCCTCGCCGCCACAGCTTTGAGCAAATGCGCAATCTGGGCGTATCGCCGGAAATGATGACCCAGCTGATGCAGGAGGCCGATGCCGAGGGCCGGCGCTGCCAGACCGTCACGGCCCAGCACCGCGCGTTGCTGCCCGAGCTGGCGCTGCGATCGATGCGCGCAGGCCTGCCGGAAGCCGCCTCGGTGGTTGCGGGCGCCATCCAGCCCCAGGCCCTGGCGCCGGCGCTGCGCGAGGAGGTGGCGTCCGCGCTACGGCGCGACGCCGAGGCCGGCCACCCCGGCAGCCTGCTAGGGGCCCTGACGACATCCGTCGCCTGGGGCCTCAGCCAAACTGAGAAGCTGGGTTACATGGTCGCCTATGGCGAGATGGCCGGCGCCCACGGCCAGGCGGTGGTGGAGGCGCTGGTGAAGCACCACGGCATCCTGACGGCAGTGCCGACGCCCCAGCAGCATGCCGCCGCCAAGCAGGCCGGCCAGCAGATCATCGACCGGGCGCGCACGCAGCCCTGAGACGGGGTGAGGTCAGGTCAAGGCATGCCGTTGCCGACGAATTCGGCAAAGCCCGGCCGCGCGCCAAGGCGCTGCATCCAGGCGTCGACAGCCGGCAGATCGAGGCGCGTGATCGGCGCGTTCTTCCAGCGCTGGGCCGACAGTCCGAGCACGATGTCAGCCAGCGTGAAGTCCTCGCCGGTCACATGGGCGCCGGTCCTGGCCAGCTGCGCGTCCAGCATGCCCATGTGACGGTTCCAGCTCGCCACGCCGGCCTCAATGGCTTCGGGTGTGGCCGGCTGGCCGCGCACCAGCGCCATGAAGGCCACGCGCCAGCTGTTGTTCAGCTCGCCGGCCTGCCAGTCCATCCACTGCTCGACCGTGGCGCGCAGCTGGGGCTGGGTCGGCAGCAGCTCGGTCGCATAGAGCTTGGTGGCCAGGTAGCGGCAGATGGTGTTGCTCTCCCACAGCACGAAGTCGCCGTCGATGAGGACGGGGATCAGGCCGTTGGGATTCATCGTCAGGTAGCCGGCTTCCTGCGGGGAGCGGAAGCCGGCGCCCCAGTCTTCGCGCTCGAGCGACAGGTCGAGTTGCGCGGCGGTCCACATGACTTTGCGGACGTTGATGGAGGTGAGGCGGCCGAGGAGTTTCATGGCCGCCAGTGTGTCAGCTGGACCGCTTCAGCCACATCCCGAACAGCAAACCCGTCACATACATGCTGACCAAGTACAACGCGGCCGGCAGCGCGACCGGGAACTGCTGCAGCACGCCCAGGGCCAGGTAGAGCGCCAGCGTGGAGTTGTGGCAGCGGTCATGGCGTCAATCTCTGTGGTTACTGCCAACGCGGTCCAGCTTGCGCAGCAGGGCCGGCCAGACGAAGGCCCCACCCAGGCCACCGGTCTGAACCCGCATGGCCTCGGCGGTGCCGCGCAGGATGGCGGGGTCCACCTGCGTCAGCGCCCCGCTGCCGCTCTGCGCGGCGAGCTGGATGCGGCAGGTGGCTTCGAAGGTGTGCATGGCCAGGAAGGCGTCCGCCACACAAGCGCCGACCGTCAGCAGGCCGTGGTTCTTCAGCAGCAGGAAGGTGTTGCTGCCGAGATCGGCCTGCAGGCGCGGGCCCTCGTCGGGGCGGAAGGCCACGCCCTCGTAGACATGGCTGCCCAGCGACGCCAGCACGAAGGTCGACTGCTGCGAGATGGGCAGCACGCCGCCTGCCTGGGCGCTGACGGCCACGCCGGCGGTGGTGTGGGTGTGCAGCACACATTGCACGTCCGCTCGTGCCGCATGCACGGCGCTGTGGATGACGAAGCCGGCCGGGTTGACCGGGTGGGGCGTGTCGATGAGCTTGCGGCATTGCGCGTCGACCTTGACCAGGTTGCTGGCCGTGATCTCGTCGAACATCAGGCCATAGGGGTTGATCAGGAAGTGGTGCTCGGGGCCGGGCACGCGGGCGCTGATGTGGGTGAAGACGAGGTCGTCCCAGCCCATCAGCGCCACCAGGCGGTAACAGGCGGCGAGGTCCTGGCGCAGCGCCCATTCGTCGGCGGATACCTGGTTGCGCACGGCATGGCTCATTCGTGTCTCCGGTGGTGGTGGCGCGATTGGGGCATGCCTGGGGCGCCCGCACTGTCGGAAACCGGACAAATCAGGGGATGTCCCAGTCGACGGGCTCCATCGCCGGCCTGCTGCCCGGCTCCCTCCAGGCCGTCTACAACGCCAGCAAGGCTTTCATCGACTCTTTCTGCTGCGCGCTGCGGGACGAACTCATGGACAGCGGCATCACCGTGACCTGCCTGATGCCGGGCCCGACCGATACGCACTTCTTCGCGCGCGCCGACATGACCGACACCAAGGTCGGCACCGACGACCAGAAGGCAGACCCCGCGGACGTCGCCAAGGCCGGCTACGAGGCCATGAAGGACGGCGAGAGCGACGTGGTGGCCGGCTGGAAGAACAAGCTGCAGGCGATCCTGGCCAACCTGACGCCGGCCGAGCTGCTGGCGGCCCAGCACCGCAGGATGGCCGAGCCGGGCAGCGCCGGGCGCTGAGCCCGCGCGGCCCGCATCAGCGCCACGTCATCAGAAGGACGTCCACGCGCCTTGCGCGCCTGCAAGCACCGGCCCGGCAGCGGCCGGCGCTGTCGGGCGCACCTTGCGCGGCTCGGCGAAGTGGGGCGCCGGGGCGGCCACCCGCGCCGGCG
>NZ_JBQVNP010000231.1:0-5179 GCF_052436255.1 Roseateles sp. | reverse complement strand
GCCTTGGCCACATAGTCCATCGTGCGAATGGTGGTCAGGTCCAGCCAACTGATGTCCGTCACGCCGGCTGGGTTCAGGATGTAGGTGGTGATGGCGCGGACGATCTGCACCACTTCGCCAGGACCGACCTCCAGAGGCGTCACGCCGTTGTTCAGCGCCGCCTCCTGCTCGGTACGCATCAGGCGATTGGCGGTCGGCGGCGGCGCCACGTTGGCGAGCTTGAGCGTGTTCAACGGCCGGGCGGGATCTTCTTCGCCCGCGATCACTGCCGCGTAGCCCGCTGCGACCTCTTCGGCCGGCGTGTAGGTGCCTGGCAGGCATGCCATCGTCATGCGCTCCGAATTGAGCAGCGGAGCCAGCGTGGTGGCAGTGGCCAGCGTGCTGGTCAGCGCGAGGACACCGATCGCGCGCCGTTGCTCCATCGGTCCACTGACGAAATTGAGGTGCGTGCGCAGCGGCAGCACCGAGGCCTGCAGTTGGAACGACGTCACCAGAATTTCATGGCCGCCCTGGGCAGCGGCGGCCAGCGGGGCCGTGATGTCGGCATCGTTCAAGCCGCCCGTGAAGGCGGTTGCAACGGCCGTCACGCCGGTCGCGCTCGCCGTGGCCGCGAGCTTCACGTTGTTGCCCACCAGACCCTTGTTGCGGTTCGTCAGCGTCACCACACCGGCAGCGGCTGCCGCCGTCACGGGCAGGTCGATCTTGGCGTTAATGGCGGCGGCGACTGCCGCCGCAATGATCGTCGCGGTATCTGCTGCCGCCACCGGCACCACCAGCTCGGTGGCCGCGATGTTGACGTACACCGATCCAGCAGCAGCGGCCGGCCCGGTGTAGGTGATCGTTGCTGCACCGGCCACGCCGGCGGCGTTGTCCGGCACGGCCAGCACGAACAGCTGCAGGTATGGGTTGGCGATGATCGCGCCCTTGACCATGCGATGCGCCTGGCTGCCGCGACCGAACAGGCCGGCAGCGGTCTCGGCGTCGAACACCTGGGTGATGGAGTTGGCCAGGCCGACCGTGGTGGTCGTGATCTGGGCCACGATCAGCACACGCTGCAGGTTGCTCGGCAGCGTGCGTACCGCCAGGCGGTTGTTGAACTCGAAGTACTTCCCCGGTTTGCGGATGCTCGACGGGATGCTGTCGAAGGCGATGTTGCGGCTGGCCATGATGTTCAGTCCTTGTTGGTGGCTGCAGGGGCCGTCGACTTGGCGGGCTTGCCCGCTTCGACCAGGTCGCCGTCCGCCATGCGGCGGATGTAGTACGCGGTCATTTCCAGATCCACCGGCGTGTCGTCGGTGATGTGCTTGCGCGCATCGTCTTCGCGCGGCACCTTCAGGCCAGGGGCGGCTTTCACGAGCATTTCAAGGACTCCTTCAGGGTCTCAGGGTGATCAGGTCGCTGGTGTCGACTTCCTCGTCGCCAGGCTTGATCAGGTAGTTCAGGCCGATGCGCAGCAGGTCATCGTCGGCGCTGGTGTCGTCCGGGATCTCTTCGACCCAGGTGGTGCTGAACGCCTGCGCGTAGATCGCCATCGCGTCGCGCTGCGCCATTCCCTTCATCACCGAGCGGATCGCGCCAGGCGTGAGCGGCTGAATGGCCAGCCCCAGCTTCTGGTTGGCCAGCGCGAGCTTGTTGTCTTCGATCAGCTGATACACGCCCACGTCTCGCGCCAGCACGGGGCCGCCCATGCGGCCATCGTTCTCCGCGAGGGAGCGCTGTGCACTCAGCACCTCGAAGTTGCCTGTGAGGCGGAAGCGCCGGCGGCTGATGCGGGTCGATTCGGTCACCTTGTCGAAGGTCACCCAGGCGGCCGGCACCGTGCGCACCCAGCCGAATAGCTCGTCGTCGAGCTGGGCGCCGTAGCTTTCGATCGTCAGGCCGGTGTAGGGCCGGCTGACGGCGCGCAGGCGCGCCAGCATGGCCTGCTCGATCTGCTGGATGGGACTGGTCACAGCACCCCCGGCAGGTCGCCGAACATGCGCTCGCCCGTGCGCACCGCCGTGGCGCCGCCCGTGGGCGCGGGGCCGCCGCTTCCGGCGAGCCGCAGATCGCCCAACAGGATGTCGCCCTTCGCAACGCCTTCCAGGAAGCGCACGGCGTCCTTGTAGCGGTTGCGGATCTCTTCGGTGGGCATGATCTCGGTGCCGGTTGCGTGATAGCGGGCTACGTCGACCACGACACGCACCAGCGCTTTCGGTGTGACGGCAGGTTGCCCGTCCGAGCCGACGAGGGGCAGCAGATAGCGACGCCCCACATGCCCGTTGACCTCGTCCTCGGCCTCGGCGAGCAGGCGCGCCAGCTCGACCAGGTCGGGCGACCCGGTCTTGGCACGATCGCTGATTGCGACGGCTTCCCGCTCGCCCAGGCGGGCGATCAGTTCTTGGGGCGTGGCGTAGGGCATGCGGGGTGCGCCTTACTCTGCAGCCTTGGCCGTCTTGGCGGGCTGCACGACCTGCGGGCCGATTTCGAGCGCCTGCGCTTCGGTGAGCTCGACCGTGTCGCCAGGCGCGTAGTCCTCGTTGTCGAGCGACAGGTTGCTGATCACGTCGAAGGTGGCGGTGGTGCCGGGGTCGGCAGCGGTCTTGCGATTGCGGGTTGCCATCGTCGTGCCTCCTTACGCCACGGCGTTCTGAAAGAAGCAGCCGACTTCCTGGAAGGGCACCAGCTCCTTGACGTGCTCGCCGACGCGCACCGTTTCACCGCCTTCGAGGCCGATGTTCGGATTGACGATCGTGCCCGAGACCATGTCGCCCCACTGTGCGGTGAAACCGAAGGTCGGCAGGCCGCCCTTGGTGTCGCGCACAGACTTGTCGATGCGCATGAACGCCGCATGCTTGCCCCACAGCCGCGCGTATGCGGCCGTCTGGCCCTTCTTGGCTGTGTTGGCGAAGGACTCGCCCACGTACAGCTCGTCCAGCTCCAGCAGGTCGGCGACCGCCTTGCGCTGGATCACACCAGCTGCAGCGGCGCCGCCCATGCCGCGATCAGCAGTGAGCACCGCGGCGACCACCTTCGGGTGCATGCGCAGCTTGGTCCACACAGCCCGGCCCACGGTACCGACGTTCGGGCGTACCAGCATGGAGTCGAACATGGTCAGGATCGCGCTCACGGGATCGCTGTTGGCGTAGTCGCTCCACTGGCTTTGTCCGGCGAGCGTCGTGCGGAGAGCGGCTGCGTACGTGTTGAGGTTGAAGTACAGGTCCGCAACTCGCTTCTCGCGGGCCATCTTCACCAGCAGCGCCGTGCGCTCGGCCGCAGCGTCGCGCGGGTCGTAGTTGGTGCCCTCGGCGTTCTTGATGTCCTTGTTCGGCACCAGATCGTCGAGGCCGTAGTCCTCGGTGGAGTCGGTCACGTCGACGCCGCCGAACTCGACGACGTTCGGCGCGCCGGTGCGGCCGACGCGGACATCGGGAATAGTGAAGACTTCGTCCGTCGAGAACTTCGTGTAGATGAATTTCTCGGACGGCACCGGGATACGCGGGCAGACGTCGTCGGCAATGAAGCCCGTGGGCTTGATGCCCATCGCGATCTGCGTGAGACGTGGCTGGACTGTGAACGGAGCGGTGTTGGTGCTCATTGGATTCCTTCAGTTGAAAAGCCGGGTCAGCCCTGCATCACGCACGGGGAGATGAAGACAGAGCCGATATCGCCCACGACGCCAGAGACCTCGGCAAAGCCGATGAGGCGCACGTTGGAGCCCGCAGCTGGTGCGGCCACGATGGCGCGGCCACTGGCATCGCTCGTGAGCGGATCGCCGGCGGCCACGGTGCCGCCGTACTCGACCTCCGCGATGCCCAGGCGCACGCCGTCGATACGATCGCCCGCCACGGCGGCGGCGATGCGGCCGGTGACGCCGACCAGCTTGTCGGTTGCGGCCGCACCGACCAGGATGCCGCCATCGGCCGCACCGAACTTGAAAAGGCGGTAGGCCGGGATTGCGCCCTCGGCGCTGTAGTTCTTGCTGAACAGTTCGTTGCGCATCGCGCTCACTCCTTGTCGGTGCCAGCCTGGACGGCGTCGATCGCCTGGCCCATGCTGATGTGCTGGCCTTTGGTGGCCAGGCGGTTGCGGTAGTCGGCCGCGCGGTCGGAGACCTGGCGGTTGGTCATCGCCTTGTCGGCGCCGCGGCTCTTGCCTGCGACCTCGCCGAAGCTCACGCTTTCTGGCAGGGTCTGCAGCTGCTCGCGCAGCACCTCGTGCAGGGGGCGCGCGGCCTCGCCGTCACCGAAGCTCACGCATGCGGAGTCAACCGGCGTGGCGAGGTGGTCGAGCGAGGCCACGAGCACTTCTTTGGCACCAGCAGGCCAACGGGCCTGGGTGATCAGCGTGTCGGCGAAGCTCACATGCTCCGCATGACGCTTGTCCGCCTCGCGAGTGCGCTCGGCGTTCTGCAGCGTCTGAATCTGCTTCTTCGCAGCGTCCAGCTCGGTCTGCAGCTGTTCGGGGGTCTTCGGTGTGGACATGTGCTCCTGTTGAGTAGCGGTTCGGGGATCGGCGAAGGAAGCGCTGCCGAAGGGGCGCGTGGAATCGGTTTGCTCTGCCGCGCGCTGGCTGACCCGGCGCAGGTCTTCGATCTCCCAGTCGGGCAGCAGCTGGTCGGCGACCTCGGTGCCTTCCTTGCTGATGAGCCAGTCGCGCAGCCCGCGAAACATCCGCGCGATGCCAGCGCCACTGAAGGCGGGGAGATCGCCATCGGCGAAGGAAACCGTCACCACGCCGTCGTCGGCATCGGCAAAGCTGATGACCTTGCCGTTCAGCCCCTTCAGCGCGGGCGTGGCTCCACCGAGGTAGCCCACGTGCCGCAGGTACCACTTCCCCGGCGTGGGGTTGTTGGGCGCAGTGGGGGTGAAGAAGCTGGCGCTGGGGTGCTTGAAACGCCCCTTGCGCCGCAGCTCGTTGAAATCAGGATCGACTTGGTCTTCGACACCGACCAACTTCCCATCGGCGAAGCTGAGCTTGTCGATGAAACCGAAGGAGGGGGAGTCCAGCTTGGGGTGCCCCACCACGATGGGCGCTTCGCACAGGTTCGGGTCGTAGGTCGCCACGACCTCACGCAGGACGTCTTCCGTAAAGTCGACCACCACGCCTTCGACGCTGGTGGCCTTGCCGACTTTCGAGATGTTGATGGTTGCCATGCCGACGACTTTGCCGGCCGGCAGCTCACCTGCGCAGAGTGACG
>NZ_JBQVNP010000230.1:0-5180 GCF_052436255.1 Roseateles sp. | reverse complement strand
GCCAACACCCGGTCCTGGCCGAACCCACAGCTTGCCTTGATGCCTCATTAGATGCAGACTCGCATCAACCCTGAGGCACCCACCATGCGCACCACCGTCACCATCGACGACGCCCTGTACCAGCAGGCCCTGGAACTTGCCGACCCCGACATGGACAAGGCCGACCTGTTTCGCGAGGCCATCAAGACCTTTGTGCGCGTGCAGGCCGCCAAGCGACTTGCCGCGCTGGGCGGTCAGGCGCCGGAGATGGCCGACGTGCCACGTCGCCGCGAGGAAGCGGTGCAGTGAAACCGGTCCTGGTGGACACCTCCGTCTGGGTGGACCACTTTCGGCGGCACAACGCCGCGCTGGCCGAACTGCTGGCGATGGACCTCGTGCTCTGTCACCCGCTGGTGATGGGCGAACTGGCCTGCGGTACGCCGCCGTCGCGCAGCCGCACGCTGGCCGACCTGTCACGGCTGCCCTCGGCGCAGCAGGCCAGCCTGCAGGAGGTGCTGGCCTTCCTGGAGCGCGAACAGCTGTTCGGCCAGGGCTGCGGCTATGTGGACATCGCGCTGCTGGCGTCCACACGGCTGACGCCTGGCGCGGCGCTATGGACGCTGGACCGGCGCCTCGCCGCCCTGGCGCAGCGCGCCGGCGTCCTGCATCGGCCCGTCCGCTGACCGAGAAAACGGAAGTCGGACCAGGTCAAAACTAAAGTGCCATCACCCCGGCCTTGCACCATGTGGATGCGCTTCAGCGAAGTGCATTCATTGCATGCAACTCCCGAGCAGCCGCCATGGCCATGCTGACCGTGCGCAACCTGCCCGATGACGTCCACCGCGCCCTCCGGGTTCGTGCCGCTCAAGGGTTCAGGGCTTGCATGGTTGGCCGTCCAGTCTGGGACTGGTTCAGCATGCGCCGCGCAGCGGACGGCTTGCACCACCACTGATCGCGGCGCCCCGGCCTACGAAGCCCCCAACGTTTCGTTCCTAATATCAGCTCACAGAAGCCGCCAAGTTGCCGGCTTCGCCAAACCAGGTCGACGCGCGGTTCATCGCCGTCGGCTGTTCCCCCGCCCGCCCCTCAAGGCGGGCCGTTTTGCGGACTCATCCATGCGCAAGGGCAGCAAGTCTTCCTATCTGGCGGTCGCACTCGCCACGCTGGCGCTGACGCTGCTGGGCGTGTTCGTCTATCAAAACCTGGCCGGCCAGGAAAAGAAGATCGAACACCAGCTGCCCAAGCTGTACGAGACCGACGACGTGGAGTTCCGCCGCGCGCTGGGCGCCTTGCTCGGCCCGCAGATCGTGCCCGGCAACCAGGTGGAGACGCTGCTCAACGGCGACCAGATCTTCCCGCCGATGCTGGCGGCCATCCGCTCGGCCAAGAGCACGATCACGTTCGAAACTTATATCTACTGGTCGGGCAGCATCGGCCGCGAGTTTGTCGAGGCGCTGTCGGAGCGCGCCCGCGCGGGCGTCAAGGTGCATGTGCTGCTGGACTGGGTGGGCAGCCTGAAGATGGACGCGGCGCTGGTGGAGCAGATGAGGCGGCCGGCGTCGAATGCGTGCGCTTCCACGAGCCGGCCTTTGGCAACTGGCGCCAGATGAACAACCGCACCCACCGCAAGCTGCTGATCGTTGACGGGCGCCTGGGCTTCACCGGCGGCGTGGGCATCGCGGACGAGTGGCGCGGCAACGCGCGTGACAAGACGGAGTGGCGCGACACGCACTACCGCGTGCAGGGCCCGGTGGTGGCGCAGATGCAGTCGGTATTCCTGGACAACTGGATGCGCGCCACCGGCAAGGTGCTGCACGGCGAGTCCTATTTCCCGGCGTTGCAGCCGGCCGGCGCCTACGACGCGCAGATGTTCAGCAGCTCGCCCAGCGGCGGCAGTGAGAGCATGCAGCTGATGTACCTGCTGGCCATCACGGCCGCACGCAAGAGCATCGATCTGTCGAACGCCTATTTCGTGCCGGATGAGCTGACGATCAGGACGCTGGTCGACGCGGCCAAGCGCGGCGTGAAGATCCGCGTGCTGACGCCCAGCGGGCACATCGATGCGGAGGTGGTGCGGCACGCATCGCGCGGCAGCTGGGGCCCGATGCTGGACGCCGGCATCGAGTTCGCCGAGTACCAGCCGACGATGTTCCATGTGAAGGGCATCGTCGTGGACGGCATCTTCTCGTCGGTGGGTTCGACCAATTTCGACAACCGGTCCTTCCGCCTCAATGACGAGGCCAACCTGAATGTGCTGAACGCCGAGTTCGGCCGCAGCCAGCAGCGGGTCTTCGAGGCGGACTGGGCGAAGGCGCGGCGCATCACGCCCGAGGCGTGGCGCGACCGCCCCTGGACCGAGCGGCTGCTGGAGCGCGCGGCGTCGGTGCTGCACGCGCAGCTCTGACGCGCCGATTTGCGGCGCAACCGTGACCTAACGCCGCCTCCTACAGACCCTCATCCCCTCCGCCTGCAAAGGCCATGGGGCGCCCGTGCTACATTCCAGGCATAGATTCGCGCAAGACCGTTTCCTCAAGGTCTTATCTGCAGCCCCGCTGGCCACCCCCTGGCCCTTCTTGCGAGCGGCTCGCTTCAGCAACTCCCGGTGAGTGTTCTTGAGTGTTTCTGTCTCTGCACGGCATGACGCCGTCAGAGGGTTTTCTTCCATCTCTACTTTCCTCAAAGGAACACCCATGACTACAGAAACCGGCACCGTGAAATGGTTCGACGACGGCAAGGGCTTCGGCTTCATCACGCCTGACAGCGGCGGCAAGGACCTCTTCGCTCATCACAGCGAAATCAAGAACGGCGGCGGCTTCCGCTCGCTGGCCGAAGGCGCCAAGGTCTCGTTCGAGTCCACGCAAGGCGCCAAGGGCCCCCAGGCCTCGAACATCCGTTCGCTCTAACCAGTACCGCAGGCGCCCTGGTGGCGCCGGTGGGCGAACGCAAACGCCCACGTACGCCGCGGCCGGCTTCCGCCGGTCCGGTTTTACAACAAGAAAAACAACATGCTTCAGAACAACAATAACAATATCGAGGTGGGACGATTCGTCGTCTCGCCGATGACCCAGGCACGCGATGGTGGCGGCTTTGACGCCCTCGTCTCGATCCGATCCGGCCGTGGCATGGCCAGCGTGGACCGCGTCATGCGTTTCACGCCGCAGTTCATCAGCCCGCAGGCAGCCTTGCGCTATGCGCAGGCCGAAGGCCTGGCCTGGGCGCGCTGCCATTGAGCGCTAGCGGCTTGAGGCCGCATCAACAGCCGGCACGGCCACGTGCTCGGCCTCTCGTCCAACTTTCGCAACGGAGCCCAACACTTGGCCAAAGAAGAACTGATTGAGATGCAAGGCGTCGTGGATGAAATCCTGCCCGACTCGCGCTTTCGCGTGACGCTGTCGAATGGCCACAAGGTCATCGCCTACACGGGCGGCAAGATGCGCAAGCATCACATCCGCATCCTGGCCGGCGACAACGTGTCGCTGGAGATGTCGCCCTATGACCTGAGCAAGGGCCGCATCACCTTCCGTCACCTGGAACGCCGCGGTCCGCCGCCGTCCGGTGGTGGCAGCCAGCAGCGCCGCTGAGCCTCTTAAGCTCACCTGCAGCTGATCCTTCGATCGGCCGCCCTGGCTTTGCCTGGCGGCCGATTGCTTTTGGCGGACGCATTCAACGCCGCGCCGACTCAGCCCGCAGCCAAAGCCACGGCGCGCTCAAGGGCGCCCACCGCCTCGGCGTCACGCCAGCCGTCGGCGGCGTCGCCAATGACGATCTCGACCATGGCGCCGCCCTCGACGACATGCGAGCCCACCGCCCGCGCGCCCAGCCAGAAGCCTTCCTCCCGCGCCACCGCCAGCAGGCCCTGGCGCAGCGCCTCCGGGCCTGCGGGCAGGTGCAGCTGGAAGGCGTTGACCTGCGGCGGCTCAGGCGCCACGCGCCAGCCCGGCTGTTTGCCCAGGAGCGCCGCCAATGTGCGGGCGCGCTCGCGGTAGGCGGGCATGCGCGGCAGCTGCGTGCGCAGGCCCTGCAGCGCGCTCAGCACGAAGGGATATAGCGTGAAGACGTTACCGCCCAGTCGCGTCTGCCAGGGTGCGACCTGCGCAATGAAATCCTCGCTGCCCGCCAGCACGCAGCCGGCCAGGCCACCCAGGCCCTTGTAGAAGGACACGTAGACCGAGTCGGCCAGGGCGGCGATCTCGGCCAGCGGCCGGCCGTAGTGGGCCGAGGCCTCCCAGAGCCGGGCGCCGTCGAAGTGCAGCGGCACGCGCGCGGTGCGGCTCCAGCCGCTGAGGACGACCAGGTCGTCCCAGTCGGGCAGAACATAGCCGCCGCGGCGTAGCGGCAGCTCGACGGTGACGACGGCCGGATGCTCCGGCTGGGCCATCAAGTCCTCGATGTGGGTGGGCCGGTCCGTGCTGCCGATGCGCAAACCACGCAGTCCCATCAGCTTCTCGAAGGCCTCGGCCTCGTCGATGGCGATATGGCTTTGCGGATGCAGGGCCACCGGCCCGTCGCCGTCGCCGCAGTGCACGCGCAGCGCGGCCAGCTGGGCGGCCACGCCCTTGTGCATGAAGCGCGCGGCCGGCTTGCCGAGCAGCGCGGCCACCTCGGCCTCCAGCGCCTGGATGGCCTGGCCCTGGCCGTAGATGTCCAGCGGCAGCTCGGCTTCGGGCAGTTCGGCCAGGGCCAACAGTGACTCGCGCATGGACAGCTGCGGCCGGTGGCCATGGAGCCAGCGGGTGCAGCGCTTGCGCAACTCGATGTCGGCGCTGGGGGTGACGTTGGAATAGGACGTGGCCATGGGCCGGGAGTGTCGCGTGCGCCGGGCGGGAGGGCGCTTGTGATCGGGGGTCTTTAAACTCTCGCCCTTTTTCCTTGCGCGGCCGCATCATGCAAACGCCCCTCCCGCAGACCACCGCCGCCGAGCCCCTGGCCCGGCTGCTGCTGCAATGGGGCGTGGCCGCACCGCCTGCGGCGCCGGTGGCCGAGCGCCTGGGCGGCTGGCTGGGCTGGGCCGATGCCATCGGGCTGTCGCAGGTGCTGGCCACGCCACCAGCCGCCGGCCGTGCCGACGGCGCCCGCCGCGAGGCGATGGACTGGGCCGACGCTGCACTGGCGCGCCTGCAGGACGAGTTGGGCACCGCCTTCGACGACACCTTGCTGTCGCGCGAATCCGCCGAGCCCGCGCCCGATGGCGTGCCGCTGGC
>NZ_JBQVNP010000229.1:0-5182 GCF_052436255.1 Roseateles sp. | reverse complement strand
GCAAGTCGACGCTGCTGCGCGCCATCAACCACCTGGAGCGCGTGGACGACGGCTTCATCGCCATCGACGGTGAGCTCATCGGCTACCGCCGCGACGAGGACACGCTCTACGAGCTGCACGAGAAGGAGATCCTCAAGCGCCGCGTCGACGTGGGCATGGTGTTCCAGAACTTCAACCTGTTCCCGCATCTCACGGTGCTGGAGAACATCGTCGAGGCGCCGGTGTCCGTGCGCGGCCTGCCGCGCGCCGAGGCCGAGGCGCTCGCTTCGGAGCTGCTGGTGCGCGTGGGCCTGGGCGACAAGACGCACGCCTATCCGCGCCAGCTCTCCGGCGGGCAGCAGCAGCGGGTGGCGATTGCACGCGCGCTGGCGCTCAGGCCCAAGGTGCTGCTGTTCGACGAGCCCACCTCGGCGCTCGACCCCGAGCTTGTGGGCGAGGTGCTGGCCGTCATCAAGGAGCTGGCGCGCTCGGGCACCACGCTGCTCATCGTCACGCACGAGATCGGCTTTGCCCGGGAGGTCGCCGACACCATCGTCTTCATGGAGCGCGGTCGCATTCTGGAGACCGGCTCGCCCGACAAGGTGTTCAACGCGCCGGAGCATCCGCGCACGGCCGAGTTCCTGGCCAAGGTTCTTTGACTTTTTCCTCCCTACTGCATTGCCTCCAATGACCCATCGACGAAACATCCTGTCCGCACTTCTGGCCGCGCTGCTCGTGCCGCTCGCCGCATCGGCGCAGCCGGCCCCCGACCTGAGTCCCGAACAGCCCGGCCGCCCGCGCGCGCAGAAGATCGACGAGGCCGTGCGGCTCGCGAAGGACTTCAAGTTCCAGAAGGAGGGCGTGCTCGTCGTCGGCACCACCACCGGCCGCCTGCCGTTCGCCGCCTACGCGACCGACACGAAAACGCCGGTGGGCAACGCCCCCGACATCGCGCAACTGGTGGCCGACAGCCTCGGTCGCAAGCTGGAGCTGGTGTCCACCGCCTGGGCCGACTGGCCGCTGGGCCTGCAGTCGGGCAAGTTCGATGTGGTGGTCTCGAACGTGACGGTGACCGAGGAGCGCAAGGAGAAGTTCGACTTCTCCACCTACCGCAACGACCAGCTCGGCATCTACGTGAAGTCGGACAGCAAGCTCGGCGCGATCAGGGAACCGAAGGACATCGCGGGCCTGAAGGTGATCGTCTCCGCCAGCACCAACCAGGAGCAGATTCTTCTGCGCTGGAACCAGCAGAACGTCGCGGCCGGGCTGAAGCCGGTGGAGATCCAGTACTACGACGATGACGTCGTGCAGCGCCTGGCCATCCAGTCAGGGCGTGCCGATGCGTACCTGGGCCCGAACGGCATCGCGGCCTACGAGGCGCGCGACGGCAAGACGAAGCTTGCCGGCCTGTTCTCGGGCGGCTGGCCGCTGAATGCCGAGATCGCCGTCACCTCGCGCAAGGGCTCGGGCATTGCCGAGGCCGTCACGCTGGCGCTGAACACGCAGATCAGGAACGGCAACTACGCCAAGGCGCTGTCGCGCTGGAACCTGGAGTCCGAGGCCATCGAGGTCGCGCGCACCAATCCGCCGGGCCTGCCGAAGAAGTGATGACCATGGCTTTTTTCAAGCACACATGGATGGCGCGCGGCCTCGTTGCGCTCACGTTGATCGCCGGTACGGCCCACGCCGCCGACAAGTTCGACTTCAGCCCCGAGCAGCGCGGCCGCCTGCGCGCGGGCAAGGACGCCGAGGCCGTCAACGCGATTCCGCCGAGCTTCAAGTTCGTGAAGGAAGGCGTGCTGACGGTCGCCATCGCACCGTTCGCGCCGCCCATCTCGACCTACGCCTCCGACGCGAAGACGGTCGTCGGTTTCGACCCCGACTTCGCGCTGCTCATCGCCGACGCACTGGGCCTCAAGCTCGACCTGCAGCCCATCGCCTGGGCCGACTGGCCGCTGGGCCTGAGCTCGGGCAAGTACGACGCGGTGATCTCCAACGTGGGCGTGACCGAGCAACGCAAGGAGAAGTTCGACTTCTCGACCTATCGCCTCGGCCTGCACGGCTTCTACGTGCGCACCGACAGCGCCATCAAGTCGATCCGCGAGCCGAAGGACGTGGCGGGCCTGAAGCTGACGACCGGTGCAGGCACCAACCAGGAGCGCATCCTGCTGGAGTGGAACCGGCAGAACGTCGCGGCCGGCCTGAAACCCGTCGAGATCCAGTACTACGACGATGACGTGACACGCACGCTGGCGGTGGTCACCAGGCGGGTCGACGCCAACTTCAACCCGAACGCGCCGCAGGCCTACGAGGCAGCGAAGAACGGCCAGATCAGGCTGGTCGGCACGGTCAACGCGGGCTGGCCGCTGAAGTCGGACGTGGCCATTGCCACGCGCAAGGGCAGCGGCCTCGCGGTGGCGCTGACCACGGCGGCCAACAACCTGATCCGCAACGGCACCTATGCCAAGGCGCTTGCGCGCTGGAGCCTGGCGGAAGAAGCCCTGCCGAAGTCGGAAGTCAATCCGCCCGGCCTGCCGAAGTTCGCCCCATGAGCAGCTCCGGCATTCGTCATCTCGCGTTCCTGACGCCGGGCAACTATGCCGAGGGCGACCCGCTGGCCGGTATCGAAGCCGCGCTGAAGCTCTTCGAGTTCGGCGAGAAGCTGGGCTTCGATGGCGCGTGGGTGCGCCAGCGTCACCTGGAGCGCGGCGTGTCCTCGGCCGCGACCTTCCTGGCCGCGGCGACGCAACGTACGCGCCGCATCGAGCTGGGTGCTGCTGTGATCCAGATGGGTTACGAGAACCCGTTCCGCCTCGCCGAGGACCTGGCCACCGTCGATGTGCTGTCGCGCGGCAGGCTGCAGGTGGGCCTGAGCGCGGGTGCGCCGCTGCATGGCGCCTTGCTCGGCAATCGCTTTCATGACGCGGCACCGAACACCGTCGATTTCACGCACAAGCGTGTGGGGCGGCTCAAGGCCAACCTGGAAGACACGCTGCTGGGCGACGACGAGACCTTCATCGAATCCGCCGGCGGGCGTGTGCGGCCGCGCGTGCAGCCATATGCGCCGGGACTGATCGACAGGCTCTGGTACGGCGGCGGCTCACTGCGTTCGGTCGAATGGGCCGGGCGCAACGGCTTTCACCTGCTGCTGGGCAACGTGCTGTCGGGCGAGACCACCGACGACTTCCTGCAGGCGCAGCTGGGCTTGATCGAACGCTACCGTGCCAGCGAAACCGAGGGGCGCAAGGGCAGGGTGGCATTGGGCCGCGTGATCGTGCCGCTCGACGGCGCGGATGCCGCCACGCGCAAGCGCTATCGCGAGTTCGCGGCCGGCCGGATCGAACGCACGCTGGCGCCGCAGGGCGAGCGGCGCACGCTGTTCGCAGGCGATCTCGTGGGCACGTCCGACGAGATCCTGGAGCGCCTGCGCCGCGACCCGGTGCTGCCGCATGTGAGCGAGCTGCGGGTGGAGTTGCCCTACAACTTCAGCAGCGGGGAATACGAGCAGATATTGACCGACCTGTCGCGCCACATCGCGCCGGAACTCGGTTGGCGCGCGCTCTGAGCTGGAGAAGGAAGTGAGAGGAAACAGGAGTTGAGTTCGAGGTGAGTCGGAGTCGGGTCGCGTGCTTCTCGCAACCCGATGGACGGCTTTGGGCGGGCCCTCGGGCCCGCTTTTTTTTAGCCCTGCGCGGTGGAGGCTCCGAGCAGGTAGTCCGTCACCTCGTCCGAGAACACATACCGCCGCCCGCCAACGAGCAGCCAGTCCGGGCTTGCGGGGTCGGGTCGCGCGGCGGGCATGCCGTGGGCGACGAGTGCCTGGGCGCAGCCGAGCCAGTCGCCTTCGCCGTCCGGTGGTTCGTTGCACGAGGCCCACGAGAGGCCGCCGCAGGTGTTGTCGCCGAAGCCGTGCTGTTCTTGCCAGCTTGCGCCGTGCTCGAGCAGGAAGCGGACGAGTCCGGCGTCGCCGCGGAACACGGCCTTGTTGAGCGCCGAGGCGTCCCAGTCGCCGCCGCGGGTGGCGATGGGCCAGCCGAGTTCGACCATCAGCTTCACGGCGTCGGCGCAGCCTTGGGCAGCGAGCTCCGGCAGCTGGCGCAGCTGTGCTTCGGAAAGCGTTGCGACGATGCCGGGGTGGGCCGCCAGGATGCGGCGCGCCGTGGCCTCGTCGGCCTGCGCGCAGGCGGCAACGAAGGCTTCGGCCATGGGGAGCGTCGTGTCATCGCCGGTAGGCTGGAGAAGGCGTGCGACTTCCGGCAGCCCGAAGCGCAGGGCCGCCGTATAGGCGCTGATGCCATCGCTCGTCGTGACCGAAGGGTCTGCGCCTGCCGCCAGAAGGGCCTCGATGTGCGCGGGGGACTTGCGTCGACGGATGGCCCACAGCAGCAGCGAACCCCAGTCGGAAGTGGGTGGGCCCATCGGCGGCTCGTTCGCATTGCCGCCATGTGCGAGCAGCAGCCTGAGCGTTTCGACGTCGTCGAGATCGAGCACGCGATAGAGCGCGTTCGTGCCCGCTATGCGCGCGCCGGCGTCGAGCAGCAGCTTCGTGCAGGCCGGGTTCTCCAGCGAGTGATAGAGCGATTCGCCGTCGTTCGGATCGGCGCCTGCATCCAGCAACAGCTTGGTGAGCGCGAGGTCGTGGTTTTGGCCGGCGGCACCATACAGCGCCGAAAGCCGCTCGGTTTCCGCAGGCGTTTCGAGAGACGCAGGAGGCCAGCGGTTGCCGACCGACTGGTTCGGGTCTGCGCCTGCGTCGAGCAGCAGCCTTGCGCAGGCGAGCAGGCGTTCGCGGAAGTCGGGCAACTGCAACAGGCCCGAATGGGCCACGGCAACGAGCGGCTGCAGTGCCAGCGGACCGCCCGGTCGGTTCACCCAGCCAGGGTCGTGCGCAATGGCTCGCCGCAACGCCGCTTCATCGCCGATCGCGCAGGCGAGGCTCGGGTCACCGCCGAGCAGACCGGGGCTCTCCTCGAGCAGGCGAAGGGCCGCCGCGGGCCGCGCGCTATTGTTGCCACCGGCGATGTCGCCCGCGTAGACGAGGCGCAGCCAGTAGAGGACGGCCTTCGCCGGGTCTTCGGCCTGCGAGCGCCGCGCGAGAACGAAGCCCTGCAGGTCAGCCCAGGATGCGAAGCCGTATTCGCGCGCCACGCACGACTGGGCGTCGTGCAGGCGCAGTCCCATCGCAGCGATTTCGGCATCGGTC
>NZ_JBQVNP010000228.1:0-5197 GCF_052436255.1 Roseateles sp. | reverse complement strand
CGCTGGCCGTCGAGTAGCCGCTGCTGCTGATGGACGAGCCGCTGGCCATCCTTGACGCGCCGCACCAGAGTGACTGTGTGCAGATCGTTCGCGGGCTCATTGCCGACGATGGCGGCACCGTGGTGTCGGTGCTGCACGAGCTGAACATCGCGCTGCAGGCCGACCACGTCGTCGTCATGGACGCCGGGCGCATCGTCCACCAGGGCGCGCCGCACGAGGCCGCCACGCACGCGGCGCTGCAGCAGGTGTTCCAGCACCGTCTGTCCATTTTTCAGGTGCGGGACCGCTGGGTCGCGTTGAACGCATGACCGCAACCCTTTGCCCCGCGCTGATGGTCAGCGCCCCGGCCTCCGGCCAGGGCAAGACCAGCGTCACCGCCGCCATCGCCCGCCACGCGCGCAACGCCGGCAAGACAGTGCGCGTCTTCAAGACCGGCCCCGACTACCTGGACCCCATGGTGCTGGCGCGCGCCAGCGGCCAACCCGTCTACCAGCTCGATCTCTTCATGGGCGGGCTGGCGCATTGCCGCGCGCAGCTGGCGGCGGCGGCGACAGAGGCCGACCTGATCCTCGTCGAAGGCGTGATGGGCCTGTTCGACGGCGCGCCCAGCAGCGCCGACCTGGCCGAAGCCTTCGGCCTGCCCGTGCTGGCCGTCATCGACGCCAGCGGCATGGCGCAGACCTTTGCCGCGCTGGCGCTGGGCCTGCAGAGCTTGCGCGGCGAGCGCATCCGCCTGTGCGGCGTGGTTGCCAACCGTGTCGGCAGCGAAGGCCACGGCCGCATGGTGGCCGAAGGCCTGCCCGCCAACCTGCCGCTGGTCGCCGCGCTGCAGCGCCGGCAAGACCTGGCCCTGCCGGAACGCCACCTGGGCCTGGTGCAGGCGCTGGAACTGCCCGGGCTGGACGCGCAGCTGGACGCCTGGGCGCAGGCCTGGGGCGAGGCCTCGCGGGGCTTCGAGTTCGAGCCGGTGCGCTTCGCCGCTGAAGCAGAGCCCGCGCTGCCGGCCCTGCTGGCGGGCCGGCGCATCGGCGTGGCGCAAGACGCCGCCTTCTCCTTCATCTACCCCGCCAACCTCGACTGCCTGCGCGCACTGGGTGCCGAGGTCGCCACGTTCTCGCCCATCGCCGGCGAGCCGCTGCCGCCCTGCGACGCCCTGTGGCTGCCCGGCGGCTACCCCGAGCTGCATGCAGACGCCATGCGCGCCAACCCCACCTTCTTCGCCGGCCTGCGTGAACACCTGGCGTTGCACAAGCCCTTGCTGGCCGAGTGCGGCGGCATGCTGGCCCTGGCCGACACGCTGGTGGACGGCGACGGCCACGAGCATGCGATGGCCGGCCTGATGCCCGGCAGCGCGCGGCTGCACCAGCGCCTGGCCGCACTCGGCATGCAGAGCATGGATTGGCCCGAGGGCACGCTGCGCGGCCACAGCTTCCACTACTCGACCCTGGCCACGCCACTTGCGCCCATCGCCACGGCCAGCAACCCCAACGGTGGCAAGACCGCCGAGGCGCTCTACCAACAGGGCTCGCTGCGCGCGAGCTATCTGCATCACTACTTCCCGTCCAACCCTCAGGCCGTCGCGGCCTTCTTCTTGAACAAGGCCTGACCCCATGCTCGAACAAGGTTTCGCCCAGATCGCCCAGGCCCTGCTGTGGCCCGTGCTCATCCTCGTGGCCTGCAGCTTCGTCTACGCGCTGTGGGTGGCCGGCGCCACGCTGATGGAGGGCCTGCAGCGCCGCCGCCCGGGCTACCGTGCGCTGGCAGGCCATGCCGACAAGCCACTCGAAGAGATCGAGCTGCAGGTCGTGCACCAGCTGGAGCCGCTGCGCCTGCTGGGCCGTGTGAGCCCGCTGCTGGGCCTGATCGCGACGATGGTGCCGCTGGGCCCGGCGCTGCAAAGCGTGGCCGCCGGCCAGGGCCAGCAGGCGCTGGCGGTGTTCAGCAGCGCCTTTGCCGGCGTGGTGCTGGCGCTGGCCGCAGCGGCCGTGGGCCTGGTGGCGTATTCGATCAAGCGCCGCTGGCTGATGGCTGAACTCGTCGGCATCCGCGCTTCCAGAGGCGCGGCATGAAGCACCTGTCCATCCTCGGCGAGGAAGACGACGACCCGATGCTGTCGGCCGTCAACCTGGTGGACGTGTTCCTTGTGCTGGTGGTGGCGCTGCTGACGGCCGTGGCGCTGCAGCAGCAGGCCGCCGCCGACGAGAACGTCACCGTCATCAAGCGCCCTGGTGAGCCCGACATGGAGATCGTCGTGCGCGAGAAGGGCCAGGAGATCCGCTACAAGGGCAACGGCGGCAGCAGCGAGGGCCAGGGCGTGCGCGCCGGCGTGGCCTACAAGCTCAAGGACGGCAACATCATCTACGTGCCGGAAGCCTCCGGCGCCGCCGCCCCTTGAAGCGATTCCTGCTGGGCGCCGCCCTCGCGCTGGCCGCGCTTGCCGCGCAGGCCGCGAACCTGCTGTGGATCACGCTGGACGTGACGCCACAGACCCGCCACGCCCTGATCGAGCGCGAGGCGGCGGCGGCGGGCATGCAGCTCACGTCGCTGGACTACCCGCTGCGCACTGCGGCGCTGGACGACGCGCAGACCCGCGAGCTGCAACGTGCGCTCAAGGCGGCAGACAGCGTCTGGATCGACGCGCCGCACGCCAGCGTGCAGGCCAGGCTGCAAAGCCTGGTGGGCGAGGCCGTCACGCGCGCCGGCAAGCCCACCACGTGGATCCCGCCCGGCGAGCCGGCGGCCGGCGACCGCAGCCCGCGCGCCTACCTGCAGGCCGGCGGCGTGGCCAACACGCGCGCGGCCTTTGCGCTGCTGAAGGGCGCGGCCCCCGGCAGCCTGCCCGCACCGGCCCTGCTGCCGCAACGCGGCCTCTACCACCCCGACATGCCGGGCCCGCAACACCTGGTGGGCCACGCGCAAGACCTGGCAGGCCTGGCGGGCGGGCGCCCGGCTGTCGTGCTGCTGCTGCACCGCTACCACTTCGTGCAGGGCGCCACCGGCTGGGTCGACGACTGGCTGCGGCGCTTCGAGCGGCAGGGGTTGTTTGCCTACGTGGCGTTCAGCTCTCACCTGGCCGGCGAGTCGCTCGCACCGCTGCTGGAGCTGCCGGGGCTGCAAGGCGGCAAGCCGTTCGCGAGCGTCATCGTCAACCACGCGCTGCTGCCGCAGGCCGGCGCGCTGCAGCCGCTGTTCGCGCGCTGGGGCCTGCCGGTGCTGCAGACACTGCCCTGGCGCGCCGGCCCCGTCGCCGGCTGGGAGGCCAGCGAGACCGGCCTCGGGCAGAGCGACCTGCCCTTCTACTTCGCGCAACCGGAAGGTGCCGGCGCCATCGACCCGCTGCTGGTGGTGGCCCATGGCGAGCGCGGCCGCGAGCCGCGGCTCATCACGCGCCAGGCCGACGCCGTGGCGGCCAAGGCGCGCGGCCTGATCGCGCTGCAGACCAAGCCCGTGGCCGACAAGCGGCTGGTGGCCTTCGTCTACAACTACCCGCCGGGCGGCGACCATTTCGGCGCCAGCTTCCTGAACGTGCCGCGCAGCCTGCAGCGCGTGTCGCAAGGCCTGCTGAACGCCGGCTACCGCGTGCAACCGCTGGCTGAAGGCGAGTGGATCAGCCAGCTGAAGCCGCTGATCGCTGCCTACTACCCCGGCGCCGACCTGCGTGCGCTGCTGGCCGCCGACCAGGCCGCTGCGCTGCCGGTGGCGGACTACGAAGCCTGGTTCGCCACGCTGCCCGCGCCGTTGCGCCAGCGCATCCAGGCCCAGTGGGGCGCACCGGGCAGCAGCCGCTACGTCGTGGCGCACCAGGGCCGCCCGGTCTTCGTCATCCCGCAGCTGCAGCTCGGCCACTTGAGCGTGCTGCCGCAGCCGCCGCGCGAGGAGACGCTCAAGCGCGGCCAGGACCCCTTCATGCACAAGAGCAAGACGGCCCTGTCGCACCACTACCTGGCCACCTACCTGTGGGCACGCCGCCAGGCCGACGCGCTGATCCACTTCGGCACCCACGGCACGCAGGAATGGGCGCCCGGCAAGCTGCGCGCGCTGGACGTGATGGACGAGGCCCTGCTGCCGCTGGGCGACGTGCCGGTCATCTACCCCTACATCGTCGACAACCTCGGCGAGGCACTCACCGCCAAGCGCCGTGGCCGCGCCGTGATGGTGAGCCACCGCACGCCCAGCTTCGCGCCGGCCGGCTTCAATGCGCGCATGGCCCATATGCACGAGCTGATGCACGAATGGGAGACGGTGGACGCCGGCCCCACGCGCCAGGCGCTGGAGCGGCAGATGGTGGCGCAGTTCGTCGAGCACCAGCTGCACCGCGACCTGGGCTGGACGGCCGAGCGCATCGCGGCGGACTTCACCGGCTTCCTGGAGCTGCTGCACCCCTGGCTGGACCGTCTGGCGCAAAGCTCGCAGCCCCAGGGCCTGGCGGTGTTCGGCCAGGTGCCTGAGGTGGCCGCGCGCCACACGACCATCCTGCAGATGTTGCGCCAGCCGCTGATCGAAGCGCTGGGCGAGGACATTGACGAGGCCTTCCTGATCGACCATGCGCGCGTGGCCGGCTCGCGGCCCGGGCAGTGGCTGGACGTCGCGTTAAAGGACGCGCAGGCCGCCAGCGTGCTTGATCTGAGACCGCCCGAGCCCGAGGGCCATGTGCCCAACCGCGCCGCGCGCAAGGCCATCGACACGCCGGCGCTGTTGAAGCTGGCCGAGCGCGCACAGGAGCTGGAGCGCCGCCTGGCCACCGAGGGCGAGCTGCCCGGCCTGCTGGCCGCGCTGAACGGGCGCTTTCTGCCCGCGGCCTACGGCGGCGACCCGCTGCGCAACCCCGACAGCCTGCCCACCGGCCGCAACCTCGCCGGCCTGGACCCCAACCGCCTGCCGACCCAGCAGGCCTACGAAGTCGCCAAGACGCTGTTCGAGACCTGGTACGCCGAGCAGGCGAAGCAAGGGCAGGCGCCGCGCCGCCTGGCGCTCAGCCTGTGGGCCGGCGAGACGCTGCGCCACCAGGGCCTGATGGAGGCCCAGGCCCTGGCCGCTTTGGGCGTGGCGCCGGTGTGGGACGCCAGCGGCCGGCCCACCGGCGTGCGGCTGCTACCCGCCGCCGAGCTGCCCGCCGGCCGGCCGCGTGTGGACGTGCTGCTCAGCATCACCGGCTCCTACCGCGACCAGTTCCCCGCGCTGATGACGCTGCTGGACC
>NZ_JBQVNP010000227.1:0-5211 GCF_052436255.1 Roseateles sp. | reverse complement strand
CCGCAGCCTTGTTGGCGTCTTTTGCAAGTTCCTCGACGCGGGTGACTGCCTACACTTCCAGGAGTCTCAATCGACGCATGGGCGGCCCACGTCCTGCTCACGAACCCGAAGTGAGGGCCCGGATGGCAATCGCACAAGACTTCTCCCTGAACACCGGATGGCGGGCCCTGCTGAGCGACCTGGACCTGCGGCCCGAACTCGTGCTGCGCCGGGCGGGCCTGCCCGAGGATCTTTTCTTCCGCAAGGAAAAGAGCCTTTCCACGCAGGAGTACTTCCGCTTCTGGCAGGCCCTGGAGGCGGAGGCCGGAGATCCCGTCTTCGCGCTTCGCATCGTCGAGATCGTGTCCGCCGAATCCTTCGACCCGCCCATCTTCGCGGCGCTGTGCAGCGCCAACCTCATGCAGGCGGTGCAGCGCCTGGCGAAGTACAAGCAGCTGGTGGCGCCGATGTCCCTGCAGGTCGAGGTCGCGAAGAACGGCGACCTGACGCTGTCCCCGCGATGGCTGCTGGCCCAGACGGATGTGCCCCAGTCGCTGCAGATCGCGGAGATCGCGTTCTTCGCCCGGCTGGCGCGGCTCGCAACGCGGGAGCCGGTCAAGGCGAAGCGCGTGGCGTTGCCGGCGCTCCCGGCCGCCGCGCACGGCAGGCGGTACGAGGAGTATTTCGGCGCGCCGGTGAAACGTGGCCCGCATGCCGCCATCACCTTCGCCGCGGCCGACGCGCTTCGCCCGTTCCTCACGCTCAACGAGGGCATGTGGCGCGTCTTCGAACCCGACCTGCGCAGACGGCTCGGCGAGCTCGACGCCACGGCAACCACCGCGGAGCGGGTGAAGGCACTGCTGCTCGAATTGCTGCCGAGCAATGCGGCGACCGTCGACGTGGTCGCGGACCGCCTGGCCGTGAGCAAGCGCACGCTGCAGCGCCGCCTGGAGGACGAGGGAGAAAACTTCCGGATGCTCGTCAGCAGCACGCGCGAGAAACTGGCTCGCCACTATCTGGCGAACACCTCCATGTCGGGAGGCGAGATCGCCTTCATGCTCGGGTTCGAGGATCCGAATTCCTTCTACCGGGCCTTCCAGGAATGGACGGGGCAGACGGCGGATACCGCGCGCCATGCCATGCGCCTGAACTGAAGGCGGGGAGGGACGGGAGCGTCGACGGCGACAGGTGCATCGCCTCGATGCCATCGATGCCGCTGGCGCCGTCGGCATTCGCATTGGCGCCTTCTGCTGGTGGCCGTGTCCGGCATGCCTCCTAAGGTTGGAGCTCTTCCAACCGAACGAGGTAAATCCGACATGAACATGAAAAACAGCGTACTGGTCGCGACGGCGGCCATCGGCCTTCTGGCCGGCCAGGCATCTTTTGCGCAGGGGGCCTGGTCGCTTGCGAAGGAGGCCGACGGCATCAAGGTCTACGTGCGCGACGTGCCCGACTCTTCTTTGCGCGAGTTCCGCGGCGAGGTCGAATTGAAGACCGGCGCCGATCGCGTCGTCCAGGCGCTGAAGGACGCCGGCTCCTTCCGCAAGTGGATGCCCGACGTGGTGGTTTCAGACCTCCTCAAATCTACGGGCACCGAGCAATACCACTACCTGGAGAACAAGGCGCCGTGGCCCGTGTCTGCGCGCGACGGCGTCTATCACTTCATCTACTCGCGCTCCGGGGATGCAGCGGGGGATGCCACCACCGTCAAGGTCGAGGCCGCTCCGGACTATGTACCGCAGCGCGAGGGAAAGGTGCGCGTTCCCAAGGCCGATGGCCAGTGGAAGCTGGTTCCGACTGCGGGCGGCGTCAGCGTTTCGTACCAGATACACGCATCTCCCGGGGGCGCCATTCCGGAGTGGCTGGCCAACCGGGCAGCGGTCGATACGCCGTTCGAAACGCTGAAGGCATTGAGAGGCTATCTCCAGTCGTCCAACTGAGGCCGGGTGCCGATCCTTCCGGCTCCGCAGGCATCGCTGTCGCGTCTTGCGAGTCGGATGGCGCCCATTGCCAGATCGCCGGCACCGGGCCATTCGTAGAGTTGATTTCACCGCAGGCGAGCCGAGCAAGGCACGCCAGACACAAGCCACAGCAAAGGACGAATCGACATGGAATCATCAAAAGTTGCCCTGGTGACCGGTGCCTCTTCCGGCATCGGCGAGGCGACCGCGCTCAAGCTCTACGCGCTCGGCTACACGGTGTACGCCGTTGCCCGCCGCCTCGACCGGATGCGGCCCCTGGCCGACGTAGGCATTCGCGTCCTTCAGATGGACGTGACCGACGATGCGTCGATGCGTCTCGGTGTGAAGGAAATCATCGCCCGCTCCGGCAGGATCGACGTGCTCGTCAACAACGCCGGCTACGGCTCCTACGGCGCGGTCGAAGATGTTCCGCTGGAAGAGGCTCGCGCCCAGTTCGACGTCAACGTGTTCGGCGCCGTGCGCCTGACCCAGCTGGTGCTGCCTCACATGCGCTCGCGGCGCTCGGGAACCATCGTCAACATCACGTCGATGGGCGGCAAGATCCACACGCCGCTGGGCGCCTGGTACCACGGCACCAAGTTCGCGCTCGAGGCCATCAGCGACTGCCTGCGCATGGAAGTGCAGCCCTTCGGCATCGACGTGGTGGTGATCGAGCCGGGCGGCATCAGGACCGAATGGGCCGACATCGCCGCCGACAAGCTGCGCGACGTGTCGGGCAAGGGCGCATACGCGAGCCAGGCCAAGGCCATGGCGCTGTCGATGGTCGGGGAGGCGAGCCGCAAGCGCCAGTCGCCCCCGCAGCTGATTGCCGACACCATCGCGAAGGCGGTGAGCGCCGGGCGGCCGAAGACGCGCTATGCCGTCGGCTTCGGCGCGAAGCCGATGATCTTCCTGCGCCGCCTGATGTCGGACCGCACCTTCGACGGCTTCATGCGCATGGCCACCGGTATTTCGCGTCAGGCGGCTGCGAGCAGTTCCTGAAAGAGCCCGTCGGGCGTCACCGCAACAGAAGGAAAAGCAATGTCGGAAAAAGTCTGGTTCATCACCGGCGCCGCGCGCGGATTCGGACGCGTGTGGGCCGAGGCGGCCCTGGAGCGCGGCGACAAGGTCGCTGCCACGGCCAGGGACGTGATCTCGCTCGCGGGTCTGGCCGAGCGATATGGCCATCAGGTGCTGCCGCTCGCGCTGGACGTCACCGATGCGTCGCAGGTTCAGGATGCGGTGGAGCGCGCCCATTTGCATTTCGGCCGTATCGACGTCGTGCTGAACAACGCCGGCTATGCGCTGGTCGGCGCGGTCGAGGAGGCGAAGCCGGAAGACGTGAAGGCGGAATTCGAGACCAATTTCTTCGGGGCGCTGCGCGTCATCCAGGCAGCTTTGCCGATCCTGCGCAAGCAGAACGGAGGACACATCCTCGGCGTGTCGAGCGTGGCCGGCATCGTCGCCGGGCCGATGGTCGGCTTCTACAACGCATCCAAATGGGCATTGGAGGCTCTTCACGACAGCCTGGCGCAGGAAGTGGGCGGTTTCGGGATCAAGGTGACGCTCATCGAGCCCGGCGCCTACGCGACCGATTTCGCAAGCCCTTCGTCCCTCAGGCTCGCCGAGGGCATGGGCGCCTACGCAGCGCTACGGCAGCAGGTGTTCGCGCAAAGCGCCCATATCGACTTCGGCGAGCCGCGGGCGACGGCAGCCTCCGTGCTGCAGATTGTCGACGCGGCCTATCCGCCGCTTCGTTTCTTCCTCGGCACCGAAGGCATGCCGGCTGTCCGCGCGGCATACGCTGCCCGCCTTGTCGAGTGGGAGCAGTGGGCATCGGTGTCGAACGCCGCCCAGGGCGAGTCCACTCGCCAGACCATCGCTGCGTGAGGCCGAGCAGTGCAAAGCGACATTGGCGTCTTCCTGCGCTCGTGGCTGGCCTCTCCACTGAAAGTCGGAGCGATTGCACCATCAGGCAGGGCGCTGGCGCGGATGATGACGCGCAGCATCGGGCCGGCGACGGGCCACGTCGTCGAACTCGGCCCCGGTACGGGCGTATTCACGAGAAGCCTGCTCTTGCGCGGTGTCCGCGAGCAGGACCTGACACTGATCGAGTTCAACGAGGAGTTCGCCCACCGTCTTCGGCGGCGATTTCCGAAAGCCAGGGTGATCTGCACGAGCGCCGCGAACATCGGCAACGTGGACTTCAGGCGCAGGTCTTCCGTGGGCGCCGTCGTCAGTGGCCTTCCGCTGCTGAGCATGCCCGTTGCAACGGTGTCGTCGATATTGCGAGGCTCCTTCGAGCATCTCCGCCAGGGCGGGGATTTCTTCCAGTTCACCTACGCGTGCCGCAGCCCTGTCGACGAGCAGACGCTCGGCATGCTGAGCTTGCAGTCGAGCCTCGTCGGCAGCACGTGGATGAATCTGCCGCCGGCATCCGTTTATGGAATTCACCGGCTGGGAGCGCCCCGGTAGCGGCGGCCCTGCCGCATTGATGGCTTTTCCCGGCCCGGCCATGAACGGCGATCACGCTGGTGCATCCAGCGCCAGCCGCAACCGAGTGACGTTCGGGTTGCCCGGATCGCGCTGCACCTTGAAGCCCAGCCTGCGCGCCAGCGCCAGCATGCCGGTGTTGTCGTAGAGCGTGATGTCGGCCAGCTGTTTCACGCCGGCCGCCGTGGCCGCTTCGATCAGCCTGCGCATGAGCTTGTGGGCGACGCCGCGGTGCTGCCACGCATCGGCGATGACGATGGCGAACTCGGCGACGTGCACGGTCTCGGGCGTCTCGCCGCGCACGTAGCGCACCACGCCCATCTGCTGCTCGGCGCCGTCGACCACCGTGGTAGCGATGAGCGCGAGTTCGTGTTCGTAGACGATGTGCGTCATGCGCCACAGCTCGTCGGGCTGCGGCGTTCGTGGCGACAGCAGGCGGCGGTAGCCGGTTTCCTTCGAGAGGCCGTTCACGAAGGCCGTATGCATCGCCAGGTCCTCGGCGCGGATCGGGCGAATGCGCACCGGCGTGCCGTCGGCCAGTTGCCAGTCCTCGACCAGGTGGCTGGGGTAGTCGAGGCCCGGCATGGCATCGCCCGGTCGATCAGCCGATGACTTCGGGCCAGTCGGTGTGGAAGAACTGGCCTTCGGGCTTGTCCACGCGCTCGTAGGTGTGGGCGCCGAAGAAGTCGCGCTGCGCCTGCAGCAGGTTCGCCGGCAGGCGCTCGGTGCGGTAGCTGTCGTAGTAGGCCAGCGAGGCGCTGAAGGCCGGCACCGGAAT
>NZ_JBQVNP010000226.1:0-5331 GCF_052436255.1 Roseateles sp. | reverse complement strand
GCGCCAGGTGGTGATGCCGCCAATGCCCGAGATCGGCAGGCCGCGGGTTTCGGGGTCGCGCGCGATCTCGGCCACCATGTTCAGCGCGATCGGCTTGACCGCCTGGCCGCAGTAGCCGCCGTGCGAGCCCAGGCCGTCGGTCACCGGGCTCATCGTCATGCGGTCCAGGTCCACGCCCATGATGGAGTTGACGGTGTTGATGAGGCTGACCGCATCCGCGCCGCCGGCATGCGCCGCGCGCGCCGGGAAGCGCACGTCGGTGATGTTGGGCGTCAGCTTCACGATGACCGGCATCTTCGTGTGCTTCTTGCACCACTCGGTCACCTGCTGGATGTACTCCGGCACCTGGCCCACGGCCGAGCCCATGCCGCGCTCGCTCATGCCATGCGGGCAGCCGAAGTTCAGCTCCACGCCGTCGGCGCCGGTGTCGGCCACCTTGGCGAGGATGTCCTTCCAGCTCTGCTCGTTGACCGGCACCATCAGCGACACGACCATGGCCCGATCGGGGAAGTCGCGCTTCACACGGGCGATCTCGTCGAGGTTGATCTGCAGCGGCCGGTCCGAGATCAGCTCGATGTTGTTGAAGCCGATGACGCGGCGGTCCTGGCTCCACAGCGTGGCGTAGCGCGGGCCGTTGACGTTGACGACCGGCGGGTCCTCGCCCAGCGTCTTCCAGACCACGCCGCCCCAGCCGGCCTCGAAAGCCCGGCGCACGTTGACTTCCTTGTCGGTCGGCGGTGCGGATGCGAGCCAGAAGGGGTTGGGGCTCTTGATGCCGAGGAAGTTGGTGCTCAGGTCAGCCATGGGAAGCCTCCTTGTCGAGATGTCGAACGGTGGCCAGGCCCAGGGCGCGGTCGATGCAGATGGCGGCGCGCTTGCCGTGCTCCACGGCCTCCACAGTCAGGTCGCGGCCCCCGGCGCGGCAGTCGCCGCCCGCCCAGACGCGCGCCAGGCTGGTCTGGCCGTCGGCGTCGGTCCTGATGCGGCCGGCTTGCAGCGCAATGGCATTGCCTGCGGACTCGGCCACATAGCTTTGGCCGATGGCGCGCAGCACCATGTCGGCTTCGAGGCTGAACTGCTCGCCGGTATCGACGAGCTTGCCCTTGTCGAGCTTGGTGCTTGCGAAGCGCATGCCGCGCAGCACGCCGCCTTCCGCCTCGACGCCCAGTGGCCGCGCCCAGCAGCGGATGCTCACGCCATTCGTCTGCGCCCAGTGCTGCTCGTGGGTCGATGCCGACAGGCCATCCGGCCCGCGGCGGTAGACCATGGTCACCTGCTCTGCACCCAGCAGCTTGCTTTGCACCGCCGCGTCCACGGCCGTCATGCCGCCGCCGATGACGACGACCCGGCGGCCGACCGGCACGATCTCGGGCGCGCTCTGGCGCAGCTCGGCAATGAAGTCGACGGCGTTGCGCAGGCCCGGCAGCTCGGGCTCGGCGATGCCCAGCGCGTTGACGCCGGCCAGGCCCAGGCCGAGGAAGACGGCGTCGTATTCGGCCAGCAGGCCGTCGAGCGTCATGTCGCGGCCCAGCCGGCAGTTCAGCCTGGGTGTGATGCCGCCGATGGAGAGCAGCCAGTCGATCTCCTGCTGCGCAAAGCCGCCGGCGACCTTGTAGCTGGCCAGGCCATATTCGTTGAGCCCGCCGAGCTTGGCGTTGGCGTCGAACAGCACCACCTCATGCCCGCGCCAGGCCAGGCCATGCGCCGCGGCCAGGCCGGCAGGCCCGGCGCCGACGACGGCGACGCGCTTGCCGGTGGGCATGCCGCGTTCGAACAGCGGCCGGGCTCCGGGGTTGGCGAAGTGACCCTCCACCGCATAACGCTGCAGCAGCCCGATCTCGACCGGCTTGCTCTCATTGGTGTTGCGCACACAGGCCTGCTCGCACAGCACCTCGGTCGGGCAGACCCGCGCGCACATGCCGCCCAGCGGGTTGGCCGTCAAGATGGCTTCGGCCGCGCCGCGCACGTTGTCCTGGGCCACCCGCTGGATGAAGCTGGGGATGTCGATGCCCGTGGGGCAGGCCGTCTGGCAGGGCGCGTCGTAGCAGTAATAGCAGCGCTCGGCCTCGATCAGCGCCTGCGTGCGGTTCAGCGGCGGGTGGGCGTCGGCAAAATTCTGCGCATAGTCGTCGGGCGTCAGGCGCCCTGATTTCAAGTCGGCAAGGTCCACGGGGTTCTCCCAGGCGAAAACAGGCAAACATTACTACCCTGTAAAACTTGACCGAAGCGTAATAACCCGCAGCAAGCGCTTGGTGCGCGCCGTCCAAAATGCGGCGCATGACCGATACCGCGACCGTGACGCGCACCCCGCGCGCCGCCACCCTGCGCAAGCAGGAGGCCATCCTGGCCGAGGCCGAACGCCAGTTCGCCCGCTTTGGTTTTGAAGGCGTCAGCCTCGACAGCATCGCCGCCGTGCTGGATCTGTCGCGCCAGAACCTGCTCTACCACTGGCCCAGCAAGGAGGAGCTCTACCGCGCCGTGCTCGACAGCGTCATGGGCGAGTGGATGGCCAGCATGAACGCCATCACCGAGGCGGACGAACCGGAGGCCGCCATCCAGGCCTATGTGTCGGCAAAACTACGCTTCAGCCGCGACCGGCCCAGTGGCAATGCCGTCTTCACGCGCGAGATCATGGCGGGCGCGCCGCGCTACGCCGATGTGCTGCGCGTCCAGGTCATGCCGCTGTTGCATGCCGATGTCGCGCGCTTCGAGGGTTGGGCGGCCGAGGGCCTGATCCGCCGCCTTGACTTCACGCACCTGATGTTCCTGATCTGGTCATCCACGCAGGCCTATGCCGACCTGGGGCCGCAGTTTTCGCTCTACATGGGCAAGCCAGCGCTGGATGACGACGATTTCGAGCGCGCCCGCAAGCTGATCACCGGGCTGATCTGGAAAAGCCTTGAGGTTTCAGGCGCGCGGGATTGATGCGCCGTGCACTGCAGCGGGTCGCGCTGGCTGGCTGCGCACTGCCCCAAGCCGCGCCGCCCGACGCACGCGGCAATGTCGAGACCAGGGCCAGGTTCGTCGACGGACAGGTGTCGCCCGACCTGGCGCTGGACCCTTGCCGTTGAGGTGGCGCGAGGAAGATCGTCAGCGTGCAGGCCAGCCCGATCCCGTCGCGCTGACGGCATCGGCGCCTTGTGCGGCTGCCGCCGCGTCCGCTTCGACCGAAGGCTCCCACGCCACCCAGCGGCCCTTGCCGGCCCGCTTGCCCGCCAGCAGCGCATGGTCGGCGCGGCTGATCAGCGTGCCGGCCTCGCGCCCGTGCAGGGGATAGATGGCCACACCGATGCTGACGCCCACCCGCACCTCGGCGCCATCGGGCAGCGTGACCGGCGCGGCGAAGCTGTCCAGCAAGCGGTTCAGCGCATGCTTCTCGTCGCGCAGCCCGCCGGACTGGTTGAGCACCAGCACGAACTCATCGCCGCCCATGCGCGCGACGATGTCGTTGCCGCGCACGCTCCCGCTCAAACGCGCTGCCGCGGCCCGCAGCACGGCGTCGCCGGCGTCGTGGCCCAGGCTGTCGTTGACGGCCTTGAAACCGTCCAGGTCCATGTAGCAGACCGCCAGCCAGCGGCCGTTGCGCTCGGCGTCGCGCAGCAGGAAGGCCAGCCGCTCCTGCAGCAGGTGGCGGTTGGGCAGGCCGGTCAGCACGTCGTGGAAGGCCAGGTGCCGGGCCTGCTCCTCGCTGCGCTTGATGGCCGTGATGTCGGTCATCAACCACAGCGATTCGCCATCGGGCAGCGGCGCGCCGCTCAAGTCGACCCAGACCGCGCTGCCGTCCTTGCGGCGCATCTGCAACTGCGTGCGGTAGCTGCTTGTCATCCCCAGGTGCTGGTAGGCCAGGCCCACCTGAGCGAACGACGCATCGTCGAGGTAGAGCAGGCGCGCCGGCTGGCCGCAGAGTTCGCCGGGGCCATAGCCGAACAGACGCGCCAGCGCTGGGTTGTGCCAGATCTCCTGCCGCTCGCGCAGCTTGACCATGCCGACGAGCTCGCTGTCCAGCATCGCGCCCCGCTCCGCTGCCAGCAGTGCGATGCGCGCCCGCGCCTGCACCTGGCGCGCCTGGGCGCGGTACAGGGCCACGGAGGCGCCGATCAGCACGATGGCCAGCAGCAGCAGCAACGACCCCATCCCCACCACCTGGCGCTGCCACGGCGCAAAAAAGTCCTCGGTGCCCAGGCCTACCAGCATCAGCAGCGGGTAGCCGGGCACCTCGGTGTAGGCGGTGACGCGTTCGACGCCGTCAAGCGCCGTGCGCGCGACATAGCTCCCCCGTGCGGGGCTTGCCGCGAGCGCCGCCACGAGGCCCTCGGACACGGTGGCCTTGCCCAACCCGGCCTCCGGCGCCTGGGCCTGCGGCGAGTACCGCGCGATCAGCTTCAGCGAGCGCGCGCGCAGCGACACCGCACCCTGGGCGCCCACGTCGGCCTGCTGGAAATGTGCCGTGAAGGTTTCGGTGCCGATGCCGGCGTAGACGACACCGGCAAAGCGACCCGACGCGTCGAGCCGCGCCCGCGCGAACACCAGGCCCCAGCCGGCCTTCAGGCGGCCCTGCAAAGGCTCCGAAACCGCCAGCCTCGCGGGTTCGGCGCGGGCGGCGCGGAAGTAGTCGCGGTCCGCCACCGAGACGCGGGCCGGACCGCCAGCGTCCGGGTTCAGCACCCAGCCGTCGGCGTCCGTGACGCGCAAGGCGTTGATCGACGGCACCAGCGCCCGTTGCCCGGCCGTGACCTGCGTCAGCGCGGCGGCATTCAGCGGCCCGCGGGCTTGCTGCTGCTCGACGTGATACAGCGTCGACTGCAGCGTGTGGTCCACCAGCGCAATCGTCGACGCCACGCCCAGCGCCAGGGTCTGAGCCAGGCCGGCAGCCTGGTCGCGGGCGCGTTGCTCCTGGGCGCGGTAGCTGGCCGATGCGGCCAGCACGGTGGCCGTGGCCACGATGGCGAGGATGAGCACGTTGCCCAGCGCCAGATAGCGCCGGAAGCGCCTCATGTCGACGACCAACTGCTGCGAAGAAGTCTGGGGCATGGGGCGGTGCGGGCGGTCCCAGCGCTGGCGGTCGTGCGTCGCGGCCTGCCCATCCCTGTTGCTGGGGCGATCCTAAGGCCGTTGGGCCGTCCGGCGGGGGCTCAAGGCGCCCAGCCCGCATCGCGCGCCGCGCGTTCCTGCTCGGCGTTCAGTGCCTCGCCGGCCATGGCCTTGTCCACGGCGGCCAGCACCGCCGGCGGCAGGTTGGTGGCGGCCTGGCGCATGCCGCTGCCCGCTGCGCTGGCGGCCACGACCTGCTGCAGCGCCCAGGCGCCGTCCGCGTCGCGGCAGGCCAGGCCG
>NZ_JBQVNP010000225.1:0-5362 GCF_052436255.1 Roseateles sp. | reverse complement strand
GGGCAAGGCCGCACTGCGCTTGCTGCCCGTGTACGCCAGCGCCTTCACGCGCCCCGACTTGATGTTGGGCAGCGCCGAGACAGGCGGCTCGAAGCCCAGCTGCACCTGGCCGGCCATGAGGTCCGGCGCGGCGCTCTGCTTGTAGGGCACGTGCAGCAGCTCGAGGCCTGCGGCCTCCTGGACCAGCTCGAATCCCAGGTGCGAGGTGGTGCCCGATCCGTAGGAGGCGAACGAAATCTTGCCCGGCTCCTTCTTGGCCAGCGCGACCAGTTCGGGAATGTTCTTCACCGGCACCGCCGCGTTGGCCAGGATGAACGATCCGCCCTTGAGCGCCTGCGTGACCGGCACGAGTTCGATCTTCGCGTCGTAGGGCATCTACGAGAGCAGGAACGGCGTCATGGTGAACGGGTTGCTCGTCGAGAACAGGATGGTGTAGCCGTCGGGCGCGGCCTTGGCGACCGCGTCGGTGCCGATGGAAGCCAGCGCGCCGGGCCTGTTCTCGACCACCACCGGCGTCTGCAGCGCGCGGCTGAGGCGGTCGGCATAGGCACGGGCGAAGATGTCCGAGCCTACGCCCACGGGCGTGGGCGTGATGATCTTGATGGGCCGCGATGGCCAGGGCGAGCCCTGCCCCCAGGCGGGTGCGAACGCGCTGGCCGAGACCAGCACGGCAAGCAGCGAGCGAGCGATTCTTTTCATGGTTTGTCTCCTGTGTCTCTTCTGTGTCTCTTCCGGGCCTCTCGCCCGCGTCGCGGGCGCGGCTCGCGCTCAGGGCAGCGGCGGATAGTCCGTGCCGTCCAGGCCCGGCACCGGCACCCGCGTTGGGTCGTTGCCGTGCGCCTGCAGCTGCTCGACGGCGTAGTCGGTGACGCAGCCCGACAACAGTTGGCGCGGATCTTCCAGCACCACGCGCAGCCGCGTGTTCAGCGCGCGCCAGTCGTCCGGACCGGCGATGGCCGGCATCTCAGCCACCGTTCGCGTGTCCGCGTGGAGCACGGGGCGGACGGTGGAAGAAGGCTCGTAGCGCGGATAGCCGTCGTACATCAGCGTGCCGAGTTCGCTCACGGCGCGCGTGTGGGCCCACAGCTGACGCATCGAGGTCTCGAATACGCGCAGCGCCGACATGTCTGCCGCCGAGCCGGCCGGGAACTCGACGGCATGGGGCGCGATGAAGAGCCGGTCGAGCGAGAGCGTGTGGCGCGAGGCGCCGAGGATCATGGCGGCCACCGAATTGGTGGTCCACGTCACGCCGGCGGTGGGCCTGCCCTGGCGCCCGATCACCAGCGCCATGGCGCGCGACCAGTCGATGGCATGGCGGTCGAGCCAGCCGATCACGCGATGGCTGATGTCCATGCCGACAAGGAAGAAGGTGGCGATCATCACCGCGTTCATCGGCACCGTGGCACCCACGGCGGAGCCCGTGCCTTCCAGGTAGTGCTCGCGCATGTCCGCGGGCGTGAAGAGTTCGGGTCGTTCCAGCACGCGCTCCAGGTAGCGCTCGGTCAGCACGCACGAGTAGTGGACCAGTTCCGCGATCTTCTGCTCGCGCCCCCGGTAGGCCGGCACCGCGATCCGGTCGCGCCACAGTGCCACCGAGTTGGCCTCGCGCGCCACGCGCGTGGCGGCGACCAGTCGTTCAGCCTCCTTGCGCCACAGCGGCCCGTCGGGATCGACCAGCCGCATCTTGAGGATCGACGCCACCGCCGGCCCATGGTGCGAGATGCCGGCCAGCTCCTTGAATCCTCGCGTGGAGAGGCGGAAGCCCTCGACCTCGGGATCGCGGCCGTTGCCGGGGAACAGCACGATGTCCGCGCTGGTGGCCACGATGAGCGGATCGCCCGCCGTCGCCGCGCCAGTGAGCGCGGCCAGGTTCGCGCCAATGCCCTGCGGCCCGCCCGTGTAGGTTTCGAAGAGCCGCAGCAACTCGGGGCTCTGGTGCGAGGCGGCTGGATGGTTCATGAAGACTCCTTGTCAGCAGCGAAGTCGAGGCGATAGACGCGGCTCGGCGTGCGGAACCGCACCTCGGCGCTGAGGCTGTTGCTCACCACCAGGTAGCGCCGGCCTCCCGCCTCGAAGCAGGTGGCGTCGGTGCCGCCGGAAGTCGGGAACTCGGCGACTGGCTCCATGCGGCCATCGGTCATGCGCAGGATGGTCGACTGCAGCCGCGGGATCGGCGCCTCGCGCGTGCCGTGCAGGAAGTTGACCTGCACCAGCCGGCCGCCATCCGGCGTCGGAATCCAGTCGAACTCGCGACCGCCCGGCCCGCTGAGCACCTGGTGCTGCACGAAGCAGCCGTCGCTCCAGCGGTACAGCACAGTGTCGTCGTGCAGGCAGGCGAAGGCGAGCCAGTTGGAACCCTCCGTCTCGAAGAAGCAGAAGGCCCGTCCGCTCTTGCCCTCCAGCTCCTGGAATGGTTCGAAAGTGTTGCCGTTCCAGCGCAGCAGCTGCGACGGCACGGCGTGGTCGGCATAGGCCAGCAGCTTCTGCCCGTCGACCTCGAAGAAGGCCCAGTTGTAGCCCCAGCCGGAGCGCACCGTCTGGAGCTTTTCGAAGCGCTCGCCGTTCCATTCGTAGATGCACGATTCGGCGCCCGGCGCGAGCGGCGTGTCACCGTGGGTCACGCCCTGCGCGAGCGCGAGGAAGTGGCGCGAGTCGATCTCGAAGTGGATCCACTGCTTGGCAGCCGATGTCGCAATACGCTGGAAGACTTCGAAGCGCCCGTCCACCAGTTCGAAGATCGTCGAGTGCGTGTCCAGTGCATATGGGCCCGAGCCCGTGCGCAAGCTGGCGGTGGCGAGGAAGGCGCGCTCGCCGATGCGGAAGAACTCTGCGTCCTCGCCACCCGGCACCGGAAGCCGCGTGTGCTCGACGAACCGCTCGCCTTCCCAGCGATAGACGAGCGCGTCGACGTCGCTGTTGCCCAGCGTCATCTGCGCGGGCTGCCCCTCGATGTCCTCGGCGAGCTGCGGCACCACGAGGTAGCGCGTGCCGGCGTGTTCGAAGACCTCCGCGGCGCGTGCACCGGAGGTGTCCAGTTCCTGGATGCAGTTCATGGTGGTGTCGGGCATCTTCGTGCTTTCTTCAGAAGCCGAACAGGCGCGCGGGGTTGTCGGCCAGCACCTTGCGGCGCGCCACCGGGTCGGGAATCCAGTCGCCCAGCAGGTTCAGCAGCTCGCCGGTGTCGCGCCCGCCTTCCGGAATGTGCGGGCAGTCGCTGCCCCAGATCACGCGGTCGGGCACGGTCTCGACGATCGCCTGCGCGAGCGGCTTCAGCCGCGCGTAGTTGCCGTCCTTCGCGAGGCGGTACGGCCCCGAGAGCTTGAACCATCCGCGTCCATCGGCAACCGCGCGCAGCAGGCGGTCGAAGTCGGCGCGCGTGAGGCCGTCGCTCTCCAGCATGTAGCCCATGTGGTCGATGACGAAGTCCGATTCGAGGTCGGGCAGCACCGGGATCAGGTCTCGCACGACCCAGCCCGGCGTATAGAACTGCACATGCCAGCCCAGCGGCCGGATGCGGCGGATGCTGCGTTCGATGTAGGCATGCAGCTCCGATGTGGGCAGCTTCTGGCGCAGGAACAGGTCGAGCCTGAGCGCACGCACGCGGCGCACATGCATCTCGCGCAGGATCTCGTCGGACACGTCGTCTTCCACCATCGCGACGCCGCGCGCGCGGTCTCCCGCCGCGTCGAGCGCATCGAGCATGCAGCGGTTGTCGGTGCCGTAGAAGCTGGGCTGCACGATCGCGAAGCGCTCGACGCCGAGTACTTCGAGCGCGCTGTGCAGCTGCGCAAGATTGCCGTCGGGCAGCGTGTAGTGCGGGTGATCGACGCGGGGATAGTGCTCGGCGGGGCCGAAGACGTGCACATGCGCGTCGCAGGCGCCGGCGGGAACCTCGAAGGCCGCGCGGGTCAGGGTCTGCGCGTCGCGCATGGGCTTGGAGGTCAGGATCTCGTGGTTCATGTTCAGAACGAAAGCGAAAAAAGAGAAAACGAAGAAGTTGCGGCAGGAGACGTCCGCTCACGCGGTCTGTGCCTCGGGCGTCCGCACAGCAACGGCTGCATGGCCGGCCAGCGCATTGCGCACGCGCTCCTGCATCGAGGCGAGGAGCAAATCGGTGTCGATCCCCGTCATGAGGAAGGGCGCCGCGCCCCGCGCCAGCAGCTCGGCATTCAGCGCCGCGTCGGCAATGCCGCCGATCGACAGCGGCTTGCCTGCGCGCGCGCAGGCCGCGAGCGCATCGTTGAGCGCCTGCTGCACCAGCGGATGGCGATAGTCGCCGGGAACGCCGTGTTCCGCGCTCAGGTCGTTGGTGCCGATGCTCACCAGGTCCACTCCCGGCACCCGGGCAATCGCCTCGGCATTGCGGATGCCCAGCGGGCGTTCGATCAGCACGTTCACGACCACCGTGTCGTTGGCCAGCCGGTAGGTCTCGGCCACCGGAAGCCGGCGATAGCCGAACTGCGGCAGCACCGCGATGGCCGAGCGGTGGCCGTGCGGCGGAAAGCGGCAGGCGGCGGCGAGGTCGGCGGCCTGATCGGCCGTCTCGACGCGCGGGAAGATGAGGCCGGACGCGCCCGCGTCGAGCAGCCTGCCGATGGCGCCGTACTCGCGCTCCGGCACGCGCACCAGCGCCATCAGGCCGAGGTCGTGCGCGGCGGCGCAGATCGCGCCGGCCGCGTCCAGCGAAATGGTGCTGTGCTCCAGATCGACCCAGATCGCGTGGTGCCCGCTGGCCTTCGCCAGCCGGGCGATGTCGGGCGTGCGCGAGATGCGGATACCGAAGGCCGTCATCGGCTCTCCGCGAGCCAGCCCCTGCATCAGCGGGTGGCCCTGGAATGGCCGGGTTGCAGGGTGCTCCTGCGGCTTGTCTCTGCTTGTCATGCAGGCATCGTAGGCAGGCTGACTTATATTTGGAAATACCGTTTATCTTCAGTTTTCGATACTCCCTGAATATCATGGAACTGCGCCATCTCCGCTACTTCGTCGCGGTCGCCGAGGAGCTCAACTTCACGCGCGCCGCGCAGCGCCTGCACATCGCGCAGCCGCCGCTGAGCATCCAGATCCAGGCGCTGGAAGAAGAACTCAAGGTGCGGCTGCTGGAGCGCGACAAGCGGCGCGTGTTCCTCACGCAGGCGGGCCGGCACTTCCGCGAGCGCGCGCGCGTCATCCTGCGCGACGTGGAAGCGGCCAAGGGCGAGGCGCAGAGCGCGGCCTCGGGCGATGTCGGCAGCATCGCGCTGGGCTACACGGCCTCGTCGATGCTTTCACCCGCGCTGCCGGCGGCCATTCTTCGCTTCCGGCGCGAGCACGCACGTGTGATCCTGACGCTGAAGGAGATGACATCGCTCGACCAGCTCGACGC
>NZ_JBQVNP010000224.1:0-5364 GCF_052436255.1 Roseateles sp. | reverse complement strand
GGGCGATGCTCTCGTCGTAGCGCACTCCCGCGTCGAAGCCGGCCGCGAGCACGTCGATGAAGGTGTCGTTGGTCGTAATCTCCAGCGTGATGCCCGGGTGCGTGCGCAGGAAGCGGCTGGCCAGCGGCGGCAGCACGCGCTGCGCCACGATGGTCGGCACGTTGAGCCGCAGGGTGCCGGTGGGGCTGTCTCGAAAGCTGTTGAGCGTGTCGAGCGCGCCGGCGATGTCGTCCAGCGCGGGCGAGATTCGGTCGAGCAGCCGCTGGCCCGCTTCGGTCGGCGTCACGCTGCGCGTGGTGCGGTTCAGCAGGCGCACGCCCAGCTGTGCCTCGAGCCTGCGCATGGCCTCGCTGAGCGAGGAGGGCGATACGCCGCGCAAGGCGGCCGCGCCCCGGAAACCACGCGCGCGGGTGACGGCCACGAAGGCGCCCAGGTCGGAGAGATCGGGTTCGGTCATGGCGGGATTGTGCGTTTTCCCGCACAACCCGTGCGATGGCGGACGGATTATCGAACGGAGTGTTTGCTTCCAGACTACCGCCATGCCGCTCGCCATCGCGTCCGGTTCCCCTGAAAGGACAGCTCCAATGAACACACTCCAACTCGGCGCCACCGGCCCCAAGGTCTCGGCCATCGGCCTCGGCTGCATGGGCATGTCGGGCATGTACGGCCCTTCCGACCGCGCGGAAAGCATCGCCACCATCCACGCCGCCATGGACGCGGGCATCACCCTGCTCGACACCGGCGACTTCTACGGCAGCGGCCACAACGAGATGCTGATCGGCGAGGCTTTGAAGAGCCTGAAGCCCTCGCAGCGCGATGCGGCGCTGGTCAGCGTGAAGTTCGGCGCCATGCGCGACCCGGCCGGCGGCTGGGTCGGCTACGACGCTCAGCCGGCGGCGGTGAAGAACTTCGCGACCTACTCGCTGCAGCGCCTGGGCGTGGATCACATCGACATCTACCGCCCCGCGCGGCTCGACCCGAACGTGCCGATCGAGGACACCGTGGGCACCATCGCCGACCTGGTGAAGGCAGGCTACGTGCGCCACATCGGCCTGTCGGAAGTGGGGTCTCAGACCATCCGCAAGGCGGCGGCGGTGCATCCGATCTGCGACCTGCAGATCGAGTATTCGCTGATCTCGCGCGGCATCGAGGACGACATCCTCGCCACCTGCCGCGAGCTGGGCATCGGCATCACCGCGTACGGCGTGCTGTCGCGCGGCCTGATCAGCGGGCACTGGAAGAAAGACGCCGCGGGCGAGAAGGATTTTCGCGCGCGCAGCCCGCGCTTCCAAGGCGAGAACGTGGACCGCAACCTCGCGCTGGTCGAGGCGCTGCGCAAGATCGCCGACGCGAAGGGCGTGACCGTCGCGCAGATCGCCATCGCGTGGGTGGCGGCGCAGGGCGACGACATCGTGCCGCTGATCGGCGCGCGGCAACGCACGCGGCTCGACGAAGCGCTCGGTGCGCTGAATGTGAAGCTTGGGTCCGACGATTTCGCGGCCATCGAGCGCGCGGTGCCGAAGGGTGCCGCCGCCGGCGACCGCTATGCCGCGGCGCAGATGGCGAGCCTCGACAGCGAATCGCGCCGCGCCTGAACCGCTTCAGCTTGCTGCCAGGAACTCCTCGATCATCCGTGCGACGATCTGCGGCTGGTCGTGATGCAGCATGTGGCCAGCATCCTCAAGCCGCTCGATGCGCACGTTGCCGACCGACTTCAGCCGCTCGTGGAATTCGTCGAGCGTGTAGCGGTTCTTCCACCAGCCTTGCAGGCTGTCGTCGGAGGCCTCGACCATCAGCAGCGGCGCGGTGATGCGCGCGTAGAGCGCCAGTGTCTCGTCGACACGGAAGATGTGGGCGTTGACGATCTTGTGCGCCGCCTCGCCGAGGATCTGCCAGCGCTCGCTGCCATCGGGCTGCGCGTGGTTCACCGACCAGTGGCTGGCGAGCCAGGCGGCCTTGTCGGGCGTGAGGCGCGGGTTGGTCTTCATGAGGCGGCGGGCTACGCCGTCCACGGCCGAGTAGCCGGCCAGCGCCATCTCGCCGCGGTGCAGGCGCTTGAGCTCGTCGATCCACTGGCCGTAGCGCGCGGGTGCTTCCTCGGGCTTGCGCGCGGGCATGCCGAAGCCTTCGAGGTTGACGAGGCGGCGGATGCGTTGCGGCCGCACGCCGGCGTAGTGCATGGCGACGTTGCCACCCATGCTGTGGCCGACGAGGTCGACCTGCCGGCTGTTCTCGTCTTCGCCCACGTAGTGGTCGAGCAGCCATTCGAGGTCCGCCAGGTAGTCGGCGAGCCAGTAGTTGTCGACGCCGCCGCCGTCGGTGAGGCCGAAGCCGCGCCAGTCGGGGGCGATGATGAAGCGGTCTTCCTCCATCGCGTCGACCACGAACTGCCACGACGCCGCCACGTCCATCCAGCCGTGCACCAGCACCAGCGGCGGGCGCGTGTCGGAAGGCTGGCCCCACAGCCGCACGTGGTAGCTGAGGTTGCGCACGGGCACGAATTCGCTGCGGGAGGGGCGGAGGGCTTGGTACATGGGCGTCGATGATAAGGAGGCCTTTGTACTGACGCAGTCCGGCACAGGACAGTGCGCGGACGCGCGGCGCTCGGGTTTTGGTGCGGTGGCCAGCGGGCCGTGGGGCAGGGCGGTAGCATCCCGCGCATGAAAAAGATCCAACTTGGTCAAAGCGACCTGCACGTCACCCCGATCTGCCTCGGCACGATGACCTTCGGCGAACAGGTCGACGAGCCCACCTCCCACGCCATCCTGAGCCGCTCTCTGGAGCGGGGCGTCGATTTCATCGACACCGCCGAGATGTACTCGGTGCCCACGCGCAAGGAAACCTACAGCGTCACCGAGACCATCATCGGCAACTGGTTTGCCGCCAACCCCGGAGCGCGCGAGAAGCTGGTGGTCGCGACCAAGGTGGCCGGCCCCTCGCGCGGCATGCCCTGGGTGCGCGAAGGCAGCGGCATGACGGCTGCCGACATCGAGGCCTCGTGCAACGCCAGCCTGAAGCGGCTGCGCACCGACGTGATCGACCTGTACCAGATCCACTGGCCCGAGCGCCATGTGCCGCTGTTCGGCAACATCTACTACGACCCGGCCAAGGAAACCTCCAAGACGCCGATCCACGAGCAGCTCGAAGCGCTGGGCAAGCTGGTGAAGGCGGGCAAGGTGCGCGCCATCGGCCTGTCGAACGAAACGCCCTACGGCGTGCACGAGTTCGTGCGGCTGGCCGAGCAGCACGGCCTGCCACGCGTGGCAACGGTGCAGAACGTGTACAGCCTCATCAGCCGCGGCCACGAGAACGGGCTGGACGAGACGATGCACCGGCTGGGTGTTTCGCTGCTGGCGTATTCGCCGCTGGCCTTCGGCCTGCTGACGGGCAAGTACGACCAGAGCGGCATCGAGGGGCCGGATGCGCCGAAGGGCGCGCGCATCTCCAGTTATGAATCGGTGCGCAAGCAGCGCTGGGGCCGTCCCGATTCGCTGCGCGCCGCGAAGCGCTACAACCAGCTGGCGCGAGACAACGGCCTGACGCCGACGCAACTGGCGCTGGCCTTCTGCTACACGAAGTGGCAGGTGGCGAGCACCATCATCGGCGTGACCTCGCTGGCACAGCTGGAAGAAGACCTGGACGTGTACGGCACCACGCTGTCGCCGGAAGTGCTGGCCGAGATCGACAAGATCCGCTGGGAAATCCGCGACCCTGCCGCGTGAGTCAATAGATCAGCGGGCGCATTCGCCCTGGGCTGCCGCCAGCGCGAGTGCGGGCAGGCTCAGCAGGCCCATGTTGCTGCCCTTGAATTGGCCCTTCATGCAGTCGCCGTGCGCAGCCCCTGCGACACCTGCGCTCAACCTCGAATCGAAGGCCGGGCGCGGGCTGCCGTTGAGGTCCTGGCTGGCCCGGTCAGCAAAGGAGCGCTCGCGGCCCACGTCGCGCAGGGCGCGGCGGGTGCTTTCCGAATGGAGGATCAGAGGCGGAGGATTTGTGCTTTGCGGCGGCTCCGCGGCTGCGGTCGGCGCGGCGGGCGCCGTGATCGAGTTGTCGTGAGTGACGACGGTCGAACGCTTGGCCGCCGGGCGCGCGGCTGGAGCCCGCGGTACTGCTTCCTTCGGCGGCGCAGGAGGCTCGGCCTTCACGGGAGGCGTGACCTGCACCACTTCCATGACGACGCGCTTCACCGGGCCGGCAATGCTGCCATGCGGCTTCGTGGCGACCACCAGCAGCCAGAGCATCGCCGCGTGCATCGCCACCACGGCCAGCACGAGCGCCGTCAGGGCGGGGCGGCGCATCAGCTCTCTGGCGGCGACGGCTGCCACTCGAGCAGGTCGCCGGGCTGGCATTGCAGCGCCTCGCAGATGCGCTCCAGCGTGTCGAAGCGCACGCCGCGCACCTTGCCGCTCTTGAGCAGCGAGAGATTCTGTTCGGTGATGCCGACATGCTCCGCCAGTTCGCGCGAGCGCATCTTGCGGCGGGCGAGCATCACATCGAGGTTCACGACGATGGGCATGGCGGGGTCAGACGAAGCCGGCGTTGTCGTCGGCCAGGCGCCGGGCCTCGACCATGACGCGGGCGATGGCCACGAGCACGGCGCCGAAGAGGATGTGCAGGCAGTCGAACCACGCGATGCTGATCGACAGGAAGCGCTGGCCCGGCGGGTTGCCGATGCTGAGCGCTACGGTCATCAGTCCGCGCGCCAGCGGAAGCAGCAATGCCAGCAGCAGCACGGCCCATGCGAATCGCACCAGCGCGTCTTGTGCCGTGGCGCCGAAGACGCGGCCACGGCCGTACTCGCCGAACAGCCGCCAGAGATGCAGCAGCGCATAGAGGCCGCCACCCACCGGCAGCAGGCTGACCAGCGCGGTGCGCCAGCGGCCCGCTTCGTCGGCAGGCAGGTTGGGCAGGCCGAGGAAACTGCCGAGGCCGAAGATGTCGAGCCAGTCGCTGGCCGAGAGCAGCAGCACCGGCTGCGCGACAAGCAGCGCAGCCCCGGCCAGGACGAGCGCCAGCACGACCTGCGCGTGGCGCTTCAGGTAGAACGAGGGCGTGGCGGCCGGGGCTGGCGTATGCTGCATGCGTGAGCCGGTATTCAATGAGACACGGCAAATTTTTATCGTAAAACAATAAAATTCCTGAAGCAATCCTGAACAGAGGACTGCCACCGAGATGGCCAAGAAGAGCACCCACACCTCCGAGACACCCGCCACGCAGCTGTTGCGCGCGCACAAGATCGCCTTCACCGAGCACCCCTACGAGTACGTCGAGCACGGCGGCGCGCAGCGCGGCGCCGAGATGCTCGGGCTCGACCCGTTCACCGTCATCAAGACGCTGGTGATGCAGGACCAGGATGCCAGGCCG
>NZ_JBQVNP010000223.1:0-5430 GCF_052436255.1 Roseateles sp. | reverse complement strand
CGCTGGCGCCGGGTCAGGTCAGCTGCGAGCTGCGGCTGGACGACGTCGCGCCGGGCATTGCGCAGTGGGCCGAGGTGCTGGTGCAGGCGCCGGCCAGCCCCAGCCTGCGGGCCCTGCTCGGCGCGCGCGCATCGCTGACCTGGCTGCTGTGCAACCAGCCGCTGTGGCCGCAGGAGAAGGCATGAGCGGCGCGCCGGGCCGCCCCAGGCAAGCTCGCTCCCGCGTGGCGGGAGTGAGCCCGGACATGGGATGCCCTGTGGGCATCCCACGCCTGGCGAACGCCTGGCCGCGCTGTCGGCCAGGCAAGGCCGCAGGCCGAAGGGTGCACCAGTGACCCGCATCGACGCGACGCTGCTGCACGCGCTGGGCGACCTGGGCCAGGCGCTGGCCATCCTGGACGGGGACTTCCTGGTGGCGCTGAACGCGCCCATGCAGACCCTGCTGCCCGGCGATCCCGGTGCCCTGGCCGAGCACTGGGCGCAGCCGCTGCACGGTCTGGCCACGGCGCTGAAGGCCCCGATGGGCGCGCGCACGCGCTGCGGCGTCAGCGGCGAGTACGTGGCCCAGCGCGTCGCGCTGGATGCCCGCCATGTGCTGCTGCGCCTGGATGACGAGCGCGCGCGCCTGCATCACCTGCAGCGCCAGCTCGACGACCGCGAGGGTCTGCTGTTCACGTCGCGCTCGCTGACCGTCAGCGAGATGGGCAGCGTGCTGGCGCATGAACTCAACCAGCCCATCGGGGCCACCGTCAATCTGCTGCGCGGCCTCAAGCTGCGCCTGGCGCGCCGCCACCCCGAGAGCACCGACGAACTCGCGGCGCTGGACAAGGCCGTGCATCAGGTCGGCTATGCCAGCCAGATCATCAGCCGCATTCGCGAGTACACGCAGTCGCGCCAGCCCAAGACCGAGCGAATCGACCTGGTCGACCTGGTGCATCAGAGCCTGGCCCTGCTGGACTGGGACCTGCAGCGCGAGGCCGTGCGTCTGATGCTGCGCCTGCCACTGACCCCGGTGCCCGTGCAGGGCGACGCCGTCATGCTGCAGCAGGTCCTCATCAACCTGCTGCGCAACGCGCTCGACGCACTGCGGCTGGACCGGCCGGCCGAGGCCCTCATCGACATCGAGCTGCAGGTGGACGCCGGCCGCGCCGAGCTGCGCGTGGGCGACAACGGCCCCGGCATCACGCCGCAAACCGAAGCGCGCCTGTTCGTGCCCTTCAGCTCCACCAAGCCCAACGGCATGGGTCTGGGCCTGTCCATCTGCCGCTCGCTGATCGAGATGCACCAGGGCCGCCTGTGGTTCACGCGGCGCGAGTCCGGCGGCTGCTGCTTTCACTTCGCGCTGCCCGTGATGGCGGCCACCTCACCCACCCTGGAGAAGACGGCATGACACCTCGGCAGATTTACGTGGTGGACGACAACCACGAGTTCCGCGACTCCCTGCGCTTCTGGCTGGAAGGCTTCGGCTGCCAGGTGCGCGACTGGGCCGACCCGCGCGACGCGCTGCAGTCCCTGGCCCGCGTGGCCGTGGGCACGACCTGGCCCGACTCCACCTGCCTGATGCTGGACGTGCGCATGCCCGAGCTGTCGGGCCTTGACCTGCACGACGCGCTGCGCGAGCGCGGCATCCACCTGCCCGTCATCTACATGAGCGGCCATGCCGACGTGCCGCTGGCCGTGGCGGCGATGCAAAAGCGCGGCGCCGTCTCGCTGCTGGAGAAACCGCTGGACGACGCGGCCCTGAGCGCGGCCCTGGACCGCGCCTTCGCACCGACCGACATGGACGCCGGCATCGACGCCGACGTCGAGGGCTCGCGCGAGGAGTTCGAGCGCCGCTCGCAGACGCTGTCGCCGCGCGAGCGCCAGGTCCTGTCGCTGGTGGTCAAGGGCCTGATGAACAAGAACATCGCCGACGAGATCAAGCTGTCGCTCAAGAGCGTGGAGCTGTACCGCTCGCGCGGCATGCGCAAGATGAAGGCGAAGTCGGTCACGGAGCTCACCCGCATCATGGTGAGCCGGCGGGCATGACTTCGATCCCGCAAGCCTCGACGCAGGCATTGACCTGGCACTACCTGGCCGGGCCGGTGCGGCTGTGCATCAGCGCCGGAGACTTCACGCCCGGCGGGCTGCCGCCTTGCGCCGCCGAGGCGGCCGTGGTGCTGGACCTGGCGGGCGAGCTGCTCGACAGCCTTGCGGCGGCGGGCCTGCTGGGCGATGCGCCATGGCAATGGGTGGCCGTCACGGGCGGCATGCTGGCGGGCGGCGCCCAGGCCAGCTGGCGCGGCGCCGGGGCCGAAGCGCGGCTGTCGCTGCCCTGGGCCGCGCTGCGTGCACTGGCCGCAGCGCCCGAAGTGCCGGGCCTGCAGTGGCAGGCGACACCGGCCGAATGCCTGCTGGCGCAATGGCACCTTGGCGACGAGGAGCTGGCGGCGCTGGAGCCTGGCGCGCTGGTGCTGCTGGAGGAGCCGGCGCTGACTCGGTGGCGCGCGCGCGGCGAGCCGGTCGCGGCTGAAAAGCCCTGGCAGCTGGTGGCGCGCTGGGAGCAGCCGCTCGCGCTGGACATCGTGATGGGCTGGCGCCAACCCGGCCCCGCCGTGCCCGTGCAATGCCAACTCATCGACGCCGCGCGGCCCGACACGGTGCGCGCCCGCGGCCGCCTGGTGCCCTGGGGAGACGGCCAGGCGCTTCGCATCGATGCACTCTGACCTATGGACCTGAGCACCTTCACGCCCGCCTCGGCCCTCATCACCGTCATCCTGCTGGCGCTGGCGCCTTTCGTGGCGGTGATGGTCACGTCATTCACCAAGCTCGTCGTCGTGCTCAGCCTGCTGCGCAATGCCATGGGCCTGCAGCAGGTGCCGCCCAACGTCGTGCTGAACGGCCTGGCGCTGATCCTCAGCATCTATGTGATGTACCCGGTGGGCGTGCAGATGCAGGAAAGCCTGAGCGCCTCGCCCGCCCTGGCCAAGGGCTCCACCAGCGAGATGCTGGCCGCCGCCGACACGGCCAAGGAGCCGCTGCGCGAGTTCCTGATCAAGCACAGCCGGCCGCTGGAGCGCGCCTTCTTCCTGAAGACGGCGCAGCGCAGCCTCAAGCCCGAGCAGGCCGCCCAGCTGACCGAGCGCGACTTCCTCGTCATCGTGCCGGCCTTCACGGTGACCGAGCTGACAGTGGCTTTCGAGATCGGCTTCCTGATCTTCCTGCCCTTCCTCGTCATCGACCTCGTCATTTCCAACATCCTGATGGCCATGGGCATGCAGATGCTGTCGCCGACCACCGTGTCGCTGCCGTTCAAGCTGCTGCTGTTCGTGCTGATCGACGGCTGGGTCAAGCTGACGCACGGCTTGGTTCTCACGTACCAGACATGAAGCCCCTCGTCCAAGGCTTCGCCTTGACCGGTCCCCCGAGGGGACGGCGATGCTCTCGGCATCGAGCCGCGAGCACATCGCCAGAGCGGGCCGGCTTGGGAGCGGCCCGGCGCTCGACCCGCAAATGCAAAGCAACAGGGATTGGCCACTGACATGAACAGCGAAGTCATCCAACTCACCCAGCAGGCCCTGTGGCTGGTGCTGCTGTTGTCGGCGCCGCCCATCATCGTGGCCGCCGTCGTCGGCCTGCTGATCGCCTTCGTGCAGGCGGCCACGCAGCTGCAGGAGCAGACGGTGCAGTACGTGGCCAAGTTCTTCGCCATCGTCATCACCATCTTCATCACGGCCTCGCTGCTGGGCGGCAGCCTCTACCAGCTGGGTGACAAGGTGTTCAGTGAGTTTCCGGGCCTCGTGAAAATCAAGCACTGATGTACCAGTTCTGGGTCAGCCACCCAAGTGACGCGGCACTGCTGCTGGGCCTGTCGACGATGCGGGTGGCGGTGGCCTTCCTGCTGGTGCCGCTGTTCACGCAGGACCTGATCCCGGCGCTGATCCGCAATGCCATCTTCCTGGCGCTGGCCATGCTCGGCCTGCTGGTCCAGGAGCTCAAGCCGCTGAACCTGAGCGGCTGGCAATGGGCGCTGCTCTATGGCCGTGAGGCCATGATCGGCGCGGCACTGGGCTTTCTGTTCGCGGGGCTGATGTGGTCGTTCGAGATGGCCGGCCAGCTGATCGACAACAAGACCGGCGCGGGCCAGGCCCAGGTGCTGGACCCGCTGTCGGGCCACCAGACCTCGCTGACCGGGGCCTTCCTGGCGCGGCTGGCGAGCTGGGTCTTCATGGCCTCGGGCGGCTTCATGCTGTTCGCCGCGCTGCTGCTGGACAGCTTCGCGTTCTGGCCCACCCATGGCGACTGGCAGCTGATCCCCAAAGGCATGCTGGCCTTCGAGGCCGAGTTCGGCCGCATGCTGCGGCTGGCGCTGCTGGTGGCCGCGCCGTCACTGGTGCTGCTCTACCTGGTGGACGGCGTGCTCGGTCTGGTCAACCGCTTTGCGCAGCAGCTCAATGTGTTCAGCCTGTCCATGTCCATCAAGTCGATCGTGGGCCACCTGGTGCTGCTGCTGCAGCTGGGCAGCCTGGTGGCGCTGTTGAACGAAGAACTGCTGGCGCGGCCCACTGTCGTGATGGATCTGCTGAAGCGCTTGTTCGGTTGAGTCGCTAACGTTCAGAAACAGCAGCAGCCGCAATTGCCTGCGCTGCCGGACTGGCCTGAAATGCAGCGATACACCACACCGCACGGCATCATCATGAGCAACGTCTCCAGCACTCGGTCCGCCACCGGCCCCGTGTACGGCAACGCCGACGGCACCCGCCAACCCGTTCTTCTCGACCCCCTGCCGGCCGACCGGGACCTGGAGCTGCCCGAGCCCCTGGCCGACGCGGTGGATGGCCTGCTGCCGGAAGCCGTCGACGGCTGGCTGAGCGTGCTGCCGCTGCCCACCTACCGCGTCACCGGCGCAGTGCGTCGCGACACGCCGACCGAGGCGGTGGAGACGCTGACGGTGAACCTGAGCCGACAGTCCGCGGACCGCATCAGGCCCGAGGACACGCTGCAGCGCGACGGCCAGCGCGTGTTCGTCAACGAGGGCGACCCGCGAGCCCGTCCGCCGACGCTCGCCAGCGTGGCCCAGCAGGACGCCGCGGCAGCGAAAGGCGACTTCGAATTAGGGGCAGCCGCAATCGCCAGCCGCCGCCTGTCTCGCTAAGCTGAAACCCACTGCCTCAAATCCCTAACGGCCATGATCGGCGTCATCCCGTCACCCACCTCCCCGCTGTTCTCCACCGCTCCGCTGCGCCCGCTGACGGCGCCCGCAGCGGCCGGCCATGCGGGCGGCGCGGCCTGGCTTGATGGCCTGGGCGCCGGTGGCCGCGCCAGCCTGCGCGCAGACGTCGCCGCTGATCAGCGCGGGCTGTCGGTCCAGCAACACGCCGAGCGCGTGCTCGCCGCCCTCGTTGCCTGAACTGCTGGCCGAGCCGCGCTGGGCCGACGCGGCCCAGGCCCT
>NZ_JBQVNP010000222.1:0-5565 GCF_052436255.1 Roseateles sp. | reverse complement strand
ATCGCCGCGCCGCCCCAGACGGCACTCGCCGGCGCGAGGCCGCCATGCGGCGCGGTGCTGATCAGCGCCGGCGCGGTGAAACCCGCCGCCGTGCTGCCCAGCAACACCGGCAACTGCCCGGCCGCGATCATCAGCGTGGCGCCGCTCTCGAAGCCGCGCAGCGCAGGCACTGACAGCAGGCTGGACAGCGCATCCAACCGCAGCAGCGCTGCGGCCGCCAGCAGCAGCCCGACCTCGGCCGCCAGCACGAGCGCCCCCTCGGTCGGGCTGACGCCGGCTGGCAACGCCCCCAGGGCCTGCGCGATCATCAGCGCCAGCACCGCCACCGGCCCCAGGCCGAGCACCGGGCTGGAGCCCAGCGCCGCATAGGCCAGCAGCGGCAGCAGGCTGGCGTACAGACCGACCTGGGGCGGCAAACCGGCGAGCATTGCGTAGGCCAGGCTCTGCGGGATCAGCAGCACGGCCACGACGGCGCCGGCGATCAGGTCGGCGCGCCACGTGGCAGTGAGGATCGCTGGCATCGGGGCCGAAGTATCGGCGCGCCAGCCGCCCGGTGGCTCGCCGTCGCGGGTCAGCGGTCGACCTTGACGCCCGACAGCTGCACCACCCGCGCCCATTTGGCCGTTTCCGCCGCGATGAGGGCAGCGAACTCGTGGCCTCCGCTGCCATGCACCAGCATGCCGCGCGCCGTCAGGCGCTCGCGCAGCGCGGGCCCGGCCAGCGCGGCCACGCTGTCGCGCTGCAGGCGGGCGAGCTGTTCAACCGGCTGGCTGCCCGGCGCAAACAGGCCGATCCAGGCGCTGGCCTCATAGCCCTTCAGCGCCGCGCCGCCCGCCTCCTCGACGGTGGGCAGCTCGGGCAGGCCGGGGCTGCGCCGCGTGCTGGTCACGGCCAGCGGCAGCAGCCTGCCGGCCTTGATCTGCGGCAGCGCCGACGGCAGGACGTCGAACATCAGGTCCATGTTGCCGGCGATCACGTCCTGCTGGGCCGACGCCGCGCTGCGATAGGGAAAGTGCAGCATGTAGGTCCGCGTCAGCCGCTTGAAGAGCTCGCCGGCCAGGTGCGTCGGGTTGCCATTGCCGCCGGAGGCGATGTGCAGACGGCCGGGCTGAGCCGCGGCGACTTGCACGAGGTCGCTCAGACTGCGCACGCCCAGGGCCTGCGCGACGCCCGGGTTCATGACCAGCACCAGGGGCACGGTCGCGATCAGGCAGATGGGCGAGAAATCCTTCACCGGGTCATAGGGCAGGCGGCGCGACAGCAACGGGTTGATCACATGCGTGCCGACGCTGCCCAGCAGCAGCGTATGACCGTCGCTCGCCCCGGCGACCTCGGCGCTGCCGATGTTGCCATCCGCACCCGGCCGGTTGTCGATGACGACCGGCTGGCCCAGGCTGCGTTGCAACTCGGGCGCCAGCTGGCGCGCGGCGACGTCGGCCGAACCGCCAGCGGCGTAGGGCACGACGATGCGCAGCGGGCGCGTCGGCCAGCCCGGCTGAGCGATGGCCGGCGTGGCCAGCCACAGCAGCAGGCTGCGGCGCAGAAGACTCGCGGGCCGAGCGCCGGGCCGCTCCCAAGCCGGCCCGTCATGGCGATGTGCTTGCGGCTCAATGCCGCAAGCATCGCCGTCCCCCAGGGGGACCGACCAGGGTACTCCTTGGACGAGGGGCCTGTTCATACCGGCCCCGGCAATTGCCTGAGCACGACCTGGCCGTTGATGCAGGCGGCGTCGAAGTCCTGCAGGATGGCGGCCAGCGTGTTGGCGTCGGGTGCCTCGACGGCCGTGATGCCGACGCCGCGGTTGCGACCCTCGGCCTTGGCCTTGTAGAGCACCATGTCGGCCCAGTTGACCGCCTGCTCCCAGTGCAGGCGCAGCGCCGGTGCGGCCTCGGTGCTGCCGCCCAGCGGAAAGCTCGCGAAGCCGATGGACGCGGTGACGCGCAGCGGGCCCGCGGGCGTTTGCACCGGCTGGCTGCCGATGCCGCGCAGGATGCGCCCGGCCATCAGCGCCAGGTCGTTGCCGGGCAGCTCGGGCGCGAAGACGAGGAATTCCTCGCCGCCCCAGCGCACGACCAGGTCGGTGTCACGCACGGCCGCGCGGATGCGATGGCCGACTTCGACGATGACGGCATCACCCGCCGCGTGGCCATGCCAGTCATTGACGTTCTTGAAGTGATCGATGTCGATCATCATCAGCGCGCCGCGGAAGCCCTCGGCCCGCTCCCTGCCGGCGGCGTCGCGCGCCCGCTGGTCCATGACGGCCAGGAAATGGCGGCGGTTGGACAGGTCGGTCAGCGGGTCGCGCTCGCTCTGCGCGCGCAGCAGGCTCTGGTTGGCCGTCAGGCGCGCCTGCGCCCGGCGCATGCGCAGCAGCGTGACGCCGATCAGCGCGAGTGACAGCAGCAGCAACGCCCCGACGGCGACACCGACCTTCTGCGCGAGCCGCTGGTTGGCCAGCTGCTGGTCCTTGAGCTGGCCGTCGCGGGCCAGCAAGTCGAGGTCGCGCTGCTTGGCGGCGCTGTCGTACTTGCGGCCCAGCTCCTCCAGCGCAGCGGCGCGGTTGCGCTCGTTGGCGCGCTCATTGAGCTCCCGCTCGGCATGCAGGGCGGCGAGGGCCTCCTTGTATTGACCGGCTTCGGCCCAGGTATCGGCCAGCTCGCGCAGCTCGCGGGCGCGCGGCACCAGATCGGTGGGGTCGGTGCCGAACTCGGCCACCCGGGCCAGCGCCTGGCGGCCCGCGTCGAACTGGCGCAACTTGATGTGGGCGACGGCGAAGTTGTGGTGCAGCGCTCGCTCGAAACCACGGTCGCGGAAGCGCTGCAGCACCGGCAGCGCGCGCTGGCCCGTGGCCAGCGCCTCCTTCAGCATCCCGAGATGCATGTAGGCGTCGACCAGGTTGGCGCGCAGCTGGGCCGCCAGATGAGGCGCGTCGGCCTGCTCGGCCAGCAGCAGGGCCGCTTCCACCGCACTCCGCGCGGCCGGCAAGTCATGCGCGCGGCGTTCGATGACACCTTCGAGACTGCGCAGCCGGGCGCCGACCACGAGGTCGCCGGACACTTCGGCCTGGGCGGCGCGGATCTCGGCGCGGGCGGCGTCCAGCTTGTCCTGCGACTGCAGCACGACGGCCAGCATGCCGCGGCTGAGGGCGGCGAGAGGCCGGTCTCCCCCCGCACGCGCCAGGGCGAGCGCACGGCGGATGCCCGCCTCGGCGTTGACGAAGGCGCCCTGGTCGGCCTGCTCGCGTTGCAACAGGCGCAGCGCCTCCCAGGTGCTGCGGAAGTCGCAGCCCAGCTCGCGCACGGCGCGCACTTCGTCACCGGCGGGGCAGCGCTTGTCCAGGCCGACCAGGGCGCGGGCGGCCAGCACGGTGACGGGCTTGCCGACGCGCTCCTGCGCCAGCGCGCGCAGCACCCAGCTGCGGTCAACGCCGTCCGCGCGGGCCATCAGCTGCACCGCGATGGCATCGGCCGCGTCGATCTGGCCGGCGTGCAGCAACACACGGCCGTGCGCCATCAGCCACGCGGCTTCGCGCGGCTGGCCGGGCTCGGCGTGGGTGGGCCAGCGCTGGCGCAGCTCGGCCAGCATGGCGTCCGGCGCATCGAACGCGCGGCGGGCGATGTTCGCCAGCAGCGTGTCCTCCGCCACCGGGTCGGGCACGGCGACGGGCACCGCGCCAGCCCGTGCAACGGCCAGCGACAGCAGCAACAGTGCAGGCAGCCGCTTGATCATGCATGCGCCCTTCGCGCTGCGCGCTGTCCCGCCAGGCGGGAGCGAGCTTGCTTGGGGCAGCCCGGCGCGGCGCTCACGGGCACCCTTCGCGCTGCGCGCTGTCCCGCCAGGCGGGAGCGAGCTTGCTTGGGACGGCCCGGCGCGGCGCTCACGCCTTGGCCTCGGCCGCCCGGGCCGGGCTGGGTCCGCTGAGCGCCTGCAGACCGACCAGGCCTTCGCTCCATGCGGCTTCCAGCCGCGCCGTCAGTTGCGCGGCAGCCAGCGCATCGTGGGCATTGATGCGCTCGACGCCATAGGCCTTGTTGCGGCCATGCGCCTTGGCCAGGTACATGACGGTGTCGACCAGGTCGATGGCGCGCTCCCACGACAGCCGCAGGCCGTGCGGCGACACCGGCAGGCTGACGAAACCGATCGAGGCGGTGACGGGAATGTCGCGGCCGTCCTGGCGCACGGGCCTGCCGCCGATGAGGTCAAGCAGGCGCTGCGCGAGCTGTTGCGCGAACGGGGCCTCGCGGCCGCGCGCCACGATGAGGAACTCCTCGCCGCCCCAGCGCACGATGAGGTCGTCGTCGCGCACGGCCTGCCGCAGCCGGCTGGCGATCTCGACCAGCACGGTGTCGCCGGCGGCATGGCCGTAGCTGTCGTTGATGCGCTTGAAGTGGTCAATGTCGACCAGGAAGACGCTGGCGGCCAGGCCCTCGGCGTTCGACAGGCTCTTGACGGCGGCCTGGAAGTGGCGACGGTTGGCCAGGCCGGTCAGCGGGTCGCTCTCGCTCTGGTGCTTCAGCGATGCATTGCTGTGGGCCAGCGCCTCGTTGGTGCGGCGCACGCGGCGGAAGGCCTGCCACAGCAGGCCCAGCGACACCAGCACGCAGCCGCCCAGCGCCGCCCACAGCACCAGCGCCAGGTTGCGCTGATGAACCTGCTCGGCCTTGAGGGCGTTGTCGCGGTTGAGCAGCTCGATGTCGCGCGCACGCTGCTCGGCGTCCTGGCGCTCCTGGGCTTCCAGCAGCAGCTTGCGTGTCTCGTCGCGCAGCACGCGCTCGCTCATGCGGCGGTGCTCGCCGTAGGCCGCCACGGCTCCGGCCAGGTCGCCGGCCTGCTCCAGATATCCCGCCAGCTCCTCCCAGCCCTCGGAGGCATACGACAGCGCGCCCTGCTGTTCGTCCAGCATGATCGCGGCGCGCACATCGTCGCGGCCCTCGGCGATCCGGCCCATGGCGATCTTGGCCAGGCCGATGTTGGAGCGCGCCACGCTCTCGGCGCCGATGTTGCGCGTGGCGCGCGCCAGCGGCAGGGCCTGTTCGGCCAGCGCCAGCGCCCGCGCCGACTGGCCCTGCCGCAGGTGGTAGTCGGAGATGTTGGCCAGGCCCAGCGCGCGCACGGAATCGGAGCCGGCGAGCGTGGCCTGCTCCAGCGCGTCGGAGTAAGCCTGCAGCGTGATGCTGGCGTCGGTGTCGCCGGTGTGGAGGATGCCGCGCATCGTGTAGACGCGGTTCAGCGTCATCGGATCGGGGTCCTTCTGCGCCTCGACAAGCGCCTGGGCCAGCAGTTGGCGGGCGCGGGCCGGCGTGTCCGCGCGGTCGGACGTGTAGGCCAGATCGACCAGGGTCAGCGCGACGCGCCAGGGCTGGCCCAGCTGCTCGGCCAGCCGCTGGGCGGCGTGGCCATAGTTCAACGACGCGTCGAGCTCGCCGGTGTCGCTGGTGATGGCGCCGAGCTGGTCGTAGTAGCGCCAGCGGAACACCAGGCCGGCGGCGTTGAGCTGCTGCGCATCCAGGCCCAGCAACAGCTTGCGCGCCTCGCGCATGTCGCCACTGGCGCGCAGGTATTCGG
>NZ_JBQVNP010000221.1:0-5593 GCF_052436255.1 Roseateles sp. | reverse complement strand
ACGCCGTGCGCCGCCTGCAGATCGCCCGGCGCGGCGCGCTGGCCAGCCGCATGCAGGGTGTAGACGCCGGGCTTGCCCAGCCGCCGGTCCAGCCGCAGCGCCATCGCCGCCATCGGCCAGCCGCTGTTGGGCGACGGCGTGCGGCGGGCTTCGCGCAGCAGCTGCAGCGATGGCAGCGCAATGAGCAGCGCAGTCAGGCGGGCCGGCAGCCACGACAGCACGTCGTCCGCCCGCGCCGCCCACTTGCCGCACCACTCGCGCTCGTCCCGGTAGCCCCACATCGCGTCGGCCGTGTTGGCGAATCGGTAGATCGCCGCCCCCGGCAGGCCGAGGATGGCGAACCAGAACAGCGGCGCGATGACGGAGTCGTTCAGGTTCTCGGCCAGGGTCTCGATGGCGGCCTCGCGCACCTCGGTCTCAGTCAGCGCCGAGGTGTCGCGGCTGACCAGGCGTGACAGCCGCGCGCGGCCGGCGTCCAGCGATTCGGCCAGTGCCGTCTCGACGGCCATGGCTTCGTCAGCCAGCATGCGCCAGGCCAGCAGGGGCTTGAGCAGCAGGCCCAGCAGCAGCGCGGCGCCCGCCAGGCCCAGCGGCGAGTGCCAGGGCTGCAGCGCGAGCAGCACCCAGCCCTCCAGCCACAACGCGATGAAGCCCACCAGCGCCGTGCCAATCAGCCAGGCCAGCGCACCGGCGATGAAGCCCGGCGCGGCCGGCAGCTTCGTCAGCTTGAACAGGCCGAGATAGCGCCCCATGCCGACGACGGGGTGCATCCAGCTGGGTGGCTCGCCCAGGCGGTCCACCAGCAGGGCGACGGCGATGGCCAGTGCCAGCAGCAGGCTCACCATGACAAGGGCGGCAACCTGGCCAGCAGGCCCGTCTTCAGGCAACTGGGGCGGCGGCTCCAGGCCAGCAGGCCGTCGCCGGGCTCGGCGTGCTGCGCGGCCACGTCCAGCAGCGCGTTGACGCTGGTTTCATCTGCAGCCAGCAGCCCGAACAGGTAGCTGTGCTTGCCCGCACCCTGCAGCGCCGCCGTGCAGCTCTGCTTGCAGGCGGCCATGCAGGCCTGGCCGCGGATGGTCAAAGGCAAGTCCCGCGCGAGGGCCTCGTTCTCGGCCGCCTCCAGCAGCAGTTGGCCCTGGCCGTCAGCGCAGGTCGTGCAGATGACGAGGGTGCTCAATCTTCAATGCCCCGTTGCGCCGGCACGCCGGCCTTGTAGTGGTGCTTGACCATGGTCATCTCCGTCACGGTGTCAGCCAGCTCGATCAGCTCGGCCGGTGCACCCCGCCCGGTCAGCACGACGTGCACATGGGGCGGCCGCTCACGCAGGCAGGCCAGCACGCTGTCCAGCCCCAGCCAGCCATAGCGCAGCGGATACATGATCTCGTCCAGCACGACCAGGAAATGGTCGCCCGCGCGGATGACCGACTCGGCGCGTGCCCAGCCTTCACGGGCCAGCTCGGCCGAGTGCTCCAGGTCCTTGCTCTTCCACGAGAAGCCGTCGCCCAGGCCTTCGATGGGCACGCCGAGCTGTTCGAAGACGCGGTGCTCGCCGAAGCGCGCGCTCGGCACCTTCATGAACTGGTAGATGCGCACCGCCTTGCCGCGCCCATGCGCGCGCAGCGCCAGGCCGAAGGCGGCCGTGCTCTTGCCCTTGCCGTCGCCGGTGTGCACCAGCACCAGGCCACGTCGCTCGCCGCTGGGGACGACGCGTTGGCGGTCGACGGGGGGTTGTTCGATCTCCATGGTGGCTTCAGCCTTCGTTCCAGTGGTTGTCCATCAGCAGCTCGGCCAGCGGTCGGCCCTGGCGCCAGCCCTGCTGCTCCAGCATCGGCGCCTCATAGAAGCGCTCGACCGGCCCCAGGCACAGCAGGCCCAGCGGTTGCGCGCCCGCAGGCAGGCGCAGCAGGTCGGCCAGCGGTGCCGGCTCGACCATCGAGACCCAGCCCAGGCCCAGATTCTCGGCGCGCGCGGCCAGCCACAGGTTCTGCACCGCGCAGCCGGCCGAGCACAGCGCCATCTCGCGCGGCAGCGTGCGGCGGCCGAAGACGGTGCCGTCGTCCGGCGGCAGCACCAGGGCCAGCAGCTCGGCGCAGTCGCGCAGGCCCTCGACCTTCAGGCGTAGGAACTCGGCGCCGCGCTCGCCCAGCGCCAGGGCGGTGGCCTGGCGCTCGGCCTCCACCAGCGCGGCCATGCGCTCGCGCAGCGCGGCGTCGCTGATGCGGATGACGCGCCAGGGCTGCATCAAGCCCACGGATGGCGCCTGGTGCAAGGCCTGCAGCAGGCGCAGCAGCTGTTCTTCGGGCAAGACCTGGCCCGGCTTGAAGTGGCGCGTGTCGCGGCGCAGCGCGATGGCGCGGTAGACGGCCGCGCGCTCGGCGGCGTCGAAGGGGTGCTGGGCGTCGGTGTTCATCAAAAGGCGGCCCGCCAGCTCAGGCGCAGCGCGCGCGGCTCCATCGGGTGCACCAGCCGGCCCGCAATGCCCTCGCCACCGCCGCAGCCCGCGCCTTCGGCCCGCGTGCAGGCTTCGCCCCAGTACTCGATGTCGTTGGCGCGGCGGTCGAACAGGTTCAGCACGTCCAGGCTCAGCTCGTTGCGCGAGCCCAAGCGCCAGCCCAGCTTGAGGTTGGCCGTCCAGTTGCTGCGCGACCTCTCAAGGCCGCTCTCCTCCAGCGCATAGGCGCCGATGTAGCGCAGCTTGAGCCCGCCGAACCACGGGCCGGCCGGTGTCAGCGTGGCGGCCAGCGAGGCATTGAAGGGCACCGCGTTGGGCACGCGCTTGCCGCCGTTCTCTTCAGCCACGAAGCGCGCGCGCGACCAGGCCATGTCCGCGTCCACCAGCAACCAGGGCCAGGGGGCGACGTCGTTGGACCATTCCAGGCCGCGGCGGCGCGATGCGCCGCGCGCCTCGGTCACGCCCGCGTCGCCGACGAAGACCAGCTCCGATGCCAGCCTGGCCTGCCACAGCACGATGCTGCTATTCCAGCCACGTGCTGGCTGCACGCGCATGCCGACCTCCTGGCTCTGCGTGCGCGCCAGCAGCGGCAGCAGGGCCTGCGCCGCGCCGTCGTTGGGGTTGATGGCGCTGGTGGCGCCGCGCACGTCGTTGGAGCGAAAGCCCCGGCTCCAGTGCGCATACAGCTCGACGTTGGCGGTGGCTCGCGCGATCAGGCCGAGCTTGGGGCTCCACAGCGTCTGGCTGGCGCGCCCACCGTTGCCGCCGTTGAACTCGCCGGCCAGCGCCTGGTTGCGCGTGCGCAGGCGGTCCCGGCGCAGGCCGGCATGGGCGCGCAGCCAGGGGGTGATGCGATACCTCGCCTCGCCGAACAGGCCCAGCAAGTCCTGCTCCACGCGGTCCTCGCGCACGGTGTGCGCGCGACGGCGGTCCACCGTGTCGTACAGGCCGAGTTGGCTGATGCGGTCGTGGCGCCACTGCAGGCCCCAGCCCAGCTCCAGGTCGGGCAACGGGGCCAGCAGCGTGTGCTTGAACTGGCCGCCCCAGAGCCGGCGGTGGTCGGCCTGCTCGTGCTGGTCGCCGTCCGCGCCGTTGATGAAGCCCGAGGGGCCGGAGAACAAGTTCAGCGCGTAGTCGATCAGGTAGGCACTGGCGCGCCACTCCTGCGCGGCGTCGCTGCGCGCCCATTCGGCCGAGAGGCTGTGGCGGTGGGTGACGCCGCCATCATTGGCCAGCAGCGTGCCGTAGCGGCCGATCTCGCCGTTCCGGATGGCGCGCTCCGGCACATGCTCGCTAGCCTGCCAACGCGCGCTGTAGCTCAACAGGCTGATCGCCAGGCCGTTGTCGGCGTCGCCGCTTGATAAGCGCAGCACGCCGTTGCCACGCCGCAGGCCTTCGGGCTGGTCCCAGGGGCCGTCGTAGCGGCTGGCCTCCAGCGCGCCCAGCAGCCGCCATTCGCCGCCCAACACCGTATCGGCCGCCACCAGGCCGCGCCGGTGGCCGCGCGCACCCAGCGAGACCTCGGCGAAGGGCGCGTCCAGCCGGCGCTTGTAGTCCACGCGCGCCGAGCCGGTGGTGACGAAGTCGCCGTCCTCGGCCGCATGGCTGCCCTTGCGGTACTGCAGGCTGGACACCAGCTCCGGGATCAGAAAGTTCAGGTCCATATAGCCCTGGCCGTGGGCATGGCTGGCCATGTTGACCGGCATGCCGAGCACGGAGGTGGCGAAGTCGCTGCCGTGGTCCAGGTTGAAGCCGCGCAGGAAGAACTGGTTGGCCTTGCCGTCGCCGCTGTGCTGCGTGACCAGCATGCCGGGCATGGCCTCCAGCAGCTCGGCCGGGCGCAGCAGCGGGCGGCGCTCCAGGCGCTCGGCCTTCACCTCGCCCTCGGAGGCGCTATCGGCGGCGCCCAGCGCGGCGCGGCCCTGCACCTGCACGGTGTCGAGTCGCAGCTGTGCGTGTGCGGCGCCGGCCAGCAGCAGGGCGGCCAGGGTGATGGGAGCTTGCTTTGTCATAGGGCGGTGAAGGCCGGGCGATGCCGGCGGTGCTGCCAGGCGGCGCCCAGGCTCATCAGCAGGGCCATGGCCACCCAGGCCAGCGCTTGCGACAGCCGGTCGGCCAGTGCTGTGGCGGGCCGTTGCGGCGGTTGCTGGCGCTGCAGCAGCAGACCGCGCGTGGGCGGCGGCTCGGTGGGGGCGGTGGGGGCCGTCACCTGCGGCGCGGCTTGCGGCGTCGTGCGTGCCGGCTCGCGCACGGCTGCCAGCGTCTGGTCGGCGGCCCACTGGCGCACGCCAGCCAGCTCCTGGTGCAGCGGCGCGGCGCGGGTCAGCGTGCGGTAGGTGGCGGCGAGCTGTTCGCGGGTGGCCGCATCGGGTTTCCAGTAGCCCAGGCGCTGGGCCTGGATCATGCGTTCCAGCGCTTGCGCGTAGGCCTGTTTGTTCTGCTGCAGCCATTGCGGCAGGCCGAGGTTCTGCTTGTCGCGCACCAGGTTGTCGAACAGGCTCTGCCAGTGGTCGGGGCGCACGGTCTCGGGCGCGATGGCCTGCCAGCCGAAGGTGTACTGCACGGCCTTGAGCACCTGCAGCGTGCCGGCCCAGCCCTCGGCCTGCTGGGCCTTCAGCCAGCCCGGGTGCAGATAGCGGGTCTGCATCTCCAGTGCAATGCCACGCGTGGCGCTCTCGGTGTGGGTCTCGGTCGCGTCCTGCAGCTGGCTGACGTGCAGCGCCAGCCCCTGCCGGCGCCCGGCGGCGCGGGCTGCGGCGGACAGCCCGCCCAGGTACTGGAAGGGGTCGTCGGAGCTGAGCATCGAGTACAGGTGGGAGCTGCGCGACATCAGCGCCGCGTCGCTGCGCCTGAGGTGCGCGCCGAGCGCCTGCGCGGCCACAGCCGGGCGCGACAGCTTCAGCGGCTCGCCGTTCACATAGGGCTGGCTCATGCGGTGCAGGAAGAGCTGGCCCAGCCGCGCATCGCCGGCCTTCAGCCCGTCGGCCTGCGCGGCCTCGGCGATGCCGGTGCCGTAGTCGCCGGTGGCATTGCCGAACACGCGCGCACGGCCCAGCGCCTGCGCCTCGGCGGCGGGCAGCCCCTGGCGGCGCAGCTCGGCGGCCACGGTGGCGCTGTGCGTGGCGACGCCGCCCTCGGGCT
>NZ_JBQVNP010000220.1:0-5616 GCF_052436255.1 Roseateles sp. | reverse complement strand
ACGTTGGTCGTCAATGAGCTCATGGTTCAGCTCCAGTCGAAGTGCGAGGCAGATCGCCTCGCCCTCCAACTTGGCAGAGCCTGAAACCCGACGAGCAATCGTGGTGTTGCCGGAGCGGCTACCGCGCGAGCGGTTTAGTCCCTCGCTGCCAAGCCGCCACCGCGACCCGCGACCCTTCAGTCAGCCCACCTCGATAGTCCAGCGATGCGAGCTATCCGGTGCCGGCCGGTCCAGCGCGAGGGCGCCCAGGCGGTAGGCGTGCGGGCGGCGAGTGGCGGCGATCTCCCGGCCCGCGTCATCGCGCACCCGCTCGATGCCATGGCCGCGCGGGCCGACGCGGTAGGTCAGCTCGAAGCGCAGGTCGGCCAGCGCCAGTTGCACCGTCAGCCCGTCCAGCACCGCCGGCATGACGGGGTCGACCACCAGCGCGCCCTGCTCCAGCCGCAGGCCAAGCAGCGACGTGATGACCAACCCAAGCGCGATGCCCGGGCCGCTGGAATAGATGCGCCAGCCGCCGTCCAGCGCGACCTCGCCGCCCAGCGCGCGGCCGTATTCCGCTTGGGCCACATACCGGTCCGGGAAGGCGGCGTCCGAGCTGGAGTAATAGCAATTGGCCTGGCGCCGGCTGGCGCTGGGCACGCGGTCGGTCAGGCCGATCGGGTGGGCCAGCGTGAGCGCCTGCAGGAAGGCCTCGGCGTGGCCGAGGTGGGCCAGCATCTGCGCATAACGCAGGTGGGCATGCATGTACATGATGCCGATCTCGCGGCCGAAAAAGGCGCTGGTCTCGGCGCGCTGGAACAGCTGCGACGGCCCGCCGCGGTAGGGCAGCGGCGCGTCGAAGAGGCGGGCGCCGTCGGGGCCCTTGAGATGCTGCTCGATCAGCGCGGCCTGGGTGGCCGCCTGCTCGGGCGTGAACAGCTCGTCGATGACGGCATGCATCATCGGCAGCAGGCTGTAGCGCAGGCCGGTGCGGGTGTCGCGCGGGTGGATCCACAGCTCGCGCTCGCCCTGCTCCGGGAAGAGCGCATAGCCCGCGACGACATCGTCCTGCACCAGCAGGCGCTGGAACTCGGCACGTACGGCCATGGCCTCGGCGGTCAGCGCGGCGGCTTGGTCAGCGCGGCCGATCTGGCTGTAGGCCGTCGCCAGCGTGTGCAGCATCTGGTGGTGCAGCGTGACGGTCCAGGCGCTGCACAGGCGCTCGCGCAGCGCGGGGTCGGCAGGCTGCAGCGAATCGTTCCAGTCGCCATGCCAGTAAGCCGCCAGGCCGGTGCCGGGCACGACGCGTTGCCTGATCAGCCCGAGCGCACGCTCAACGTGGACCGCCAACGTCGCCGCCTCGCCGCCATGGAAGGGCGCCAGCTCGTCGAGCAGGCTCGCGTCGCCGCTGGCGATCAGATACTGCGCCAGGCCCAGCAGCGGCCAGAAGACGATGTCGCCATGCGAGTCCCCCGCGCGGATGCCGGCCTCGCGCTTGAAGAACATGAACCACTGCGGCCAGTCGCCGTCGGGGTTCTGGGCGCTGAAGACGCGCAGCAGCAGATCGCGCACGGGTGCCGTCTGGCCCAGGGCCAGCAGCATTTCCAGCGGCCCCTGGCAGACGTCGCGTGTGCCCCAGCCGCCGCCGGAATACTGCTCCAGGCCACGCGGTGACAGGTAGTGCACGAGGGCGTTGTGCGCGTACCAGGGCAGGATGTCGCGCAGCTGCGTGAGCGCAGGATGCGCCAGCTGCCATTGCGGCAGCGCGAGAAGCTGCGGCGCCGGCGGCGCGGTGTCGATCAGCGTGCCGCGCAAGGTCAGCGCGAAGGCCGCTGCGGGCGCAAAGTCCAGGCAGAGCAGCGGCTCGCCGCGGCTGACGCCGTCGTCGTACAGCCGGCCGTCGTCGCCGACGATGGCCAGTCCCGGTGCATCGATGACCAGGGCGCCGTCGGGGAAGCGGTCGGCCAGCTCGCTACCCTCGGGCGGTGTGACGCGCAGGCGGTCGCCGCTGTGCTCCCAGGTCGGCCTGGATGCTGCGGCGCCATCGTCGCCGCCGAGGGCCAGGTTGAGGCTGGCCCGCAGTCGCAGCGGGCCACCCTGCAGCACGCGCATCGCCAGGCTCATCGCATCCGGCACGGCGCCGGCCTCCGCCACCACCTCGATCAGGCCGCCGTCATTCGCATACAGCCAGCGGCACCTTCGCGGCTGCATCTCGAAGGCCGACGGCAGGCCAAGCAGCTGCCAGCCCTGCCCGTCCAACTGCACGAACAGCCGCAGGCCGGCGGTGCGGAACAGGCCGAGCAGGCTGCGCTGCGTGGACAACAGGCGATTGATGCTGACGTGACCCTGGGTCAGCATGGAGTGGAAGACACCGCCCATCCAGCAGGTCGACGTCAGCGCGCCCTCGTCGGGCATGAGGTGGTCGCCACTGCGCAGGATGTGGCCGTGCGGGCGCTGCACAAGCAACTCCTTGGCGCGCAGCACGACATGGGCGGCGTCGTCGGTGAAGAAGCTCAGCGACTGCCCGTCGCGCCATTCCTCGTGGCGCCGCTCGCCGGGGAAGAGTTGTCGGCGGGCCTCGGCGCTGAGGTCGTGGCTGGCGAGCAAAGGCGCGCTGGCGAACAGGCTCGGCGCGGGCGCGTGGCCGGGCTCGTCGAGCGGCGCGCAGGGCTGAGCCTCGGGCAGCGCGAGCAGTGCCGGCAGGCGTGCCAGGTCGGCGTCGCTGCTCGCTGGCGCGTGATGCATCTGCAGCGACAGGAAGAAGCCGCCCGCCGCACGCTCGCCCGGCGCAAGTGCGATGGCCTCGTCCTGCAGTGCGACGAGGGCATGCTCATGCTGCAGGCGCTGGCTGGGCAGGCCGGCCGCCAGGGCCGGCGCCGGCGCGCCCTCGCGGGCCGCAGGCCCCCAGACCTGGACCGCATCCGTCGCAAAGGCCTCGGCGCGTCGCAGTGAACCGGCCAGCAGCCAGGGGTGCTGGCCGTCCTGGGCCTGGTTCTGGCGTGCCGCAAGCAGCACACCGCGGTCAGCGTCGCGCAACGGCTGCAGGTCGATGTAGTGGCTGACGTAGTACTCGTTGGTGCGCACCGCGCCGTAGCCGGCCAGGCCGATGTCCTGCACGAGGACGGGCGCGATGTCGCAGGCCGCGCCGCTGCGGTTCTCGGCTTGCAGGTGCCAGAACAGCGTCGCCTCGTCGGTGGCCAGGCGCAGTTGCAGGCGCAGCGCCAGGCCGTCCCAGTCGCCGCGCATCTCGAAGGCGCCTTCCGCGGCATGCACATTCAGCGGCGACAGCGGACCGAGCAGCGGCGTCACGCGCCAGTCGCTGCCCGCATCACGGCGCCGCAGCCAGACATTGGCCGGTCCGCCCTCCAGTTCGTTGCCGAGGAAGAGGTTGAGCATCAGCGCCGGCCCGCACATCAGCCGGCGCAGCCCGCCGTGGGACAGCAGCTCGGCCTGCAGGCCTGCAGCGTTGCTCAGGATATGAACGCTCATGCTCGTTTCTGGGCCAACAGCCAGGGAATCAGTTCAGGGTCGCGATAGGCCGGCGTCCACGAGTCGTGGCCGACGCCGGGGTAGATGGTCAGCGAGGCCGTGCCGCCGGCCGCGCGCAGGGCTTCGATGGAGGCTATATGAGGTGCCAGCGGCACGGCGGTGTCTTGGTCGCCGTGGTAGCCGCGGACCGGCACGCTGCGCATGGCCGCGACCTTGCCGGGGTGGCCGAAACCGCAGACGGGCGCGATGGCCGCGAGGTCGCGCGGATAGGTGTAAGCCCACTGCCACACGCCGTAGCCGCCCAGGCTCAGGCCCGTGCCAAGGCAGCGCTCGGGATCGATGTGCAGGCGTGCTTGCAAGGCGGCGAGCAGCTGGTGCAGGCGCTCGGGGTCCCACTGCGCGCCGTCCTCGAGCTGCGGGCTCACGATGATGAGCTGCTGGTTCACGCCTTGCGCCGCCCAGGACGGCGGGCCGTGGACCTTGACCTTCTCCAGGTCGGTGCCGCGCTCGCCGGAGCCGTGCAGGAAGACCAGCAGCGGCCAGCGTTCGCGCTTCTGCGCGTACTCAGGCGGCAACGACACCCACATGCGTTCACCGCCCAGCGCCCACGGGCGCTGCTCGCCGGCGGCCAGGCCGTCCGGTGGCGTGGGCGGCACTGCCGCGCAGGCGCTCAGCAATGGCGCCGCGAGAGCAGGCGTCGTCAACAGCAGCTGGCGGCGGTTCATGGTCATGGTGTGGGTTCCAGTTGGATCGTCGTGGCGTCTGCCGGCAGCGGCAGCTCGCGGCCCTGCCAGGTCAGCCCCTGGTTTGAGACGTTAGGCAGTTTGCCGTCTCCCGGCCACGCCAGGCGCAGTTCACCGGGCAGGCGTTCGGGGCGGCGGTCGATGTGCAGCGTCCAGCCGCCGTCGGCGCGTTTCAGCAAACGGTAGTCCAGCCGGCCCCAGGCGGTGGACAGGCCGGTCACGCCGATGTCGCGCGCAGCGCGCCAGCCGGGCGACAGGCCGGCGCCGAGCACGAGGCTGCCGGTGGCGTCGCGCTCGTAGGCCAGCAGGTCCAGGGCGGCGCGCAGGTAGTCCGACGAGATCCAGGCATGCGGCATGTCGCCGAGGAAGCGCGGCTCGCGCGCATCGGGCAGCACGACCTCGGCCCACTGGTTCCAGCCGGCCGGGCGCTGGTGGGTGAAGAACCAGGCCAGCAGGCGGTGCGCGTCGTCGACACGCCCCAGGCGCACCAGCGCACTGACGTTGCGCAGCTCGTAGGGCGTGTAGTCCTTCCAGCCCTTGCTGCCCGTGATGCGCGCATCGGCCTCGGCCACATAGCGGTCGAAGGTGCCGCGCAGCAGCGCGGCCGGCAGCTTGTCCTCGGCCTGGGCGGGGTTCAGCGCCATCGTCGTGGATGTGGCGTCGAAGTCGCCACGGTCGGCAGCGCCGGCGATGTGGTCGAGCTTGAAGTGCTGCGCGGTCGCGGCAACGGATGCGCTGAGGTCGGCCTCGAACTCATCTCGGGACACGGCCCAGCGGACGGCTTGCGCCGTATCGCCGAGCGCCTGCGCGATCTGCACCGCGTCCTTGTAGCCGCGCAGCGCCCAGAAGTCGTCCCAGTAGGAATAGGCCGGCTTGTCGGCATAGCCTTCGTGGCTGATCGAAGGCGGCATCAGGCCCTTGAAGCGTGGGTCGGCATCCGCCTTGCGTTCGCTCAGCCGCAGCGCTTCCATCCACGCGACGACGCGCTGCACCTTGGGCCAATGGCGCTCCAGCAGCGCGCGGTCCTGGGTATGCCGCCACAGCTCGGCCACGGCGAACAGGTATTGACCGTGGCTGTCGTTCTCGACCACCGGGTCGGCGCCGCGCTGGTCGACGCAGCAGGGCACCTTGCCGGAGTCGAAGATGTAGCCGGCATACCAGTCGACGAACTCGCGTGCCGCCTGGGCCTCGCCCATGCGCACCAGGCCGGCCACCATCATGGCGCCGTCGCGCACCCAGGAGCGGGCGTAGGAGCGCGTGCCCGGGCGCAGCGCAGGGCCCTCGCGCGACATCAGCATCTGCGCCAGCGCGCTGCGCATGGTGTCGACGACAGGCTGGGCCTGCGGCGGCTGGCCCAGCGCCAGCACACCGAGGCGGTCACGCCAGCGCGCGGCCGCGACGGCCA
>NZ_JBQVNP010000219.1:0-5713 GCF_052436255.1 Roseateles sp. | reverse complement strand
TACCACTCGCACTCCGGCATGCAAGAGCTCACCGGCATGTATGGGGCGATCATCATTGATCCGGCCGGGCCCCAGACCATCCACGCCGACCGCGAGCATGTGCTCGTGTTCTCGGACTGGACCGACGAAGACCCGATGCGGATCTTCGCCAAGCTCAAGTCCCAGAGCGATTACCTGAACTTCAACCAGCCCACCGTCATCGACTTCTTCCGCGACGTTTCGCGCGATGGCATGGCTGCTGCGCTCGGCAAGCGCAAGATGTGGAACGAAATGCGGATGAACCCGACCGATCTCGCCGATCTGTCCTCCGCGACCCTGACCTACCTCGCCAACGGCACGACCCCGGCGGGCAACTGGACGGGCCTGTTCCGTCCGGGCGAACGCGTGCGCCTGCGCATGGTCAACGGCGCGGGTAACACCTTCTACGACGTACGCATCCCTGGGCTCAAGCTCACCGTCGTGCACGTCGATGGCGTGGATGTGGAGCCCGTGACGGTCGACGAATTCCGCTTCGGCCCGGGCGAGACCATCGACGTCATCGTTCAGCCACGCGACGACGCCTACACGATCTTCGCGCAGGCCATGGAGCGCACCGGGTATGCGCGTGCCACCTTGGCAGTGCGCGAGGGCCTGCAGGCGCCGGTGCCTGCCTTGGATCCGGTGGAATGGCTCGGCATGGGCGACATGATGGGCGGCATGGACCACGGCGCTTCGGGCCAGGATGCCGGCATGACGGGAATGACCGGCATGACGGGAATGGCTGGCATGGCCGGCATGGCCGGCATGGCCGCGACCCCGATGACTGGCATGAACCACGGCGCGATGGGCGGGATGAACCATGGCGCCATGAACCACGGCGGCATGGCCATGGACCACAGCCAGCATGCCGCGGGCGCGCTGGCTGTGCCAAGCACCACGGCGCGCCACGCGCGCACCGAATACGGCGCGAGCACGGACATGCGGGTCGACATGGCGCGCACCAACCTGGATGACCCCGGCATCGGCCTGCGCAACAACGGGAGGCGTGTCCTGACCCTCGCGGATCTGCACACGCCATCGGGTCCGCTGGACAAACGGGGCCCCGGCCGTGAGGTCGAGTTGCACCTGACGGGCAACATGGAGCGCTATTCCTGGTCTCTGGACGGACTGGAGTTCGGCAAGTCCACGCCGGTCCATTTTCGCTACGGCGAGCGCCTGCGGGTCATCTTGCACAACGACACGATGATGACCCATCCCATGCACCTGCACGGTTTGTGGAGCGAGCTGGAGAGCCCGGATGGCCGCTTCCTCGCCCGCCGGCACACCCTGCCGGTGCAGCCCGCGCAACGCATCAGTTTCCTTGTGACGGCCGACGCGCTCGGACGCTGGGCCTGGCATTGCCATCTGATGTTCCACATGGATGCCGGCATGTTCCGCGAAGTCGTGGTGTCCTGAGCCCAGCACAAGGAAGATCCAGAATGTCCCAAGCACTCCCCCTTCGCGCACTGTCCATCGCGCTCATGGCCCTTGTCGGCGTGGCCACACAAGCCCGGGCGCAGAACGACCACAGCGCCCATGGTCAAGCCGCTCCCCGCGCCACACCCGCGCCAGCAGTCGCACCTGCCGCAACCGCGAATCCTGCCGCCGCTGACCCGCATGCCGGACACGGGGCTCCCGCCAGCGGCGCGCCGTCTTCGCCCTCTGCGCCGGCCACGCCTGCCGCTGCCGCGGCGACCGATCCTCATGCCGGGCATGGTGCGCCCGCCAGTGGCGCCTCCTCCGCGACCGCCGCACCGGCCATGGACCACGGCAACATGCGCATGCAAGGCGGCTCGGCCCCGCCCGATGCGCGCGATCCGCACGCCTACTCCAATGGCCTCAAGCTGGGATCGGGTGACTACGCCGTGCCGGGCGTGCCACGGCTCATGCTGGCCGACGAGCACGCCTTCTTCTCGCTACGGGCCGAAACCCTGGAGCGTCGCTTCACGCGCAATGGCGGCAATGACACGGCCTACGGCCTGCAAGCCTGGTATGGGAACGCCTTCAATCGGGCGGTGCTCAAGGCCGAGGGCGACGTGGCGGGCGGCAAGTTCGAAGAGGCGCGCACCGAACTGCTGTGGGGCCATGCGGTCTCCACCTTCTGGGACACGCAACTGGGCGTCCGCCTGGACACCGGCGAGGGACCAAGCCGCCAGTGGCTGGCCTTCGGCATCCAGGGACTCGCGCCGTACTGGTTCGAGTTGGACGCGACCGCCTACGTGGGCAGCGGCGGCAGGACCGCGCTGCGCCTGGAGGGCAGCTACGAGATGCTGCTGACCCAGCGCTTGGTGCTCGAGCCGCGCGCCGAGCTGCAGTTCTACGGCAAGGACGATCCAGAGCGGCGCATCGGCAAGGGCCTCGCCGAAGCGTCCGCGGGCCTGCGACTGCGCTACGAGTTCAGCCGCCAGTTCGCGCCCTACATCGGCGTGGAGCGCGCGGGCAGCTTCGGCCAGACCGCCGACTACGTGCGCGCCTCGGGCGGCCGCCCCCTGCAAACACGCTGGGTGGCCGGTGTGCGCTTCTGGTTTTAGTTGGTAACACGTCGACGTGAGGAGTGGGCAAAGCATGAACACGACAACACAGCACACGCAGCGTCCGGTCGAAGCGAAGCGCCGAGCCGCCATCGCGGGCGTCCTTGCCTTGCTGCTGGCGGGCCCCGTCCTGGCCCAGGAGCGGCTGACGGCCAAGGTCTGGAAGGACCCGAGCTGCGGCTGCTGCAAGGACTGGATCACGCACATGGAGCAGGCTGGGTTCGAGGTGCAGGTTTTCGATAGCGGCAACAACGCCGCGCGAGCGCGCCTGGGCATCGCGCAGAAGTTCGGCTCCTGTCACACGGCGCAGATCGGGCGATACGCCATCGAGGGCCATGTCCCGGCCGCAGACATCCGTCGTCTACTGCGGGAAGCACCGCGGGCCATCGGCCTGGCCGCACCAGGCATGCCGGTCGGCTCGCCCGGCATGGACGGTCCCGTGTACGGTGACCGCAAGGACGCCTACGACGTGTTGCTGTTGACGGCGGACGGCAAGAGCACGGTCTTCCAGTCGCATCGCTGAACACGGATCCGGGAGAGCTTTTTATGCACCATGCGCACACGCAGACACCCAGCGGCCGCCCCCAATTCTGGCGGTCGCGCTACGGCCTGGCTTTCCTGATCTTGGTGCCAATCGCGGCCGTCGCTGCGTACTTCCTGCTGAAGGGGCACTTGACGCATATCGCAGGCTATCTGCCATTCCTGCTGCTTGCGGCATGTCCGCTGATGCACCTCTTCATGCACCGAGGCCACGGTCACCGCGCCGACGACAACAACACCGAGCCGTCGCGGGAAGGCAAGGAAGCGTCGAACGCGGTCCCGGCTTCCGGCGGCGAGCAGCGATGAACGAAGCGAAGCTGCACGCCCGCGCGTCTTTTCTATGAGGTGTGAGTGCGGCGCTCCACGGTATTTGAGGATGTCGGACGAACCCTTCGCGCTTATCGCGCCGCTTGAACTTAGGCGAGGCCAGCACACAACATGAACTCTTCCCTCCCATCGTCAGGTCATGGACATCCCCCTCACGACGCGCCTAAGGACGCGTCGGGCTCCCGCCCACATGCGCACCACGAGGACCACGAGCACAGTGCCGACCTGCCCAAGAACGACGGCGCAAGTTCATCGGATGCCTCGAAGCCCGAGGCCGGAGAACGGGATCCCGTCTGCGGCATGGCGGTCGCGTCGCAGTCACCGCACCGTTCCAGCCGCGAAGAGCGCACCTACTTCTTCTGCAGCGCCGGCTGCAAGAACAAGTTCGACACGCAGCCGCTGCGCTACGTGCACACGGCAAAGGATCCGATGGCGCAGGCCGCGCCAACGCCCGCCGCAGCGCCGGGCTCGGTCTACACCTGCCCGATGCATCCGGAGATTCGCCAGGACCACCCTGGTACCTGCCCGAGGTGCGGCATGGCGCTGGAGCCGCTGTTGCCCGACCTGGACGATGACAACCCCGAGCTTCGCGACTTCTCTCGCCGGTTCTGGTGGACGCTGCCGTTGACGCTCGTGGTGCTGGCGCTCGCCATGGCGGGCGAGCGGTTGCATCTGATGGACATGGCCACGCAGAGTTGGGTCGAGCTGGTGCTGTCGCTGCCGATCGTGCTGTGGGCGGGTTGGCCCTTCTTCTCGCGCGGCTGGCAGTCGGTGGTGCACCGCAGCCCGAACATGTGGACCCTCATCGGCCTGGGTACGGGAGCCGCCTTCCTCTACAGCGTGGTAGCGACCGTGGCACCACAGGTGTTTCCGGCTTCGTTCTTCTCCATGGGCCGCGTCGGGGTGTACTTCGAGGCCGCGGCCGTCATCATCTCGCTGACCCTGCTGGGCCAGGTGCTGGAACTCAAGGCCCGCTCGCAGACCTCTGCGGCAATCAAGTCGCTGCTGGGACTGGCGCCCAAGACCGCGCGCCGCATCGGCGCTGATGGGCGCGAGGAGGATGTGCCGCTCAGCCATGTGCACGTGGGCGATTTGCTGCGCATCCGCCCCGGCGAGAAGGTGCCCGTCGACGGCGTGGTGCACGAGGGCAGTAGCGCGGTCGACGAGTCCATGCTGACCGGCGAGCCGCTGCCGGTGAGCAAGCGCGCGGGCGACAAGGTGATCGGCGCCACACTCAACACCAGTGGTGCACTGGTCATGCGGTCGGAGCGCATCGGTTCTGACACCGTGCTCTCGCAGATCGTGCAGATGGTTGCCCAAGCTCAGCGCTCCAAGGCGCCCATGCAACGCATGGCCGACCTCGTCGCGGGCTACTTCGTGATGGTCGTGGTCGCCATCGCGTTGACGACGCTCTTCGTCTGGGGGTTCTACGGGCCGCAACCGGCCTGGGTGTATGGGCTGATCAATGCCGTTGCGGTCCTCATCATCGCTTGCCCGTGCGCGCTGGGCTTGGCCACACCGATGTCCATCATGGTGGCCACCGGCCGCGGCGCCACGCAGGGCGTGTTGTTCCGAGATGCCGCGGCGATCGAGAACCTGCGCAAGGTCGATACGCTGGTCATCGACAAGACGGGCACCCTGACGCAAGGTCGTCCCGCCTTCGACCGAGCCGTCGCCGTTGCTGGCTTCACCGACCAGGAGGTGCTTCGCCTGGCGGCCAGCCTGGACCAGGGCAGCGAGCACCCCTTGGCCGACGCCATCGTGCAGGCTGCCCGGGCCCAGGGGTTGCAACTCGCCAAGCCGCAAGGCTTCGAATCGGGGACCGGCATCGGCGTGCGAGGCAAGGTCGAGCAGCGCCAGTTGGCGCTGGGCAACACGGTGCTGATGCAGCAGGCGGGTGTTTCGGTTGATCCACTGGTGCCGCAGGCGGAGGCGCTGCGCAGCGAGGGCGCGAGCGTCATGTACCTGGCGGTCGACGGTCAGCTTGCCGGCCTGCTGGCCGTGTCCGATCCGGTCAAGGACAGCACCCCTGAGGCTTTGGCCGCGCTCAAGGCGGCCGGCCTGCGCGTCATCATGGCCACCGGTGATGGACATACCACCGCCAAGGCGGTGGGTGCCCGCCTGGGCATCGACGAGGTCCATGGCGAGGTCAAGCCGGCCGACAAGCTGCAGTTGATCGAGCGTCTGCAGAAGGAAGGCCGTGTCGTCGCCATGGCGGGTGACGGCATCAACGATGCACCGGCTCTGGCCAAGGCGGACGTGGGCATCGCCATGGGCACGGGCACCGACGTGGCGAT
>NZ_JBQVNP010000218.1:0-5791 GCF_052436255.1 Roseateles sp. | reverse complement strand
ACGCCGGCTGGCGCTACCACCTCGGCGCCGCGGCCGGCGCCGAGCAGACCGGCTTCGACGACAGCGGCTGGGCCGCCGTCGGCCTGCCGCACAGCTTCAGCCTGCCCTACTTCCAGGCGGCCGGCTTCCCGGTCGGCGAAGGCTGGTACCGCAAGGCGCTGGAACTCGCGCAGGCGCCGGCCGGCCGCCGCGTCTTCCTCGAATTCGAAGGCGCCTTCCAGGTGGCCGACGTCTACGTCAACGGCCAGCGCCTGGCCACGCACCGCGGCGGCTACACCGGCTTCAGCGTCGATGTGACGCCGGCGCTCAAGGCCGGCCGCAACCTGGTCGCCGTGCGGGTGGACAACCGCTGGGACCCCACCCTGGCGCCGCGTGCGGGCGAGCATGTCTTCAGCGGCGGGCTGTACCGCGACGTCTGGCTGGTGCACACGGGCGACGTGCACGTGCCCTGGACCGGCACCCGCATCACCACGCCCGACCTCACGGCCGAGCGCGGCGTCGTCGTGGCCGAAACCGAGGTGCGCAACGACGCGCCACGCGAGCAGCAGGTCGTCGTGCGCACCGACATCGTCGACGCGCGCGGTGCGCTGGTCGGCCGCCTGCCCGAAGCGCGGCTGCGCGTGCCGGCCGGCCAGACCCTGATGGCGACCCAGCGCTCGGCGCCCATCCCGCGGCCGGCCCTCTGGACACCCGAGACGCCGCACCTGTACCGCGCCGTGACGCGGCTGGTGGTGGCCGGGCGGGCGACGGACCGCTTCGAGACCGAATTCGGCTTCCGCTGGACGCAGTGGACGGCGGACAGGGGCTTCTTCCTGAACGGCCAACACCGCTACTTCCGCGGCGCCAACGTGCACCAGGACCAGGCCGGCTGGGGCGACGCCGTGACCAACGCCGCCATCGAGCGCGACGTGCGGCAGATGAAGGACGCCGGCTTCGACTTCCTGCGCGGCTCGCACTACCCGCACGACCCCCACTTCTCGGCGGCGGCCGACCGCCTGGGCATGCTCTACATGTCGGAGGCGCCGTTCTGGGGCACGGCCGGCTTCAAGAGCCCCTGGGGTGCCTCGGCCTACCCGACCGAGGCGGCGCACGAGGCGGGCTTCGAGGCCAGCGTCAAGCAGCAGCTCGCGGAGATGATCCGCATCCACCGCAACCACCCGTCCATCGTCGCGTGGAGCATGGGCAACGAGGCCTTCTTCACGGCCGCGCACACGCTGCCCAAGGTGCGCCAGCTGCTCAAGGACATGGTGGCCCTGTCGCACGCGCTCGACCCGTCACGGCCGGCGGCCGTCTCGGGCGTGCAGCGCGGCGAGCTCGACAAGCTCGGCGACATCGCCGGCTACAACGGCGACGGCGCCGTCCTCTTCCCCAACCCCGGCGTGCCCAACTTCGTGGCCGAGTACGGCTCCACCATCGCGGATCGCCCCGGCGAATTCGCGCCCGGCTGGGGCGACCTGGAGCGCACGCCCGGCGCCAGCGCCGGCAAGCCCGAGAGCTGGCGGCCGGCCTGGCGTTCCGGCGAAGCCATCTGGGCCGGCTTCGACCATGGCTCCATCGCCGGCCGGCAGTTCGGCTCCATGGGCATCGTGGACTTCTCGCGCCTGCCCAAGCGGGCCTGGCACTGGTACCGCCAGCACTACCTGGGCATCGCACCGCCCGCCTGGCCCCAGGCCGGCAAGGCGGCGGCCTTGAAGCTCACGGCCAGCGCACCGGCCATCCGCCGCGCCGACGGCACGGACGACGTGCAGCTGGTCGTCACCGTCGTCGATGCCGAGGGCCGGCCCCTGAGCAACAGCCCGCCGGTGCGCCTGGACATCGAGTCCGGTCCGGGCGAGCTGCCCACCGGCCGGCGCATCGCCTTCGCGCCGGGCTCCGACATCGCCATCCGCGACGGCCAGGCCGCCATCGCGATGCGCAGCTGGCAGGCGGGCGTGAGCCGGCTGCGCGCCAGTTCACCGGGGCTGCAGGACGGCGTGCTGGCGATCGCCACGCTGGCGGGGCCGGCTTTCCGCCCGGCCATCACGCCGCTGGCGGCCGACCGGCCCTACCACCCGCCCGTGGCCGAGCTGGGCGAGGAGCAGCTGTTCGGCCGCGACACACCCACTCAGGCCAGCTCGGCCGCCGCGGGCCACGCCTCGCGTCTTGTCAACGATGGCGACGCCGCGACCTGCTGGCGGCCCGAGGCCCTAGACCCCGAGCCCTGGGTGGCGCTGGACCTGGAACGCATCGTGGCCATCCAGCGCATCGTCGTGCGTCCCTGCGGCGCCGGCCGCTACGCGCTGCAGGCCGAAGTGCAGCAAATGAACGGCCAGTGGCTGGTGCTGGCGGCGCGCGCCCTGCAGGAGGCGGGCGATGGCACGCTCGAACTGCCCACCGAGGCCCTCACCGGCCGCCGGGTGCGGCTGAAGCTCCAGGGCGGCGGCGTGGCGGAGTTCGGCGTCGCCGGTCGCCTGGTCAACCCCTGAACGCCGCCGGGGGCAGGCCGGCTAGGGCCTCGGGCCGGTCCCGCCGGGTGCGGCGGACGGCGCAGCCGCCCGGTCCTGCTGCTGCTGCTGTTGCTGTTGCTTGATGAAGTCGGCCGCCGCCTCCAGGCCATGGCCCAGCTCCACCTTGCGCAGCACGCTGGCCTTGTCGAGCGTCCACTCCTTGAGCGGCGCTTCGGCGCTGAAGTCGCGCCGCAACTCGGCCAGGATGTCGCCGCGGGTCACGCCCGCTTCGAGCCGGGCCTGCCACTGCCGGGCCCAGCGGGCCGTGGCCGGGTCCTGCGGGTCCTGGGCCAGCGAGGCGAGTGTTCGATAGGCCGCGTCGGCCTGGCCGGCATAGGCATGCGCCAGCGCGGCCGCGCCGGCAAAGGCATTGACCTCGCGCGCCTCCTGCCAGGTCGAGAGCAGGCCTTGCAACGCGGCATCGTCGGGCAGGTCTCCCGTAGCCAGCTGCGCCTGCACCCGTGCGAAGGCCAGCATCGCCGACCCCGGGTTGGACGCGCTGGCCTGCTGCAGCCGCCGCAGCGCCGCCTGCAGGTGCGCGCGCCGCGCCTCGCCCTCGCTGCGACCGGCCAGCTTCAACCGGGCCATGCCCATCAGGTAGCCGGCCTCCAGGTGGGCGTCGTCCGCCTGCAGCACCGCTTCCAGCGGGGCCAGGGCATGCTGTGGGTCGCCCCAGTCGATCTGCGCGCGGGCCAGCGTCAGGCGGGCCTGCTGATCGCGCGGGAACCTAGCCGCCAGCTCTGTGACCTTCTTCAACAGCGCCTCGCCCGCCTGCCGTCCCGGGCAGGACTTGAGCGCGGCCTGCGCCAGCACGAAGCTGCCCGAAGACAGTGGCAGCGTGCGCAAACCGACATGCGGCGCGGGCAGGTCCTGCGGCTCCACGCGCAGGCTCTCCGTGCCGCGCAGCGCGTAGCGCCACATCACACGCGAGAGGTCCGCGGTCTTCATGTCGAAGGCGCGCTCGAACGCCGCCGTCGGCGCCTCGCCTTGCTCCACCAGCGACAGGTAGCGGCTCAGGCGCTTGCGCCGGTCGTCCGACGACAGCGCGTAGTGCGTCAGCAGCCAGGACTTCGCCGTGAACTCCAGGCCCACGCCGGCGGCGCCGCCGGGGCTGCGCGCGTTGGCCACGTCGTTCAGCAGCACGTCCTCGTACTCCAGGCTGTACTGGCGCCCTTCACCGAGAAAGCGCAGGTAGCCGGCGAGCGCCCGGGGAGCGCGGCCCACCACCATCTGCTGCGCCGAGAAGCGCACGCTGGAGAAGTACTGCGCAAAGCCTTCGACGAACCAGGCCGGTGCCCGGATGTCCGTGTGGCGGCGCAGGAAGTGCCGCGCGTAGGCCTCGAACACATGTGACAGCGTGTCGTTCAACGCCGCCTTGTCCAACTGCGCGTCCGCGAGGCTGGCGATGCGCTCCATCTGGACGCTGAAGCCCTGCACGCCGGCCGGACAGCTGCCGTAAAGCCCGACGGCATCGGCCGGGCCGCTGGCGTCGACCGCCTCCAAGCCGGACAGCCGGGCGTGGTGGTAGAGGGTCAGCTTGGCAGCCGGCCGCTCGGCCCGCCGCACCGGCTGGGTGTACAGGCGCAGCAGGTGGTCGAGCTTCTCGAGGTTGTCCAGCAGCGCGGCGACGTCTTCCTCGCGCGCGTCCGAGTAGACGACGAAGTGAGGGCTTTCGGCCCTCAACCAGGCAGACAGCGCCACCTGGCGGCCGGCCACCTCCACGCGGTCGAGTTTGCCGTTGTCGGCTGGCTGGGCACCGGCGGGGCAGGCCAGCAGCAGGCAGAAAGTGGCGAAGAACGCGCGAGTCGACGAAGGCAGGCGCATGGGCATCCTTGGGGGGTGGGGGCGGTGCACGACGGAGCGGCGACGAGCTTTGGCCGGCTCAGCGGAACAGCCGCTGCGCGAAGTGGAAGAGGTTTTCGGCCCAGCTGTCGCGGTCGTGGCCGTACTCGTCCACATGCCAGAGGTGCGCCACACCCTGCGCCTGCAGCGCGCGATGCACGCGCTGCGAGACGTTGATGAGGCCGTCCTTGTTGCCGCAGGACAGGTAGAGCAGCGCCAGCTCTCGCTTCAGCGCCGCCGGGTCACGCAGCAGCTCGGCATCGGGCCGCGTGTTGGGCGCCGACGAGAAGCCGCCCACCCAGGCGAAGGTGTCGAGATGGGCAAGGCCGAAGTTCAAGGCCTGGCCCCCGCCCATCGACAGCCCGGCCAGCGCACGCTGGCGGCGGTCGCGCGCCGCCGCGTACTTGGTCTCCACCGCCGGGATCAGGAACTCCAGCAGGTCGCGCTCGAACTTCGCGAAGCCCTCGGCGTTCTGCGGTGTGAACACGCGATCCGGCGGCGGCGAACGGTCGTCGGGCATGGCGCGGCCATTGGGCATGACGACGATCATCGGCAGCGCCTTGCCGCTGGCGATGAGCTTGTCCAGCACGACATTGGCACGCACATAGCCGTTCCACTCGTGCTGGTTGCCGCCGATGCCGTGCAGCAGGTAGAGCACGGGGTAGCGGCGTCCGGCCGCGTAGCCGTGCGGCAGGTACACGAGGGCCTGGCGCTGCGTGCCGGTCACGCCGGAGGCGTAGCCGAGTTCCTCGATGCGACCGCCCGGCACGCCGGCCTGCGCGTCAGCGAAGCCGGCGGGCGGCGGCGCGAAGGCGCGCACATCGTCGGCCGCCAGCGTGATCGGGCGTGCGAAGTTGGCGCGGGCGCGGTCGGGCGTGACGGCCTCGCCGTCCTGCTGCGCCGCGGCGGCGGTGCTGGCAAGGGCCAGGGCTGCGACGCCGGCGCGTGCCCAGCTGAAGTTCAGTGGCATGAAGGTCCTCCCGTGAAAGCGCGCCAGCTTATTCCGAAGCGGCGGGCGGACGGCCCAGCAGGCGGCGTGGGATGGGGCGGTAGTCTGAATCCGGCGCGCCGGACTTCTTCCAACCCAGCATCAAGGCGCCGCCCCCGGGACCCTGGAGGTAGCGCACGCGCAGCTGATGAATGCCCTTGGTCAGCGCCACCGTGCCCATGACAGCGTCCGGCACGTGCAGGCCGTCGTTGTTGATCACTTCCTTGCCATCCACGTAGAGCACGCCACCGTCGTCCGCGACCAGCACGAAATCCCGGACATCGTCGTGCGGCATGTCGAGGGTGAAGCGGATGTCCAGTCCGTACCACTCGCTGAAGTCCAGGCCGGGCAGGCCCAGGCCCATGTTGCGCGGCGCGATGTCCAGTTGCGCCAGGCAGATGGTGCCCACCGGGCTTCGTCGTCGATCCATCTCCTTGACGGAGGTGGCGCGCGTGCTGAGCCTGTGGACCTCGGC
>NZ_JBQVNP010000217.1:0-5833 GCF_052436255.1 Roseateles sp. | reverse complement strand
GCTGTGGAGCGCCGCGCTAGCGGGCGCTGGCGTCGGCCTGGTGCAGGCGCTGATGCCCGGCGTGGTGAAGCAGGCCTACCCGGCGCGCATCGGCGTGATGACGGGGCTGTACTCCGCCGCCATCATGGGCGGCGGCGGGCTCGGCGCCATGGCCAGCCCGTGGGTCGCGCATGCACTGGGCGGCGACAAGGGACCCGACTGGCACGCAGGCCTCGCGATCTGGGCCCTGCTCGCGACCTTCGCGCTGCTGTACTGGCTCAACATGCGGCGCATCGAATCCACTGCCGCCGCCGAGGCGCCGGGTCTTCGCGGCCTCTCGTGGCTGCGCTGCTTCGCGAGCCGTCGCGCATGGCTGCTGGCCGCGTGCTTCGGCCTCATCAACGGCGGCTACACCAGCCTCGTCGCGTGGCTGCCGCACTTCTACGCACAGCAGGGCTGGACCGCGCAGCAGGGCGGCTCGGTGCTCGCGCTGATGACTGCCGCGCAGGTGGTTTCCGCGCTCGCCATGCCCGCCATCGCGCGCAGCCGCGGGCGCGACCTGCGGCCCTGGCTGGTGCTCACGCTTGCCGCGCAACTCGCAGGCTTCTGCGCGCTGACTTTCGATGCGCCCGTGCCGGCAGTCGCCATCGCGGTCGTGCTGGGCTTCGGCCTCGGCGGCGCGTTCTCGCTGTGCATGGTGCTCGCGCTCGACCACCTGCCCGACCCCGCGCAGGCCGGCGCCCTCGCGGGCTTCATGCAGGGCGTCGGCTTCATGATCGCCGCGCTCGCGCCCTTCGTCACCGGCTGGGTGCGCGAGCAGACCGGCGGCTTCACGCTCGCGTGGGCCTACCTCGCGGTGGTCGTGGTGGCGCTGCTGCCGCTCATGCTGCGATTCGATCCGCGTCGCTATGCAGCCGCCACGGCGGGCCTCTTCGTTGCGCGCGGCCCTCAAGCCGGCGCACCATCCCTCACCGCGCTCGACAGCGCGGCTACCAGAAAGGTCTGAACACGATGTACCAGGAACAGTTCATGCGGCGGGCGATTGCCCTCTCTGCACAAGCGCTGAGCGAGCCCGGCACCGAGCCCTTCGGTGCCGTCGTCGTGAAAGACGGCGTGATCGTCGGCGAAGGCTTCAACCACTCCGTCGCACACCACGACCCGACATCGCATGGCGTAGTCGAAGCGATCCGCGATGCATGCCGCAAGCTCGGCACCGGCAACCTGCTGGGCTGCGAGCTCTACACCTCGGGCGAGCCCGGCGCGATGTGCGCGGCGGCGATGCATATCGCGGGTATCGCGAAGCTGTATTACGCGGCCTCGCTCGCGCAGTCGGGGAAGGCCTTCGATGGCGTGACGGTGGCGGCTCGGCATCCGATCGATGTGGAGGCGCTGCGCGCCGAGGCTGGTGCGACGCTTGTGCAGCGCAGCTTGCCTGCGGAGCAGAAGATGGATCGCGAGGCAGTGGAGATCCTTTCGGATTGGGCTGCGACGCGCAGAGGTTCCTGAGCGGCCTGCGACGGCCACTTGGTCAGCGAGTAGCCGGGGGTGTATGCAGTGGATCACCAAGTTGGCATGTGCATTCGTGCGGACAAGCCGGCAGGAAGTCGAGCTGCACTCCAAGAACTCGCGGGTCTTCAGCCGCACCGCTCGCAAGTGACCCGGGGTCTGCAACATAGCTGCTTCTCGGAAGAGCGACCCTGGCGCTGAAATGCAGATCTTCTTTAAGAACGCGAGCTACATTGCGTGCCCGCTCGAGGCCCAGGCCTTTGGGATCGTGGTCTCGCTCTTCCGGGTTGACTGATGCTCCGATGTAGATCGCCTCATGGTTGGCGTATCGCGCCCGAAGCTCCTGCATCCAGACGCGAAGCTTCAGGGTCTGGTCGGCGGCAACCGTCGCAGAGTCGCGATCGAAGTACACATAGAAGACCTTGATGGGGCTGCATGCGAGCACGGCGGCCGGGCTGAGCATCGCGAAGGTCAGAGCCAAGGCTCCCAGGAATCGAAAGTGCTTGATCACGATATGCCTCAACCGGTAACGCCGAGGATATAGGACGCGAGACTGTCCGCATTGAAGCGAGACCTGGAGTCTTCGGCGTGTTCTCTCGACCGCGTTGTTCCGTACCAGGTGTCATTCGAAGAAAAGGTGTCATCGAAATGGGTCACCTCATGCACCAGCGCCAACAGCCTAGAGTCACCATCCATCACCGCACCCGTGTCGAAGTTGGTTTTGTTGTCGAACTTGAAATTGCAGAAGATGGGCGCGATTGCAATGGTGCGGGTGGCTGTATCAGGTTTGCACACCGCCGCGGCGGCGCCATTCATGCTTGCCAGGACGCAAGTCGCGATCTTGCCTCCCTCTATGTATCGAATGAAGTTCTTCGGCTCCAGTTCTTGGAGCACAAGAGCGCATGCGGCCAAACCCTTTTGCAGATACTCCCGGATGCCCTGGTCGGCCGCGCCGAACCACTCGGTTGCTCGCGCCTGGGCCTCCTCGTCCCAGCGCGCCAATTCAGGGAGCCGTCTTTTCACGATGTAGTCGACCGCCATATCTCGCAGCTTTATCACCAAGACGGCGAACTCCCTGTTCGTCATGTTCGAGCAGATTCTTTCGGTCTGATCGGCTTCGGGTGGGTGAGTGACATGCTCGTCCACCGCCTGCTTCAAGGCGGCGATCTCTCCGGCAGGCCAGGTGGTCGCGATCATGGGCGTTGCCGTGGCATGGTGCGCCCCGTCGTCATAAGTCGACGTGTGTTGCAGGGTGGCGCGCAATGGTTGCGGTGCCACGCAGTGGCAAACCACGACGTCTCCTTCCAGAGCAGCTTCCGAAATGAACTCCGGACGCCGTGGTCCTCCGGCCTTGGCGATGATGCCCACGCTGTTGCAGCCCTCGCAGTAGGCTCGGCCACCGATCAGGGCGACGCGATGTCCATACAGATCGAACATGGGGCCGTCGTACGGCAATACCTGGCCGCCAGGGGCTGGCGGATCTCCGACTACAAGAATCTTTCGCTCCATTCAATGCGCTCCCGTTGTGTGACGGGGCGTTGTATGGGACTTGGAGCGCTAAGACTGTTGTCTATCGTCAACCGCTCAGGAACTTTTCACGGGATAGGAAAGTTTCCGCTTTCCGCCAGCACTCCTGATCTTCGTGGCTGCGATGGCGCTGGTGGGCCTGGGCGCGCTCTGGGCTTCGGTCTCGACCTTCGGGCTCTAGCGTCCTGCAAGAGCCCGCGCACCGCAGCTACTTGAGCGCCAACACGACCGCATCGAAGAACGGAACCGCTGGAATGCCGGTCGCTGTCGGGTTGGTCTGCGCTCCCCAGATGACGACTACGACCTTTTCCTTGCGGTTGATGTAGATCTGCTGGCCCATGATCCCGACCGCGAAGAATGCGCCGTCCACCGCAGACTGGCTGCTCTTGTTGGTGGGGAGCCACCACATGTAGCCGTAGTCCGATGCGGTGCCGGTGCTCAGTACCTTGGGAGAGCCCGCTTCCGTGACCCATCCCGTGGGCAGCAGTTGCTGCCCGCCGGCAAAGCCGTCGTTCATGACGAACATGCCGAAGCGACCATAGTCGCGCAAGGTCGCGCTGATGCCGCCGGCCGCGAACTCGATGCCGTCCGGCGAGTCCAGCCACCAGTTGGCCTGTGCTTCCATGCCGAGCTTCGACCAGACCTTCTCGGACAGGTACTGCGCCAGCGGCTTCTTGACCGCGTTGTAGACGATCTCGCCGGCCACCCGCGCCTCACCGGTGCTGTAGTTGTACACGGAGCCCGGCGCGGCCACGCGAGGCAGCTTGCTCATGAGGTCCATGGCCGAACCCGGCTTCTGGCCGAGCTGTGCCTCCAGCAGTTGACGGCGATCGGATGAAGGGTCGGTGTAGGTCTCGTTCCATTTCACGCCCGAGGCCATCATCAGCACATTGCGCACCGTGACGCCGTCGTAGGCGCTTCCCGCCAACCGCGGCACGTACTTGATCACCTGATCGTCGAGGCTGGCGATGTAGCCGTCCTTTACCGCCAGGCCGACCAGTGTCGACGTGATCGACTTGGCCACCGACATGGACATCCAGCGGGTCTTCTGCGTGTTGCCGTACTGGTAGGTTTCGTTGGCGATCTTGCCGTCCTTCAGGATCAGCAAGCCGGCCACGCGGTTGGCGGCCATGAAGTCGGCCATGCTGTAGGTCGCGCCGCCAGTCGAGAAGCTCAGCTGGGTCAACTGGGAGGCGGCCGCTGGCAGCGCGTAGGGCGTGCCGCCGGGCTCGATCGTCCGTGTCGGGAACAGCCGGTCGGTGTTGCGGTATGTGTTGACGGCGAGGTCTGGAGACAGGGCGCCGTCGTAGATCTGGCGGACCGTGCCGACGGGCTCCGAGGCATGCGGATAGCCGCTGCCGGTGCCCGGATTGCCACCCCCACTGGCAGGAGGAGGCGCCACGACGATGGGCAGGATGGCACCGCCCCCACCACCTCCGCCGCCACCTCCACCACCGCAGGCCGCGAGCAGCACTGCGGCTGCAATCAGCGAAACCGACAACGCAGCGCGCACCGGGCGCGCAACGACGAACACCCTCCGGACACCTTGATCCACGCGAATCTCCTCGTCTGTTTGTTGGTGATGGCACCTGCGTGCCATGGGCAAGGCATTGCACCTTGCCGCGGCGAATGATCGCATCCATGGGCTCCGGCACCAACACCGCCATCCGGATTCACGACGATGTTGTTACTCACCACTCCGCCCAGCCTTGAATAGAGTGACTTCACGGCGCCACTCGAAGCGCGCCAAGAGGAGCTGGCAATGTTCATCACGAGAAGCAGCGGCAGCGCGACGCGGCAGCCTTCTGCCAAAGTCGCGCGTGCGCTCGAAATCCATCGAAGCGTCGTGGCGTGCCACGAGCACATCGCGCGCGGAAGCGACGGCACCCATGCGCTCTCCGCAACATTGATGCTGCCTTGCTACCAAGCTGAATTCCGAAACCTGGCTCTCGCATTGACCTCCGACGAAGAGCGCGAACTTAGGTACGCGCTCGATGCGCTTTGCGATTGCGCCGTGTGAAGAAGAGAACCTTCGCGCCAATTTCCGGCGCTCGAGGTTTCATTCCGAATGCTTGCGCGGCTTGCGGAATTACAGAGTTGGATTGAACGGGATTCCACTCGTAGCGGCAAACATGCCGAGCGCCCAGACTCCGCTTCCCCGGCCGGGAAGTCATTTCTCTTGAAAGGAGTTGGCAATGGCGGAAAAGCAGAAATTCACCATCCTCTCGTTCGTTGGCGGTGGCATACGGGGCCTGATGTCCGTCACCATCCTGAACAAGCTGTACACGAAGTACCCGCAGATCATCGACAACACCGACCTCATCGCCGGATGCTCGACGGGCTCGATCATCACCAGCGAGCTGCTCGCGGGAACGAAGCCGCAGGACCTCATCACCTTCTTCACCACGAAGGAGATCGACTTCTACAACAAGATGAACTCGGACCCGAACGTGCCCGCGTACTCGATCGACGAGGTCTTCGCCTCGCAGCTCAAATTGCACCCCACGGCGAAGGTGTCCGACCTCGGGCGCTGCGCGCTGTTCGTGTCGTTCAACGTCGGCGGTGCCGCGCTGAAGGACGGCGTGAAAACGCCGACGCCGTGGGAGCCGGTCATGTACACGAACATGATCGCGGACCACGGCGACGTGCTGGTCGCAAAGGCGGCCACGTCCAGCGGCGCGATGCCGGGGCAACTGGGCTCGTACGAAGGCAACATCGACGGCGCTTTCTTCAACCACGATCCGACGGTTGCCGCCATCGCGCTGGCCGTGAAGGCCGGGTACGCGCTGGAGGACATCACGGCCATCACCATCGGCACCGG
>NZ_JBQVNP010000216.1:0-5879 GCF_052436255.1 Roseateles sp. | reverse complement strand
GGCGATCTCGTCCTTGCTGGCGGTGACGGGCACGCGCGTACCGTAGTCGCCGGCAGCCAGGCGGTGGCTGGCTTCGGCCACGCGCCGCACCGGGCGCAGCAGGCGGCGCGAGGCCCAGAAGGCCACACCGCCGGCCAGCAGCACCGCGCCGCCGCCCACCGCCCACGCCGAGCGCAGCTGCGCATCGGCGAAGCGCTTTTCGGCGCCCGAGCTGACCGACTCGAAGGGCGTCAGCACCAGCCAGCCCACCGTCAGGCCATCGACGACGATCGGGCGCTCGACAGCGTGCGGAGACGGCTGTGTGAAGCCGGCGATGCGCTGCCGGTCGACGTCGAGCAGTGCAAAGCGGCGCGTGGCGCCGGTCAGCTCGGCCGGGCTGGACTTGACCGCCGGTGCCTGACCCTCCGGCACGCGCGGGCGCAAGAGCCGGCCCCACAGTTCGGGCTTCTCACGCAGGAAGTCCCAGCTGCCGCCATTCTCACGGTAGCCCGCGGTGACGCTGACCTGGGCCAGGTCCAGCCGGTTGACCGCCTGCTCGTTGAGGTAGCCGAGAAAGTCGCGGTTCAGGTTGACGTGGGTGAACACGCCCATGGCCAGGGCCACGGCCATGGCCGTGCTGAACACGGCGGCAAACAGGCGGGCGGTCAGGCTGAGCTTCATCATCAGGGGGCAATGGTGGCGGCGGCGCGGCCCTCGGGGCAAGCAATCCCGGCCGCTGCAGGTGACTTCAAGCTCTCTCCACATTCTGCTGGCAGCATGCGGCGCCATGGACAAGCATGTGCGCAAGATTCTCGCCCTCCCCGCGCTGGCGGCCCTGTTGCTGCTGGGCGCGTGCCAGGACAAGGCCGGCACCGACGCGGCCAAGGCCGGCGCCAAGCCGCCGCCGCCCGAGGTCGGCGTCGTGAGCGTCAGCACGCAGGACGCACCGCTGGAGCTGGATCTGCCCGGTCGCCTGTCGGCCAGCCAGGTGGCCGAGATCCGCCCGCAGGTCAGCGGCATCGTGCTCAAGCGCCTGTTCACCGAGGGCTCGACGGTCAAGGCCGGCCAGCCGCTCTACCAACTGGACGCCGCCGGCCTGGAGGCCGAGCGCGCCCGCGCTAGCGCGGCGCTGCAGAAGACCGAGGCCTCACTGGCCGTGGCCCGCAGCAAGGCCGCGCGTGACGTCGAACTGCTGAAGGCCGATGCGATCAGCCGCCAGGCCGCCGACGACAGCGCCGGCTTGCTCAAGCAGGCCGAGGCCGATGTGGCCGTGGCCAAGGCGGCGCTGGATGCCGCCCGCGTGCAGCTGGACCGCGCGCGCATCGTCGCGCCCATCTGCGGGCGCGTCGAAAATTCGACCGTCAGCGCGGGCGCGGTGGTGACGGCCAACCAGACCCAGGCCCTGACCACGGTGCAGCAGCTCGACCCGATGCAGGTCGACATCGTGCAGAGCAGCGCCGAGATGCTGACGCTGCGCCGCCAGCTCGAAGGCGGCAGTGGCAGCCGCCAGGTGAAGTTGATGCTGGAGGACGGCAGCGTGCACCCGCAGCCCGCCACGCTGCAGGTCAGCGGCGTGACGGTGGACCGCGGCACCGGCGCGGTGACGCTGCGCGCCACGGTGCCCAACCCCAAGGGCAGCCTGCTGCCGGGCATGGTGGTGCGCGCTCAGCTGCTGGCCGGCGTGGACAGCGGCGTCATCCTGGTGCCGCAGCAGGGCGTCACCCGCTCCCCCACCGGCGATGCCGCGGCCCTGGTCGTCGGCGAGGGCAACAAGGTGGAGCGCCGCCGCCTGGTGCTGGAGCGCGCGGTCGGCAACCAGTGGCTGGTCACCAGCGGCCTGAAGGTCGGCGACAAGCTCATCGTCGAAGGGCTGCAGCGTGCCCGCCCCAACCAGGTCGTGACACCGGTGCCGGCGGGTTCGACACCGAAGAAGAAGGGCGAGGGCAAGGCGCCGGCCGGCGCGGCGTCGGCGGCCTCGGCCGCCAAGGCAGGCTGACACGATGGCCTCCTTTTTCATCGACCGGCCGATCTTAGCCTGGGTCATCGCCATCGTCATCATGCTGGCCGGCGGCGGCGCCATCCACCAGCTGGCGCTGGAGCGCTACCCCGACATCGCGCCCACGCGCGTGTCCATCAACACCAGCTACCCGGGCGCCTCGGCCAAGGCCATCGAGGATTCGGTGACCCAGATCGTCGAGCAGAGCCTCAAGGGCATCGACGGGCTGCTGTCCATCGAGTCCAGCAGCAGCGCCGCCGGCAATGCCAACACCCAGCTCACCTTCGTCGCCGGCACCGACCCCGACACCGCCCAGGTGCAGGTGCAGAACAAGGTGCAGTCCATCATCAGCCGGCTGCCGCAGGCGGTGCAGGCCCAGGGCGTGCGCGTCACCAAGTCGGGCACCGACTTCCTGATGGTGATGATGCTGACCAGCGACGACCCGGCGGTCAGCTCCAGCGACCTGGGCGACTACCTCAACAGCACGCTGGTCGACATCATCAGCCGCGTCGAGGGCGTGGGCGACGTCAACGTCTTCGGCTCCGGCTATGCCATGCGCATCTGGCTCGACCCGCTGAAGCTGCAGCGCTACAGCCTCGTGCCCGGTGACATCCGCACCGCGCTGCAGCAGCAAAACACCGAGGTCTCGGCCGGCCAGATCGGCGCCCAGCCGGCACCGCCCGGCCAACGCCTGACGGCCATCATCACCGCGCGCTCCAAGCTGACCACGGCCGAGGAGTTCAGGAACGTCGTGCTGCGTGTGCAACCCGACGGCTCGGCGCTGCGCCTGGGCGAGGTGGCGCGTGTGGAACTCGGCCGCGACAGCTACACGACCAATGTGCGCTCCAGCGCCCGCACCGCCGCGGGCGTGGCGATCTTCCCGGCCAGCGGCGCCAACGCGCTGGCCACCGGCGATGCGGTCAAGGCCAAGATCAAGGAGCTGGAGCCTTTCTTCCCGCCGGGCTACAAGGCCACGGTCACCTTCGACACCACGCCCTTCATCCGCGTGTCCATCGAGGGCGTGGTGCAGACGCTGATCGAGGCCATCCTGCTGGTGGTGGCCATCATGTATCTGTTCATGCAGAACCTGCGCGCCACGCTGATCCCCGCGATCGCCGTGCCGGTGGTGCTGCTGGGCACCTTCGGCGTGCTGGCGGTGGCGGGCTTCTCGATCAACTCGCTGACCATGTTCGGCCTGGTGCTGGCCATCGGCCTGCTGGTGGACGACGCCATTGTCGTGGTCGAGAACGTCGAGCGGCTGATGCGCGAGGAAGGCCTGTCGCCCAAGGACGCGACCCGGAAGAGCATGCAGGAGATCACCGGTGCGCTGGTCGGCATTGCCGTCGTGCTGTCGGCGGTGTTCATCCCGATGGCCTTCTTCGGTGGCTCCACCGGCATCATCTACCGGCAGTTCTCCATCACCGTGGTCAGCGCCATGGTGCTGTCGGTGCTGGTGGCGATGACGCTGTCGCCGGCCCTCTGTGCCACGGTGCTCAAGCCCGTGCACAAGGGCGAGCATGCGGCCCACGGCGGGCCGTTCGGCAGGCAGCTCGACTGGTTCTTTGGCGGCTTCAACCGCCACTTCGACGCCTTCACCGAGCGCTATGTGCGCGGCGTGAGCTGGATGAGCCGGCGCGGCGTGCGCAGCTTTGCCGTCTACGTGGCAGTGATCGCCGCGATGGCCTGGATGTACAAGAGCCTGCCGACGTCCTTCCTGCCCGACGAAGACCAGGGCGGTCTGCAGATCCAGGTGCGCATGTCGCCCGGTTCGACCAGCGAGCGCCTGGAGGTGGTGATGCAGCAGCTCGAGACCTTTCTGGCCGAGCAGAAGGAAGTGCAGTTCTACAACGTGGTGCGCGGCGCCGGTGGCGACCAGGGCTCGGGCCAGGGCTTCATCCGCCTGCAGGACTGGAGCGAGCGCAAGGCGCCCGAGCAGAGTTCGGGTGCGCTGGCCGAGCGCTTCACGCGTGAGCTGGGCCGCCGCATCCGCGACGCCAATGTCTTCATCGTGCAGCCCCCCACCGTGCGCGGCCTGGGCGGCAGCGCCGGCATCCAGCTCTTCCTGCAGGACCTGGGCGGCCTGGGCCAGGACAAGCTGGTGGAGGCGCGCGAGCAGCTCATCGAGCTGGCCAACAAGCGCCCCGAGCTCAGCCGCACCCGCACCAACAGCCTGACCGAGACGCCGCAGCTGCAGATCAGCATCGACGACCACAAGGCCGGCGTGCTGGGCGTGCAGCCCAATGTCATCAACGACACCATGTCCATCGCGCTGGGCGGCGCCTATGTCAACGACTTCATCGACCGCGGCCGCGTCAAGCGCGTGCTGGTGCAGGGCGAGGGCGCCTACCGGGCCGCGCCCGACAGCCTCAATCACTGGTATGTGCGCAACAACGCCGGGCAGATGGTGTCGTTCGCCGCCTTCGCGTCGAGCAAGTGGATCAACGGCCCGCGCCAGCTGGTGCGCTACAACGGCAGCTCGGCCTACGAGATCCAGGCCGACGTGCCCCCGGGTGTCAGCTCGGGCGTCGCCATGCAGGTGATGGAGGAAGTGCTGGCCGAGCTGCCCCCGGGCATCGGCTACGAATGGGCCGGCCGCAGCTACCAGGAGCGCCTGTCGGGCGACCAGGCGCCGCTGCTCTATGCCGTCTCGGTGCTGTTCATCTTCCTGTGCCTGGCAGCGCTCTACGAGAGCTGGTCGGTGCCGTTCAGCGTCATGCTGGTGGTGCCGCTGGGCATCCTGGGCGCGCTGGCCGCCAGCCATCTGGGTGGGCAGAACAACGACGTGTTCTTCCAGGTCGGCCTGCTGACGACGGTGGGCCTGTCGGCCAAGAACGCCATCCTGATCGTCGAGTTCGCGCAGACCCTGATGGCCCGGGGCATGGACCTGATGGACGCCGTGCTGCTGGCCAGCCGGCAGCGCCTGCGCCCCATCCTGATGACCTCGCTGGCCTTCATGATGGGCGTGCTGCCGCTGGCCTATTCCAGTGGTGCCGGCTCCGGCTCGCAGAAGGCCATCGGCTTCGGCGTGCTTGGCGGCATGGCCAGCGCCACGGTGCTCGGCATCTTCTTCGTGCCGCTGTTCTATCTGTGGGTCAGGCAGCGGTTCAGCCGCAGCAAGGCGGCTGCTGTCACGACGGAGGTGAAGGCATGAAGCGGCAACACCTGACCCTCCTGGCCGCAGGCGGCACACTGCTGCTGGCCGGCTGCGGCAACCTCGTGCCGGCGCGCGACAAGGGCACGCCACCGCTGCGCGAGGATTTCCGTGTCAGCGCCACGCCGGTCGAAGCGGTGCCGGGCGCGGCGCATGAATGGGACGGATTCTTCGCCGACGCGAGGCTGCGCCAGGTGGTGGGCGTCGCATTGGCGCAGAACCGCAACCTGCGTGCCAGCGCCGCCGTCGTGGAGCGTGTGCGCGCGCAGTACCGCATCACCGAGGCCGACCGCATTCCCGACCTTAACGCCAGCGCCTCAGCCGGCCGCCAGCGCACCGCCGGTGGCGTCACCGCCAGCAGCTACGCCGTCAACCTGGGCCTGGCCAGCTACGAGATCGACCTCTTCAACCGCCTGGGCAGCCTGGAAGGTGCGGCCCTGGCGCGCTACCTGGCCCAGCAGGAAACCCAGCGCAGCGCGCAGCTCAGCCTGGTGGCCGAGGTGGCCAATGCCTGGCTGTCTCTGGCCGCCGAGCAGCAGCGCCTGGCTCTGGCATTGCAGCTGCGCGACAGCCAGCAGCGCAGCCTGTCGCTGATCGAGCGGCGCCATGAACTCGGCGCGACCTCCGGCCTGGAGCGCGCCCGCGCCCGCACCGCCTTCGAGGCGGCGCGCGGTGAGGCGACGCGCGCCGCCAGTGCCGTGACCCAGGCGCGCCTGCAGCTGGAACTGCGGGCCGGCCAGCCGCTGCCGGGCG